>CAYZFF010000094.1:0-4011 GCA_964477305.1 uncultured Cytophagia bacterium
TGGGCGTATTGGATGAATTGAAACGCTACTTCGTTCGCAAGCCCACGGTCCGGTTTACGACGATTGACGGCACGCGCTCGACAAATTGGTGCTTCAACGATGTGATTAAAGATAAGAGTTTTCTTTCTTTTCAGGTGGATCGCAAGATTTTTGACATGATTCTGTTGGACAATTCCCGGCGGCACGGCGCGGATGTCCAAGAGCAGACCAAGGTCAATGACGTGCAGTTTGATACGGAACGCGATGTCGTCGTGGTCACTGCCACCGGTCCGGATGGCGAACAACAGAAGCACGAGGCGCGTTTTCTCATCGACGCCAGCGGACGCAGCACATTTATGGCAACAAAAAATAATTGGCGCGAATCCAACAAAGGCTTTGAGCGCACGGCGCTGTGGACGCATTTTATCGACGTGAAAAATATGATCGGCGGCCTGGAAGAAGGTTCTTCTTTGATCGTTTATCTCGGCGGTGAAAAACGCGGCTGGATCTGGGTGTTTCCTCTCGAACGCGACCGCATTACGGCTGGGGTCGTGATGGACAGCTTCTACCTCCGTGATCAAAAACGCGACTTGCTGGCCAAGGGCAGCCAAGATTGGCAGCACGATCTCTTCTTTCAAGAGTTAAAAGAATCGCCGTTTGTCAGCAAGATCATTGACGGTGCCAAGATGATGATGTCGGTGATCACCGAAGGCGATTATTCGTATAATTCGAATGTGAAGCACGGGGAACGTTTCGCGCTCATCGGCGACGCCACCCGCTTTATTGACCCAATTTTCTCCAGCGGAATTTTTCTGTCCACCAAAAGCGCTTGGTTGGTTGCGGATGCTCTCAATGAAATGTTTACTTCCGGAAACCTGAACAATAAGACCCCACTGTTGCAGGCCTACGAATACATTAACGGCGCCTATAATTTTGTCTACCGGTTGATTTCGCTGTTTTATAACCCGCATTCGATTTCCTTTGCCGATGCCGGGACATTTCTTCGCGAGCATCAAGAGCATGAAAATGCCATGGCTGCCGGACATTTCATCTTGTCCGGCGACTTCTTTGAAAATCACAAAAAGTATCACGAGTTTCTGGATATCCTCGCCGACCCCCGTCATTTTGAGATGTACCGGCAAAAAATAATTAACCGCCCGACTTTCAATCGGGAATCCTGCAACTTAACATCTGAAGAACTCGCGATTATTTTTCCCGAAGTTAACCTCCGCGAGGTCGAGCAATTACGCGGCTATGAATACGTTTGATCAAGTTCGGGATTGCCGGCTGGACATTGCCGGCCAAAATACCAGAAGCGGATATTTCATAAATGCTTCGTGAAATTGAACACATACAATGAAATTCTCACAAGGAGCAAGCATCATGAACGAAGTCATCATCATCGGCGGTGGACCGGCGGGCTCGACGCTGGGCAGCTATCTCTCCATGGCCGGCATCAAGAATACGATTGTCGATAGCGCCAATCATCCCCGGCCGCATGTCGGCGAGTCTCTGGTTACCAGCACGACGCGCGTTCTCAAAGAAATCGGCTTTTTGGAAACGATGGAGCGTGAGGGCTTCGTCAAAAAATACGGCGCGGCCTGGCATCCGCCGGAGAAGCGCGGCGAATTTGATATTGCGTTTCGCGAGTTTGCGCAACCGGGCATCGACCAGGATTACACCTATCACGTCGATCGCGGCAAGCTGGATATGCTGCTGTTGAAACACGCCGAGAAGCTTGGCTCCAAAGTTTATCAGGGCGTTCTCGCCAAGGAAGTCCTTTTTGAGGGCGGCTATGCCAAAGGCGTAAATTTCGAAATGGGCGGTCAGCAGATCACCATGCCCTGCAAGATGGTGGTCGATGCCAGCGGCCGCGGCACTTTCCTCGGCCGGCAATTAAATTTGAAAAAGAAGGATCCGATTTTCAACCAATATGCCGTGCATGCCTGGTTCAAAGACGTTGATCGCGGCACCACCGAGAGCGCGGATTACATTCACATTTATTTTTTGAAAGTCAATCGCGGCTGGATCTGGCAGATTCCAATCACCGACAAGATCACCTCGGTCGGTGTGGTGGCCGAGCGTGACGTGTTCAGAGAATCCAAGCTCGATCCCGACGGCTGGTTCAAATCGCTGCTCAACTCAACGCCTGAAATCGCCCGCGCCATGCAGAGCGCGCAACGCATTAACGAATTCAAGAGCGAGGGCGACTACAGTTATTGTTTGGACAAATTCTGCGGCAACGGCTTTTTGATGGTCGGCGATGCCGCGCGCTTTGTCGACCCGATTTTCTCCTCTGGCGTGAGCGTGGCCATGTACAGCGCCAAATACGCCTCGGAAAGAATACGCCTGGCCTTTGAAACCGGCGATTTCAGCGAAGAAATGTTCAAGCCGTACGAGACCAAGATTCGCGGCGGCGTCAATATTTGGTATGAGTTCATCCGGCTTTATTACAAGCTGCTGCCGTCGTTTACTTATTTCATCAGTAATAAGAATTATCGCGTGCAGGTCTTGCAACTGCTGCAAGGCGAGGTCTATGATCGCGCCGAGGTTGAGGTTCTTGATGAAATGAAAAAATTCATTCACACGGTGGAGAATTCTCCCGATAGCCACGTTTTCAAAAAAGCTTTGGCCGATGTGCCGATTAATTGACCGGCGCCTTCACTTTTCAACTATGGAATGAAACTATGAATCACGAAAAACCGGATTTTGAAGTTGGCATCGTCGGCGGCGGGCCGGCAGGTTCGAGCATGGCCGCCTATCTCGCTAAAGCTGGCATTAAATGCGTTGTCTTTGAAGGCGAGCTTTTTCCGCGCCCCCATGTCGGCGAGTCGCTGGTGCCTTCATCGACGCGTGTTTTTAGAGAGCTTGATTTTCTCGAGCAAATGGAAGAGCATAAATTTCCGCATAAATACGGCGCGGTGTGGACGGTTTCCACCAGCGCGTTGACGGCCGATCATAAATGGGAAGGCTTGGCGCCGGATTGCCAGGCCAACGTACGCTTTGAGGAGCGCGAGCAGCCCGGCGTCCCGCAAAACTACACCTATCATGTGGATCGCGGGAAGTTCGATTTGCTGTTGCTGCAACATGCACAGAAGCTCGGCGCGACGGTTTACAACGGCGTGACCGTCAAGAACGTCGATATGAACGCCAACGGATTCGTGCAACTCAAAGTGGGCCTGGGCGCAAAAGAATTTCCCTTGAATGTACGCATGATCGTTGATGCCAGCGGCCGCCGCACTTTTCTCGGCAACCAGTTGAAGCTCAAAATCAAAGATCCGGTATTCGATCAATACGCCATTCATACGTGGTTTCGCGATTACGATCGCGGCGCTTCGGAGAAGCAAGATTACATTTTTATTCATTTTTTGCCCATCAACAATAGCTGGGTTTGGCAAATCCCCATCACCAAGTCGATCACCAGTCTTGGTGTGGTGACGCAGAAAAAGAATTTTCCCAAAGACAAAGTGTCGCGGGAGCAATTTTTTTGGGACTGCATCGCGTCGCGGCCGGAGATTTTTAAGCGGCTTAAAGAATCCAAGCAAATACGCCCGTTCAGCGAAGAAGGCGACTACAGCTATGCTATTAAGGAAATTTGTGGTGATCGTTTTGTGATGGTTGGCGATGCGGCGCGTTTCGTCGATCCGATTTTTTCCACTGGCGTCAGCATTGCGCTCAACAGCTCGCGCTTTGCGAGCCGCGATATTCTTGCAGCATTGGAAACTGGTAATTTTTCCAAAGACGCTTTTAAAAATTTTGAAACCACGATTCGGCGCGGCACGCGCAATTGGTATGAGTTTATCGCGGTTTATTATCGCCTGAATATCCTGTTTACGGCGTTCATCAGCAATCCCCAATATCGCCTCGACGTGCTCAAACTTTTGCAGGGCGATGTTTACGACGAAGAGCAGCCGGAGGTATTGCGGAAGATGCGGGAAATTATCGGCATCGTTGAAAGCAACAAGGATCATATTTGGCACAACAAGCTCGGCTCGCTCACGGCAGATGTGATCAAGTCGGCTTTTTGAGTAA
>CAYZFF010000094.1:4111-13387 GCA_964477305.1 uncultured Cytophagia bacterium
TGCAATGGATTTTTCTTATTCCGATGAACAAAAACTGTTGCGCGAGGAGATCAGTCGCTTCGCAAAGCAGGAATTAAATGCGGACATGATCAAGCGCGACCGCGAACAAATCTTTTCGCGCGAGCTGTGGCAGAAGTGCGGCGAGATGAAATTGCCGGGCCTGCCGGTGCCGGAAGAGTACGGCGGCGGCGGATTGGATCCCCTGACCACGGCAATGGCGCTCGAAGCGTTCGGCTATGGTTGCCACGACGGCGGACTGGCGTTTTCCCTTGCGGCGCATTTGCTCGCCTGCGTGATTCCGATTTGGAAACACGGCAATGAAGAACAGAAACGCCGCTATCTGCCGGGCCTTTGCAACGGGACGATTATTGCGGTCAACGCGATGAGCGAGCCGGATTCCGGCTCCGATGCGTTTGCCATGCGCACGCGCGCGGTTGCCGACGGCGATGGTTTTCGAATCAACGGCGTGAAAACTTTTAGCTCCAACGGGCCGGTTGCGGATCTCGCCGTAACGTTCGCGCTCACCGATCCGGAAAAAGGTTATTATGGCGGCGTCACCACGTTTCTGGTGGAGAAAGATACGCCCGGTTTTAGATCGAGCAAGAAATGGGACAAGATGGGCCTGCGCACTTCACCGATTGGTGAGTTGGTTTACGAAGACGTGTACGTGCCCGCTTCGCAGGTGCTTGACAAACCCGGCAGCGGCGCGACGCATTTCACCCATTCGATGGATTGGGAGCGCGCCTGTCTCGTGGCGATTCATATCGGCGCGATGGAACGGCTGCTGGAGAAAGCCATTTTGCAGGCGCGCACGCGCAAGCAGTTTGGCCAGTCCATCGGCAAGTTTCAAGCGATTGCGCACAAGATCGCAGACATGAAAGTGCGTTTGGAAGCGGCGCGTTTGCTGGTTTACAAAGCCGCGTCGGAATTGGAGCGCAGCCGCAACGTGGCGATGAACGCGGCGATTGCGAAACTGTTTGGCAGCGAAGCGCTGCTGCAAACGGCGCTCGATACCGTGCAGATTTTTGGCGGTTATGGCTTCATGACGGAATATGAGGTGGAACGAGCGCTGCGTGACGCCGTCGGTAGCACGATTTATTCCGGCACTTCAGAAATGCAAAGAAACATTATTTCCCGCTGGCTGGGATTATAGAATGGATCGTTGAATCAAGGGATTGATGCAGTGATAAAAGTCAAATTGAGTTCTCTATTGCTTTTTGCCGCCGCAACCGTTTTTCACCATGCCGCCGCGCAGAACATCGTGCCCGACAGAGCCAATGTTCAATATGCGCTGGTTGACGGCATTAGCTTGAGACTGGATTTGTATTTTCCTAAAAACACGGCAAAACCATATCCGGTAATTGTGTGGGTTCATGGCGGTGGCTGGAGCGCCGGCAGCAAAGCCAATCCCCGCGCGGAATTCTTGGTGTCTCAGGGGTACGCTGTCGCCAGCATCAATTACCGGTTGAGCGATCAGGCAAAATTTCCGGCGCAGCTTTATGACTGCAAAGCGGCGATACGGTGGCTCCGGGCCAACGCCGTTCAGTATGATTTGGACCCGAAAAGAATCGGCGCTTTTGGCAGTTCGGCAGGCGGGCACCTCGTCGCCTTGCTCGGCACCACCGTCGGCGTGGATTCACTCGAGGGAAAGGTCGGCGGCAATCTTCAATTCAGCAGCGAGGTGCAGGCGGTTTGCGATTGGTATGGCCCGACTGATTTTTTGACGATATGCAATTATCCCAGCAATATCAATCATTGCTCCGCCAACTCGCCGGAAGCGGAATTGATTGGCGGCCCCCTCCAAACCAATCGGGCCAAAGCGATTGCCGCCAGTCCGATCACTTACATCGGCAAAGGCGATCCACCGTTTTTGATCATGCACGGCACGCTGGATATGACCGTGCCGTTTCAGCAAAGCGTGGCGATGGATTCGGCGTTGCGCCGCTCCGGCGGGATCGCGGTTTTCAAACCGATTATCGGCGGCGGTCATGGCGACTCGGCTTTCGAGGCCGATTCGACGAAGCTGCCGGTGGTTGCATTCTTTGACCGCTATGTTAAAACATTGTTGACGGCGATTGATGATGAACGTTCTGAAGTTGTTGCGAAGTTTCATCTTGCGCAAAACTATCCGAACCCCTTCAATCCGGCGACCTCGATCAAATTTGCGCTGCCCCATCCGGCACCAGTGCAACTCCGTATTTTTGATGTTCATGGAAGAGAAATCGCAACGTTGATTGATAACGAAATTCTGCCGGCTGGGCAACATGTTCGCGATTGGGAGGCGCGCGTTCAAGCGAGCGGCGTTTATTTCTATCGCTTGACGGCAGGCAGTTTCCATGAGTCAAAAAAAATGATTTTGAGCAGATAGTTTTTGCAAAGGATTTTTCGCGGAAAAGTGCCGCGAGCGGCGTGAGCAAAGTTTCCAGCGAGATTCGTGAATTAAATTCTACGGCAACGAATTATGACGACGCAAAACCAGGCCACCACCAAGTTTGATTGGGCGCGCGCAGGCAAGTTTTTCAGCATTGCGCTTCAGCTTGGCTTGCTCGTTCTCGTCGTTCGCCAGTTTCAATTGGAAAATCAGGCGTTCTACGAGAAGATCATGCCGTTGGCGTTCGGTGGTTTTCTGCTGCATTATTTTTTGCCGCAGCATTATCGGCTCTCTTTTTTTGTTGCGCTTTCCTTAGTGGGAGTTTATGTCGCTTTGGGATTTCCCAACGGACTCTGGCTGGTTGGCCTCGGCCTGCTGCTCATCAGCCTCTGCCATCTGCCGGTTCCTTTTATGGTTCGCGTGAGTTTGCTGATTGCAATCGCCGTCGGTTTGATGTTTCTGCGCACCGAGCAAATTAAAGTTTCGTGGGCCGGCCCCGTTTTGCCGATTCTGGCCTCGATGTTCATGTTTCGGCTCATGGTTTATCTTTACGATCTCAAGCATCAGAAAGGCAAATTCAGCCTGCAACATACGCTCGCGTACTTCTTTTTGTTGCCGAACGTCGTGTTTCCGCTCTTTCCGGTGGTGGATTACAGCACATTTCGCCGAACGTACTACGATAGCGAGCGCCACCGGATTTATCAGAAGGGCATCGACTGGATGTTGCTGGGAATTATTGAACTCATTGTCTATCGCTATATCAACTATTATTGGGTAATCGCTCCGGCAGACGTTCACAGCTTGAGCAGTTTGGCGCAATATGTGGCGGCGAATTATTTGTTGGTGCTGCGAATCGTGGGGCAATTCACTTTGATTGTCGGCCTGTTGCATTTGTTCGGCTTCAATCTGCCGGCGGCGATGCAGCAATTCTTTTTCATTTCCAGTTTCACGGAATACTGGCGCCGCGCCAATATTTACTGGAAAGACTTCATGCAAAAAATTTTCTTCTATCCCGTCTATTTCCAGTTGCGCCGGTTCGACGCCGCGCTCCGCCTCGTCATTCCTTTGGGTATGGTTTTTGTCATCACCTGGTTTTTTCATGCGTACCAGTGGTTTTGGATCAAAGGCTCATTTCTGCTTTCCGCGCCGGATATGTTGTTCTGGGGAATTTTTGCCGTCTTTGTTACTGCCAACTCGGTTTATGAAAACCAGCACGGCCGCGCGCGCTCGTCCGGGCAAAATGCCATATCTTTTCCCCGTCTCGGTCTGCGCGCCTTGCAAGCGATGGGCCTTTTCGTCAGTGTCGCAATTTTGTGGTCGTTGTGGACCAGTCCAACTTTATCCGATTGGATTTCCCTTTGGTCCAACGTGAGCATGACGAGGGATGAAGTCATGAAGTTCATTCCAACGTTGCTGGTGGCGTTCGGCGTGTTTGTCGCGGTCACATACTTTATCGAAAGAACGCCTCCGCCAACGGCAGGCAGACGCGCGGAAATGAATGGCGCACCTTGGCCTTTTTTAAAATCGGCGGCGATGGCAGGCGTACCGATCATTTTGCTTCTTTTGTTGGGACAACCTGTGATCTCTGCGCATTTCGATGACAAAACGCAAGAAGTGATTCGTGATCTGCAAATGACCACACTGAATTATCAAGATGCCGAACTGCTCACGCGCGGCTATTACGAAAATATTAACCTATCCAATCAATTCAATACTCAGCTTGGCGATCTCTACCTGAAACGCCCGAATGATTGGCCCTCCCTGCGGGAAACTCCGGCTGGCCGTTTGACCAACGATTTTTTGCGTGACGAGGTCGTTCCTTCAGTGCGGATTGTTTTTCATGGCGCCCAGCTTAGCACCAATCGCTGGGGCATGCGAGATAAAGAATACGATAAAAAGAAACCCGATCATACTTATCGGATCGCCGTTCTCGGCGCCTCGCACGTGTTTGGCAGCGGTGTTGCCGATAACGAAACATTCGAATGGCTTCTGGAAGAACGTTTGAATCGCGAGAACAATCGCGTAAAACAGACCCAATATGAAATTCTTAATTTTGCCGCTCCAAGCTATAGCCCGCTTCATGAACTTGTGATCTTTGAAAAGAAAGTGCTGGATTTCATGCCGGATGCGGTTTTTCTTGTTGCCACCCCTCTGGATGACTTCATCTCGGCGCGGCATCTGGCGGATATGGCAGTACAGGGGGTTGACATTCCTTATGAGGGCTTGAGAAAAATCGTGCAGAAAGCCGGGATCAATCAGCAAACGACTGAAGCTGATGCCGTTAAAATCATGAAACGCCATAGTGAAGAATTGCTCTTATGGGTTTACCCGCGATTTGCCGAGATTTGCCGGCAACATGATATTCGGCCCGTTTATATTTACACGCCGGTGCTCCAAAAAGTGCAAAATGAGCCGGAGAAAAAGGATCGCTTTATGCGTTTGGCGAAAGAAGCCGGCGTTGCGATCATTGACCTTTCTGAGGCTTATGAAAATCAACAGAGTGATTTGTTGCGCGTCGCCGAGTGGGACTGGCATCCGAATGCCGAAGGCCATCGGCTATTGGCTGACCAGCTTTACAAAGCGCTTCGAAGTAATCAGGATATCCTTGGTCTGGCGCAGTAGTGACACCTTGAGACACATCATCATTAAGCGCGAAACGAAATTTAATAAGGAGAATAGGAAATGCCAGAAATCAAAAGAACTGTGAAGGATTATATTCTTGCAGAATTTCTTCCCGGTGAAGATCCCGCGGGATTGACCGATGATACCCCGCTGATCTCTGGCGGGATTCTCGATTCGATTGCCACAATAAAAACGGCAGAGTTTTTACAGGAAAAATACCGAATTAAAATTGCGGCGCATGAAATGACGGCGAAACATTTTAACACCATCGCCAGCATGGCGAGTCTCATCCAATCCAAATTATAGTTGCAATGACGCAAAAGCAAATAATGCGCAGCGCATGACAATGAGTATGATAACACCAAACCGCATGACAACGAAGCTTTTTGATTGGACCGCGATGGGAAAATTTCTGAGCTTGGCGCTTCAGCTTGGCCTGCTGGTTTTCCTCGCTCGCCAGTTCCAATTGGAAAATCAGGCGTTCTACGAGAAGATCATGCCGTTGGCTTTTGGCGGTTTCCTGATTCATTATTTTCTGCCGCAACGTTATCGCCCGGCCTTCTTCTTGATGCTCTCGTTCGCGGGAATTTATGCGGCGTTTGGCTTCCCCAACAGCCTATGGCTGGTTGGCATCGGGCTTTTGCTCATCGGTATTTGTCATTTGCCGGTTGCTTTTGCCGTGCGCGCCGGTTTGCTGGTCGCCGCCGGCGTTGGTTTGGCGCTCCTCCGCATAGGGCAAATCAAAGTTTCATGGGCCGGCGCGGTTTTGCCGATCCTGGCCTCCATGTTCATGTTCCGGCTGATGATTTATCTTTATGATCTCAAACATGGCCTGGCGCCGCCCACCAGCCTCGCGCAGACGCTCTCATATTTCTTTCTTTTGCCCAACACTGTGTTTCCGCTTTTTCCGGTGGTGGATTACAGCACGTTTTGCCAGACTTATTACGACAGCGATTCCCACCGGATTTACCAAAAAGGGATTCGCTGGATGTTCCGCGGCATGGCGCTGCTGATTCTGTATCGCTATATCAATTATTACTGGGCGATCGCGCCCGAAGAAGTGTCCAGTTTGCGCACGCTCATCCAGTACATTATCTCGAATATGATGGTTTTAGTCCGCGTTTCTGGACAGTTTCATTTGATTGTCGGCATGTTGCACCTGTTTGGATTCAATCTGCCGGAAACGATGCAGCGTTATTTTCTCGCTTCGAGCTTCACCGACTTCTGGCGCCGCGCCAATATTTATTGGAAAGATTTCATGCAGAAGGTGTTTTTCTACCCTTCCTATATTCGGCTGCGCCAGCGCAGCGAGGCCGCCGCCTTTGTTCTGGCGATGTTGATTGTTTTTGTCATCACGTGGTTTTTTCACGCGTATCAATGGTTTTGGATCAGGGGATCGTTTTTGTTGTCCGCGCCCGATGTTTTGTACTGGACGATCTTTGGTTTGATTGTCATCGCCAACTCGCTCTACGAGGCCAAACATGGCAGAAAGCGGACTTTGAAAAAGCAGGCGTGGAGTTGGCGCGAAATCGCGGTGCGGACGCTGCGTGCCACTGGCGTCTTTGCAGTCGTTGCGATGCTCTGGTCGCTGTGGATCAGTGCTTCACTGGCGGAATGGTTTTCACTTTTTTCCGGCGCGGGCATCACGTTGCAAGGTCTGATGATGGTTTTATTGTTGACAACCGGCGTAATTTTTTTGGCCATCATGGTGTTTGAAAAATCGTCATTGCGCGAGGCTGCAATAAAAGGAGACGAAAATTCTTTTTTGAGGCCGGCTCTGCTCACCGGCGTTCCGCTGCTGTTTTTATGCCTGCTCGGAAGTACAGAGATCAATGCCCAGCTTGGCGGAAAAACGCAGGCGTTGATTCGTGAGTTGCAAACCGCCAGACTGAATTCTCAGGAGGCTGAACTGCTGACGCGCGGATACTACGAAAACATCAACCTCGCCAATCAATTCAATACCCAGCTTGGCGATGTTTATATGAAGCAACCGGATAACTGGCCGACGCTGCGCGAGACGCCGGCTGGCCGTTTGACCGGCGATTTTCTGCGGGATGAAATCGTGCCCTCGGTCAACATCATTTTTCATGGCGCCCAGCTTACCACCAATCGCTGGGGCATGCGGGATAAAGAGTATGAAAAAAAGAAACCCGCCCAAACCTACCGTATTGCCGTGCTCGGCGCTTCGCATGTGTTTGGCAGCGGCGTGGCTGATCATGAAACATTTGAATGGCGCCTGGAAGATCGTTTGAATCGCGAGAACAAAGGCGGCCATGTCAAATATGAAATTCTGAACTTTGCCTCGCCGGGCTACAGCCCGCTTCAGGAACTCGTGGTCTTTGAAAAGAAAGTAGTGGATTTCGAGCCGGATGCGCTCTTTTATATTGCCACGCCGCGCGAGGATATCAGCTCGGCGCGCCATCTGGCCTCCCCGGCTTTGCGAAAAGTTGCCATGCCGTATGAGTACTTAAATTCGCTTTTACAAAAAGCTGGTGTTGCCGGAAAAATGCCGGAAGAGGAGGCTTTCAAGCGGCTCAAACGCCATGGCGATGAAATAATCGCGTGGCTCTATCCGCGGTTTGCCGAGATTTGCCAATCGCATCACATTCTTCCAGTTTATATTTATGGGCCGGTGGTCCATAAAATTGAAAAAGACGCTGAGAAGGATGCGCGCTGGATGAATCTCGCGAAAGCGCTCGGCTTCGCCGTTCTTGATATTTCCGATGCTTTTGCAAAGCATTCTGTCGAAGCGCTTCGCGTTGCCGAATGGGATATGCACCCGAATGCCGAAGCCCATCGACTGCTTGCGGAGCGGTTGTATCGAGCGCTGCAAGAGAATCCGGAGATTCTTAAGATTAATCAGCAAGGCGAATTGAACCACCACAAAGTCGCTGAACGCATTGAATAAAATTACGCCCAAAATTGCGGCGCAACCATTTCCGCCCGCAAACGCCGTTTCGCTCAAAACGCTGCCGGTTTATATCTTCGTCACTGGTGCCGCGATGCTCGCATGCGTTTGGGGCGCCGATCTCATCGGCCTTTCCGGTTTCCTCGGTGCAGATGCGGCCTGGAAAAACCGGTTGAGCCGGGTCGGTCTCGCGATCGCCACACTTGGCGCGCTGGCGGATTTCGCGACTGGTCGCGGTTTGTTGGCGTGGTTGAAAGCCATCGTTCTCGATGGGCAGGGTTTGGCCAAATTTCTCGGCCTCGCCGCGCAGTTGGGCCTGCTCGTGGCCATCGTGCGCATGAGCAGCCTCGAACACAATGCTTTCTTTCATAAATTGATGCCGTTGACCTTTTATGGTTTCATCATTCATTATTTTCTGCCGCGCGACTATCGCCTGTCTTTCTTTCTGCTGCTCTCACTCGCGGCGATCTTTAGCGTTCTCGGACTTGTTGACGGTGCATGGTTAATCGGCCTCAGTCTCTGTCTCATCGGCTTGGTGCACTTGCCAATCCCGTTTGTTGCGCGCGGCGTGATTCTGCTCATTACCGCCATCGCGCTCGTTGCTATGCGCGCCGGTTATCTGCCGTTCCCCTGGCCCAAATCGATTTGGCCGATTCTCGCGTCGATGTTCATGTTCCGGATGGTGATTTATTTTTATGATCTCAAGCATAAAAAAGTACCGGCCGGTGGAATCACACACACGCTCGCGTATTTCTTTCTGCTGCCGAACGTGGCCTTCCCGCTGTTTCCGGCGGTGGATTACAGCACGTATCGCCGAACTTACTACGATGAAGATGAGCATCGCATTTATCAAACCGGCATCAAATGGATCTTTTGGGGCGTCGTGCATCTGCTTATCTATCGGTATATTGATTATTTTTGGGTGATTCCGCCCGAAAAGGTCAACAGCACGAGCCGTCTCGTTCAATTCATGGCCGCGAATTATTTGCTCATCATCCGGCTGTCCGGACAGTTTCATATCTGCGTCGGCATTTTGCATCTTTTTGGATTCAATCTGCCGCGCATCATGGATCTCTTTCTGCTCGCCGGCGGCTTCACCGATTACTGGCGCCGCGTCAACGTGTATTGGAAAGATTTCATCCAAAAAGTGTTTTATTATCCGGCGTATTTTGCCCTGCGCAAATGGGGAAACCTGAGCAAGCTGGTGTTGGCCACGCTTTTGGGTTTTGTGGTGACCTGGTTTTTTCACGGTTATCAGTGGTTTTGGATGCGCGGGTCGTTTTTGCTCTCCGGCCCGGATGTGGTGTTTTGGATGAGCATGGCTGGTCTCGTCTTGGCCAATTCACTCTACGAAGCCAAGCACGGCAGAAAGCGG
>CAYZFF010000095.1:0-13177 GCA_964477305.1 uncultured Cytophagia bacterium
GGCGGCGAGGGTGATGACCTGATGCAACGTCATATGCAATTCTGCGGCGCGGCGGCGCAAGGAATCATTTACCTGGCGATGAAATTCTTGCACGATGCTTCGAATAATTTCCGGCGCGGACACACCCCATGAAAACGTGTAAGTGTTCGGATACAAGTAACCTTCTAAATGCGGGGCAGAAATTTTAAGCTGCCGCACTAAAGCCGAATCGTTGACGAGGCGAACAAAAACGGCGGAGTCGATGCCGGTGGCATGCTGCAAGATACCGGCGTAATCTTCACTGGTTTTGCCCTCCGGCAGGGTAACGCGAAATTGCACGGCTTTCCCGGAGCGAAAGAGTTTGTATAAATCCACATTGGAAGCACCAGCGGGAATTGCATATTTGCCGGCTTTCAAGGTTTTGCCCCACTGCAAAATTTTGTCGGCAAACACAAACGCGTCGCGGCTCTTGATCAAACCTTGCTGCTGCAGGCTATCAGCAATCTGCGGCAACGACATGCCCCGGTGAATGATGAAGTTTTTTCCGCCCGCATTTTCCGGCACTGCCGGCATCCAAAAAACGAAATAAGCCGCGGCCCCGCTTCCCAGCAGGGTGAATAAAAGCAGAAGCGCAGTTATTTTTAAAAATTTTCTCACCGCAGAACCAACAACAAATTATAAATGGCATGGGTGTAAGAGGTCACCCCGATGCCGCGCACCATAAACAAAACGCCCAGAATAACGCCGGCATAGAACCGATAAATGAACGGCTCAAACGCCATAACCTCATTGCCGCCGAGAAAATGAAAACCGGAAAACAGCGCTGCCGCCAACGACACGGCCAGCGCCGATTGCAAAATTTTATTGGCGCCTAAAACCGTGAGTTTTTCAAAAGTGACCATAAAGAGCGAAATCAGAATCAGCCGAAACAGCAGTTCTTCATAGATGCCGGCGCCGATGGCGCTGGTCAATTCCTTGCTCATCGTGGCGACGGTGGCATTCGTTTGCGGCGCCATCATCGTAAACAAACTGGTGCGGTCCGTCAACTGCCCCGCAATGATGCCGACCAAAACGGCATACAACGTGCTTTCAAAAATACTATACGGAAAATAGACAAATTTGAAATCGAGCAGGTTTTGTTTTTTGGCAAGGTAGAAGGCCCAGGCCAGCCCCAGAATGTACACCGCCCACAAAAATAAATTGTTGCGAATGCCGATAAACCAGAGGAAGCGCTGCATCATCACTTCCGCGCTGTTGCTGATCATGACTTTCTGATCGGCGTAAATTTTTGCGCTACTGGCTTCGTAGATCACCAGCAACAAAAAAATCGCCAGCAGGCCGAAGAAATGCGAGCGGGTTTTCTGAAAATACGCGTCAAGCGCTGTGGGCACAAATTTTCCCAACGTATCCGCCTTCTTGTGGAATTCTCCAGCGCCATTCTTTTGTAATCATCACAATATCAAACCGTGTTCGGCGCAATCATTGAATATAGAGAAGTCGCCGAGAAATGTCAATAAATTTTTCTGGAAAAGTATTGCAAATTATTCTTGCACACTGTATAAAAATTTTTAAATTTAAATTCATTCAATCTCATTCCATAAACACCAAGATTCCATATCGCTTGATGCGTCCGCTTTCGCAAAATCTTTTCGTCGGCACCACCGGCTGGTCTTATCCCGATTGGAACAATCTCGTTTATCCCCATCGTCGTCCCAAAAATTTCGCCGAATTGACATTCATCAGCGAATTGTTTAACGTCGTCGAAATCAACTCGACCTATTACCACCCGCAAAGCACCGGCGCTTCGCGCGAGTGGCTCAAACAAACCGCCGCCAATCCACGCTTTCGGTTCACCGCAAAACTTTGGCAAAAATTTTCGTTGGAAAAAGTGCGCACTGGCGAGACGGGGTACTCGCAATCAGACATCGAGATCGCCAAGCGCGGCATGCGGCCCTTGCTGGAAGCCGGCCGGCTTGGGGCGCTGCTCGTGCAGTTCCCGCAATCTTTTCATTATAATGAAGACACTCGCGGCCGTATCGCGCGGCTCCTCGAAGCCTTTCAGGAATATCCGCTGGTGCTGGAGATCCGGCACGATTCCTGGAATCAGCCCGGGGCGATGCGTCTGCTCAATGAACGCGGCGTGGGCTTTGCGAATGTTGATCA
Organism: uncultured Cytophagia bacterium; assembly: GCA_964477305.1. Taxonomy (GTDB): domain Bacteria; phylum Zhuqueibacterota; class Zhuqueibacteria; order Zhuqueibacterales; family Zhuqueibacteraceae; genus Zhuqueibacter. Next base: position 2,143 of record CAYZFF010000095.1, read on the forward strand.
ACCCCAAATCGGGCACGCGCTCGGGTTTACGGAAATTGTCAGCGGGCGGGTGGCTTATTTTCGTTTTCATGGACGCAATCACGCGCAATGGCTCAACAAAGATGCCGGCGTTGATCAGCGCTATGATTATCTTTATCATGCGGCGGAACTCGACGAGTTTGCCAAGGCCATTCAAAAGGCGTCTCGCCAAACGGAAGGCACGTTTGTGATTTTAAACAATCATCCTCGTGGCCAAGCGGTGGTCAATGCGTTGCAATTACAATTTACCCTGGCCGGCATTAGGACAAATGTGCCGGAAAAGCTGCTGTTGGCGCACCCGGCGCTGGCCGCTTTGCGGCTCGGCGATAACCCGCAACAAACCGAATTGTTTTGATTTTACAAGAATTTTGTCGTATATTTATTTTTATTTGGAAACTGTACTGTAATAATGTTGGCCCGTCTACTGGTTGCCCACTAAACCGGAAAACCGGCCAACGTGTCAGATAACAATCAAGGAAAAACAACGGTGAATACGAATTCTTCTCGAAACGGTGGGGTGGCGACCAACGGCCATACCAGCGTCAATGATTTCAACATTCATGTGGCGACCGCGAACGGCTCCGGCAGCCAGACCTCGAACATGGTGTTGTTGCGGTCGATTTTTCAAATGGGCATTCCGGTTTGCGGCAAGAACCTCTTCCCTTCCAATATTCAAGGACTGCCAACATGGTTTACGATTCGCGTGAACAAAGACGGCTACATCGCGCGCCGGGAGCGCAACGATATTCTTGTGGCCATGAATCCGGAAACCGCGCAGGACGATGTTCGCAAGCAGGAACCCGGCACGATTGTGATTTATGATGAAACTTTGAACTTAAATCAACTACGCGATGATTTGATTTTTTACCCGGTGCCGTTTGAAAAATTAGTGAAGCCGGTTTGCCCGGAAGCAAAATTGCGCAAACTCGTGCGCAACATGATTTACGACGGCGTGTTGGCGCGTTTGCTCGGGATCGAGATGGCGGAAATCGAACAGGCGTTGAAACAACAGTTCAAAAAGAAAGCGAAAGCGGTTCAACTCAATTTCGACGCGGCCAAAGCCGGCTATGAATTTGCGGGCGAAAATTTGCCGAAGCAGGATTTGTTTCGCGTCGAACGCATGAACAAGACCCAGGGTAAAATTATTATCGATGGCAATTCCGCGGCGGCAATGGGAAGCATGTTTGCCGGTGTCACGGTTTTTACCTGGTATCCGATCACGCCTTCTTCATCGCTGGGAGAAGCGCTGATTGAGTATACAAAACGCTATCGTATTGATCCAGAAACGAAGCGCGCGACGTTTGCCATCGTTCAGGCGGAAGATGAATTAGCCGCCGTCGGCATGGCGATTGGTGCGGGTTGGGCCGGTGCGCGCTCGATGACGGCAACCTCCGGTCCGGGCATTTCATTAATGGCAGAATTTGTTGGTCTGGCGTATTATGCCGAAATCCCAATTGTCATTTTTGACATTCAACGCGTCGGGCCCTCCACCGGTTTGCCAACGCGTACAATGCAGGGCGATATTCTTTTTACCGCGATGCTTTCACACGGCGACACCAAGCATATCATGCTCCTGCCCTGCTCGGTCGAAGAATGTTTTACCATGGCGGGCACGGCTTTTGATTTGACCGAAGAATTTCAAACCCCGGTCTTTGTGATGAGTGATCTCGATCTGGGAATGAATTATTGGATGTCTGATCCCTTCAAATATCCAGAGCAAAAAATTAATCGCGGCAAAGTGCTTTCTGCAGCGGAGTTGGAACGCGTCGGTAAATTTGCCCGCTACAAAGATGTTGATGGCGACGGCATTCCCTATCGAACCTTGCCCGGCACGAAGCACCCGCTCGCGCCATATTTTACGCGCGGCAGCGGTCACAACGAGCGCGCCGGTTACAGCGAACGGCCCGAAGATTACAAAAATAACATGGATCGGCTGGCGCACAAATTCGATACGGCACGCAACCGCGTACCAGCGCCGGTGATCGCAGATAATGGTCAAGCCGAGATTGGTATTATCGGTTATGGCACCAGTACCTGGGCCATTGAAGAAAGCCGCGATTGGTTGCGTGAACATCACGGCATTCAAACCAGTTACCTGCGTTTGCGGGCTTACCCGTTTAATGACGAGGTCACGAACTTCATTCGCAAACATCGCCGCGTTTATGTGGTCGAGCAAAATCGCGATGCGCAAATGTTCAGCCTGCTGAAACTTGATCTCCATTCGGAAGAGGTCACCAAACTCCGCAGCGTGCTGCATTACGATGGCCTGCCGATTACCTACAACAGCATTGTGCGCGGTATTCTGGCCTACGAGAAAGATAAACCAACGTTGCAGCCGCTTGAAACTGTTGACAAAATTTTATACGCTTGATTTTTGCTGATCACTGGTTACGCGCCGGGATTGGTCATTCACAGATAAAAAACCTGAAATTTGAATTGAAGGAACAAAATATATGAGCACAGATGTCGCTACGGCTCCCGTGGCTAAAGCAGCAAAACTCAATCGCATCGGCTTGGAAATCGCGCCGTATCGGGGCGGCAAAACGACGCTCTGCGCCGGTTGCGGCCACAATGCGATTACCGAACGCATCATCGACGCATTTTACGAAATGGGTGTTGACCCTTATAAGGTTGTTAAATTCTCCGGAATCGGCTGTTCGAGCAAATCGCCGGCCTATTTTCTAGAAGCGGCGCATGGTTTCAACGCCGTGCATGGCCGTATGCCTGCAGTTGCCACCGGCGCAATGATGGCAAACCACCAATTGCTTGGCATCGGCGTCAGCGGCGACGGCGACACCGCTTCTATCGGCATGGGGCAATTCATTCACTTGATGCGCCGCAATCTGCCGCTGATTTATATTATCGAAGACAACGGTTGTTATGGTTTAACCAAAGGCCAGTTTTCTGCAACCGCCGATCTTGGCTCGAAACTCAAAACCGGCGTGGTCAACGATCTGCCGGCGATCGATACCTGCATGCTGGCGATTGAGTTGGGCGCCACATTTGTAGCGCGTTCATTTTCCGGCGATAAAAAACAGTTGTTGGCCATTTTGAAAGCGGCCATTGCTCACGGCGGCACGGCGATGATCGACGTAATTTCGCCGTGCGTCACGTTCAATGACCACGAAGGCTCGACCAAAAGTTATAGTTACGTCAAAGATCACGAAGAGCTGCTTGGCGATGTGAGCTTCGTGCCGTTCTTTGAGGACATTACGATTGAATATGACGCCGGCACCACCAAGGAAGTGACGATGCATGACGGCTCGCGGTTATTGCTCTCCAAATTGCCCGCCGATTACGATCCGTCGAATGCGCTCGATGCGACCCGCTTGCTTGGCGAATCCAAGCTGCGCGGCGAATTATTGACCGGAATATTTTACGTCAATCCGACGGGCGCCAATTTTATCGACCTGTTAAATATTGTCGCTGAACCGTTGAATACGCTCCCGCTCGAACGGGTGCGGCCCGGCCGGCGGGCTTTGGATGAATTAATGGAAGAGTTGAAATAGCGCCTGCCGTTCAGCATCCGCGTTCTAAGCCAATATTGATCTGATGGCAAAAGTTTTTTCTCTTCTACGTATCCAAGTTCTTTGATTAAAGAGAAGGCGATTTTTATTGTTTAAAATCGCCTTTTTCTTTTTATCTTTTTTGCTTTATGAATTTGTAGCCGCCGTTCAAACCATACGAGGTGAACTATGGAACTACTGAAAGTTGCTGATGTGCCAGCAACCACAGTGACAAAAGAAACTACGGTAATTGAAGCCATCAATGCGATGGTCAAAAATCGCGTCGGTGCGGTAGCCGTCGTGGACCACGGTTATTTGCAGGGAATTTTCACTGAACGCGATGTGATGATTCGTGTCGTGCAGGCACGGCGCAATCCGGAAGTCACCCGCATATCCGAAGTCATGACGGCTGCGGTACAAACAGCTTCTGCGGATACTTCGGTTCATCAAGCCTTGTCACAAATGGTTGAGCAGCATGTTCGCCATTTGCCGATTATCGACGGCAGCGGCCGGATTCTCGGTATGTTATCGATTCGCCATCTGCTGCAACACCGCGTCGAAAATTTGAGCCACGAGTTGGAAGCCGTTGATGCGTATTTGACTGCAGATGGCATTGGCGGCTGAGAGGTCAAAAGAAAATTTTTCATTCTTCTGCCGGTTTGGGGTAGAATATGGAGCGGTTGGGGACAGAATAGTCTGATTCGCTCAAGACTGTCACGTAAATTCTGAGATCAAGGTACTGCGTTTAACATTTATCGTGAGAGAATTCATCGATTCGCTGTCTATTATATTAAAGTAGTGAGAAGTTTTCTTGCAGTTTTGGATCAACATAATAAAATGGCGAATCTAATATGGTTACTCAAAACTTCATCGAAGACATTGGTACAACCCGGCCAATAACAATGATTGATCATGAGTGGATTGCCTCCCGGCGTGAGGCGGTAAAACAGTATCTCTGGAAAAGGTGGACTCTCAACAGCCATGACCTGGAAGAGGTGTTGCAAGAAACCATGGTCGCTGCGCTGCAAAGTTTCGACAAATACGAGGCCCGCAACAACGCCGAGCCGGGAACGTATTTGATCGGCATCGCCAAAAACGTGGTGCAAACCTATTTCCGCCGCCGGGATCGCCACGAGCACCGGCGTGCTTCCATCGAAATGGCCGAGACCATTGGTGTGCTCTTTCGGGATGAAACCGAAGCCCAGGAACTCGCCGAATTGTTGCGGGAAAAATTTGCAAAATTACCCAAAAAATATGTCCAAGTTTTGGAGTTAATATACTACCAAGATTATAAAGAAGGCGATGCCGCTGCGGAGATGGGCATTCCCGTTGATAAATTTTATAGCTTGAAATCAGATGCGCTCAAGCGTTTAAGGAAACTCTGTAAAAACGATCCCCGGTTTCGACCTTAAACCCGGGCGCAAAATTTTTTTGAAGGAGAATTTTAGATGTTGTGTACCTACCAGAATCGTCTCGATTACATTGCCGCTTATGTGCGAGGCGCGCTTCCCGATACCGAACAAGAAACGTTTGAAGCGCATTTTCTCGGATGCGATGAATGCCTTGCCAATATCCGGCTAATGGAAAAAACCGCCATCACCATGCGTCATTACGGTAAAACCATTTTTGCCGAAAACGTGCAAATCACCTGGTCCGAACAACTCAAAACCTGGTGGGAAGAACTGCCGTTGTCGCCACAATGGAAGAGCGCGATTCCGGCCCTGGCAACTTATCTTATTATCATTGGTATCTTGAGCACCGGCTATATCTGGCTCAGACCCAACTTGTCAATGGGCGATTTTGGCCATACCGCCTCCAGCGAAATTACCACCGGCGGCAAGAATTCTGCCTTGGCCAATTTTCAACATTATGATTGGACACAACCAGTGTCCGGCATGACCCCGCCTGAGCTTGGCAACCAACTGGCAGAGGCGCAACGTTTTTATCAAGAACGAGACTATCGTTCTGCTGCCAACCGCCTCATCCCACTGGTTGAGCAATTTCCCCAATCCCTTGAAGCACGTTTATACCTCGGCATCAGCCAGCTTTCTCTCAATCATAATCACACCGCTCTCGCCATTCAAAATTTAGAAATACTCATACAATCTCATCCGGATCTCGCTGCGGCGCGCTGGTATCTGGCCAAAGGTTATATTAAAGAAAGCCGCTTTGATGCAGCCCGGCAACAGTTGACCGCTCTCAAAAAGCAAAATGAGCCCTACTTTGGCCCGCAGGCAGAGAAACTGCTGACAAAGCTCAACAAATAATTTTCAAAAAAACGTTTATTAATTTTATAGCCCGTCGACTTTTTGTAAGTCACGGGCTTTTTGTTTGGGTTGATTTTCATCTTGCACTGAATAGCGATTTTTTTCTAAATTGACAACACAATGAGCTTTTTTTTACGCATGCTTTTGCTGGCACTGCCGGCCATTTTGCTGATTTATGTTTATGTCAGCCGGCGTTTTACCGATGCGATTCAACAGCTAACTTCTTGGCCGCATTCAACTCTACGGCGGGGCAAATGGTTGAGCATTGGGTTTTTGCTGCTCTATCCCGTTCTTCTACTGCTCACGGCGATTTTCAAAGTCGTCACCTTCAGTAATGCTTTGAGCAGCGGGCAACTCTGGAGCAAAATTCTTTTCATTTTTCCTTTTTGGATCGGCCTTGTCGTTGTGGTCGAGTTGGTGCCATTATTGCTCACGGTTGATTTGGCCCGTCTGCTACTCTGGCCGTTCTACAAAAAACATCAGGCGCTCTGGAGCAAATCGCAGGCGTGGGTCACCGTGATCTTGGGGGCAGTTATTGGGATTTATGTGCCCGCTCGAATTTGGCACGACACCTATTCATTGCGGCTCACGCAACGCGCTGTAAAAATTCCCAATCTGCCCGAGACGTTAGAGGGTTTTCGTATTGTCCAATTGAGCGACTTGCAGGCCGATCTCTACACCGGCGCACAGAAAATGCAACCCTATATCGATCTCGCCAATGCGCAACATCCCGATCTCATCGTTTTTTGCGGTGATCTGGTGACGCGCGGTACCGATCATATTACCGCGGGTGTCCAAATGATGGGACGCTTGCGCGCTCGGTTCGGCGTTTACGCCTGCCTCGGCGATCACGATTACTGGGCCAATCCACAACTTGTCGCGCAGCAGTTGCAGGCCAATCAAATCTTCACGCCGGAAGATTCGGTTTTGTCGCTGGCTGCGAACCAAATCTCGTTGACGATCTTAACGAATGTTTACAATCGCCGCCCCTCGCCGGCAATCCTCGCGCGTCTACGCCAACAACGCAACGACAGCGCGGCGGTTCATCTTGTGCTTTCTCATCAACCGTCAGAGGAGCTTATTCAATTTGCGCAGAAAAATGGCTATCATTTTTTGCTGGCGGGCCACACTCATGGCGGGCAGGTGGTGTTTAAGCCGTTCGGCATTCCGCTCTCGGCTTCGCACATGGAAACGCAGTATTATTCAGGATTTTATCAAATCGGTGATTTGCTTTTGAGCGTGACCAACGGTTTGGGATTAACTTTCGCGCCGTTTCGTTATCAGGCGCCAGCGGAAGTGACGCTCATCGTGCTCACGCGTCAATCGTAATGGGTAAAATGTAATTTTAACACGGAGTGTTTCCTTATGTCCAGTATCGATAGTTTTATTGCGCAATGGGAATTTGAATTTCAAATCACCCTGAATGTGATGCGCGCGATTCCCGAAGACAAAAGCGACTTTAAGCCGCACGAAAAGTTTTTCACGGCGCGCAAGCTCGCCTGGCATCTGGTTCGTATCGAAGATATTTTTGGCCGCGGCGTTCTCAAAGACAAAATTATTATCGGCCAGAGCATGCTCCCTGCCGAGCCGCCGGCAACGGTGGCTGAGATGGTCGCCATCTACGAGAAACAGCATCCTGAAATCGTCAACAGTTGGCGCACGCTGGATGACGCCGCCCTGCAACAAAAAATTCCCTTCGTCATGCCAGACGGTGTTGTGAGGCGCGAATTGCCGCGCAAAGCGTATCTGCGAATCACGCTGATGCATCACGTCATCCACCATCGCGGCCAGCTCTCGCTCATGCTGCGCTTGATGAATGCAAAAGTGCCGAGCATTTACGGCCCGACCGCCGATGACCCGTGGAAATAAGCTTGCGTTCGTAGTCACGCTCGTAGTAACGCCTTCAGGCGTTTTCCTTTAAATAATGAAGCCAGCGCCTGAAGGCGCCACTACGAACTTAATTTACAAAAAAAATTCTATGCACAACCCGCAAACAGTAACCAGCAACCAGCATCCAGCAACAAATCTCTTCCACCCTGTTGTTGCGGACTGGTTCATGCAAACGTTTGGGAAGCCCAGTCCGCCGCAAGAAAAGGGGTGGCCGCAAATTGCCGCGGGAAAAAGTGTTTTAATTCTCGCGCCCACCGGCTCCGGCAAAACGCTCGCGGCGTTTCTTTCGTGCATCAATGACTTGTTCGAGCAAAGCCTTGCCACTGACAAGGAGACTTTTGAGAAAAATTATCTCGGCGGCATTCATACGCTTTATATCTCGCCGCTGAAAGCGCTCAACAACGACATTGAAAAAAATTTGCAAGCGCCGTTGGCGGGCATTCGCGCCACCGCCAAACAAATGCAGTTCGAGGCCCCGGAGATTCGTGTGCTGGTGCGCACCGGCGACACGCCGAGCGAAGCGCGCGCGAAAATGCTCAAGCGCCCCCCGCATATTCTCATCACCACGCCGGAGTCCTTGTTCATCATGCTCACCTCCGAGCGGGCGCGCGAAATGTATCGCACGGTAAAATACGTGATCGTCGATGAAATTCACGCGTTGTGCGATCAAAAACGCGGCGTGCATCTCTCCCTCTCGCTCGAACGCTTGGCGCATCTCTGCCGTCAAGATTTTGTCCGCATCGGCCTCTCTGCCACGCAACGCCCGCTTGAAAGAATCGCCGCTTTCCTCGGTGGCCAATCTTCACAACCTCGGGCTTCGGACCATCAAACCTCGGACCTTTCCCCCCGTCCCGTGGAAATTATTGATTGCGGGCAAAAGAAAGAGGTTGATCTTAAAATCATCAGCGTGGTCGAAGATTATGGAAGCTTGCCGGATGACAGCATCTGGCCGGAGATTACGAAGCAGCTATATAGCTTGATCCAACAGCATCGCACGACGTTGATTTTCACCCTCATGCGCGCGCAAGCGGAGAAGATTGCGAAGCGTTTAAATGACTGGCATCACCAGCAAACGCAAGCCGCGGAAGAATTGGTGCAAGCGCATCACGGCAGCCTCTCCAAAGAAATTCGTCTCCAAATGGAAGACAAACTCAAACGCGGTGAATTGCGCGCGCTGGCCGCGACTTCATCGCTTGAGCTTGGCATCGACATCGGCTCGATCGATTGCGTCGTGCAACTCGGCTCGCCGAAATCCGTGAGTCGTGCCATGCAACGCGTCGGGCGCAGCGGCCATCTAATTTCTGCCACCAGCAAAGGCCGGTTCTTTCCACTTTTTCGCCACGATATTGGCGACCTCGCGATGATCGTGCGCGGTATGTTTGACAGTGCCATTGAAGAAACCCGCGTGCCGGAGAATTGTCTCGATGTGCTCGCGCAGCAAATCGTCGCGATGGTCAGCATTGACGAGTGGAATCCCGATGCGCTTTATCAAGTGATTCAGCAATCGTATTGCTACCGCCAGCTCACGCGCCAGCTTTTTGATAGCGTGCTCGACATGCTGAGCGGCAAATATCCTTCGGAGGACATGCGCGAGTTGCGACCGAAAATCTCGTGGGATCGCGTCAATAATAAACTCCACGCCCGGCGCGGCGCGCGACTCGCGGCAATCATGAATGGCGGTACGATTCCCGACCGCGGCTATTATGGCGTTTATATCGCCGACACCAATATCAAAGTCGGCGAAATGGAAGAAGAGTTTGTGTTCGAGTCGCACATCGGCGATGTTTTTTATCTCGGCTCGTCGGAGTGGCGCATTACCGGCATCGAGCGCGATCGCTTCTGGGTAACGCCGGCGCATACCGAACGCCCGCGTCCCCCCTTTTGGCGCGGCGATTCGCTTTATCGCGATTACGAAACCGGCCGGCGCGTCGGCGAATTTCGGCGCCAGGTGCAAGAGCGCATGGTTTTGCCGGAAGCTTTAAATTGGCTGATGGAAAACTATGCGATGGATCGCTGGTCCGCAGAAAATTTGCTTGCTCATTTTGCCAAACAAATTGATCTGGTCGGCACGTTGCCGACCGACCAACAAATTATAGTCGAGCAATTTTATGACGAAGTCGGTGATCCTCGTTTATACATTCATTCGGTTTTTGGCGGCAAAGTCAACGCGCCGTGGGCTTTTGCGCTGCAGCATAAAATGGAAGAACTCACCGGCGTCGAAGTGCAAAGCCAGTTCGACGATGACGGGCTGATGCTGCGTTTTGTCGATATCGCGCAGCCGCCGCCCTTGGAACAATTGCTTGCTCTCACCTCCGAAGAAATCGAAGAGCGCAATTTCAAAGCACTGACCACCACGCCGCCGTTTGCGACGCGCTTTCGTTATAACGCCGCGCGGGCGTTGATGCTGCCGCGCACGACGCCGCAAAAGCGCATGCCGCTCTGGCAACAACGCATGCGCGCCGCCGATCTGTTGCAGGCGACGCGCAAATTTGACGACTTTCCACTCATCATCGAAACCTATCGCGATTGCCTGCGTGACGCGCTGGATCTGGAAAACTTGAAACGCGTCATTGCCGATATTCATGCGGGCAACATTGCCGTGCATTTCGCACAAACCGAATTTCCCTCGCCGTTTACCGGCAATTTGTTGTATAATTTTCTCGCAAATTACATGTACGACCTCAACGAAGTGCGCCTCTCGCAACATGCAGCCGCATTGGAAGTCAATCGCGAATTGCTGCACGAAGTGTTGAACAACGGCCCGGTGCCGGCGATTATTTCCTCTGAAATCGTGCAAAACGCCGAAAACTATTGGCAATATCGCGATCACCAACGCCGCGCCCGCAGCGCCGAGGATTTGCTGGAGATTATTTCTGTTTTAGGAGATGCGACGACGGAAGAATTGCGCGAACGGTGTGATGAGAAATTGGAGGACTATTTAAAGCAGTTGCAGGAGCAGGGGCGGATTACGAATTTCTATTTTCCTTTTAATGGGGAAACGCAATCCCGATGGGTCAATGTTGAAAAAAAAGCTCTATACGAAGAGATGTTCTGAAAGAAAAATAGCCGCACTTGAGTAAGACGATCTTTCAAATACCGCCGCGGAAAGTTAAAAAATTAATAATTGACTTTTGCGCGATTCTTTTCTACCTTGTCCGACACCAAATCAAAGTCCCGCTTGCGGGATTCACTTTTCCTCAATTTAAAGGAGGCAGGAAAATGGATGGTTTGATTTGGTTTTTGCTCATCGGCCTCGCCGCCGGTTGGCTTGCCGGACAGCTCATGAAAAAGCGCAGCATGGGCCTGGTCGGCAATCTCGTCGGCGGCGTCATCGGCGCGCTGCTCGGCGGCTGG
>CAYZFF010000096.1:0-2672 GCA_964477305.1 uncultured Cytophagia bacterium
TCGATGTCTTCGAGCACGATGCCTTCATCCGGCAGATCGAATTTGGTCGGCAGTTGTTGAATGCCCTGAATATGCGGGGGCAGATCGGCCACTTCAATGGGTTGGTTGCCGGCCATAATCAGCGAACGCTCGACGACGTTTTCCAGCTCGCGCACGTTGCCGGGCCACGGATACATGCGCAATTTATCTAAGGCCTCAGGTGTGATGGCGTATGAATCTCTGCCAGCGCGCTTTAAAAAAAAGCTCACGAGATCAGGTAAATCGTCTAAACGTTTGCGCAGCGCCGGAACTGAAATGGGAAAAACATTGATGCGATAATAAAAATCTTCGCGAAAGTTTCCTTCTTTCACCGCAATCTCCAAATCGCGGTTGGTGGCGGTAATAACGCGGGCCTTCACTGGAATCGTTTCGTGGCCGCCGAGATGAATGATCTGGCGATTTTGCAGCGCGCGCAAAAGCTTGACTTGAATTGAGGTCGACACTTCGCCGATTTCGTCGAGAAAAATCGTGCCGTCATTGGCGGTTTCAAAGAGACCAAGTTTACGTTTTTCGGCGCCGGTGAAGGCGCCTTTTTCGTAACCAAACAATTCACTTTCCAACAATGTTTCCGGTAACGCCGAGCAATTGATCGGCACAAATGGTTTCTCCGCACGCGGACTGAGATAATGAATCGCCTGCGCGACGAGTTCTTTGCCGGTGCCGCTTTCTCCGCGAATCAACACCGTCGTATCGCTGGGGGCGACCTTGTGAATCATTTTATAAACCTCTTGCATGACGCCACTTTGCCCCACCATGTTGTCAAGCGAGTAACGCTGCTGCAATTCCTGCTTGAGCGTGCGATTCTCGCTGGCGAGCGATTTCTTTTCAAAAATATGGCGCAGCTTGACTTTCAGCTCGTCAATCTCAAACGGCTTAATGATGTAATCATAAGCGCCGCGCTTCATCGCTTCCACTGCGGTCTGCGCGGTGGCGTACGCCGTCATTAAAATCACTTCGCACTGCGGGTAACGTTTTTTGGCAAATTCCAAAACCTGCAAGCCGTCCGGCCCGTCCATTTTGAGATCGGTGAGCACCACATCGTAAGCGTGCGTGTCCAGCGCGTTCATTGCCGTCGTGCCGTTGTTCGCGGTGGCAATGGCGTAACCCTCCGGTTCCAACGCTGCTTTCAAAACAGTGGCCATCCGCGTTTCGTCGTCGACGATCAAAAGTGTGCGTTCAGTCATAAAAATTCAGAATTGAAATCTACTTTCACTCTTACTCCTACTCGTTCTCTTACTCTTACTCGCATTTGAAGTTTTAAAAGCGAGTAGGAGTAAAAGTACGAGTATGAGTATGAAATTTACGCCGGCAAGAAGACATGCATCGCTGTCCCCTTGTTTTTTTCGCTTTCCGCGAAAATTTTGCCGCCGTGCTTTTCGACCAGTTGTTTGCAAACCGCCAGCCCAAGCCCGCTGCCTTTGGTTTTGGTGGTGAAAAATGGCTCGAAAATTTTTCCCGCGACGTCCGGTAAACCCGGGCCGTCGTCTTGCACCACAATATGCGCAAATTTCCTGCCCTTGTCAATTTTTTCGTGCAACGCAATTTGCAGATGGCCTTTGCCGGCCAACGCTTGAACCGCATTCAAAAGCAAATTGAGCAGAACCTGCGTGATGGCTTCTTCATCGTGCCGCACGATCAACGCCGGCGAAGTGCTGCTCAAATTCCAAGCCACGCCGCTCGCCTGTTCGTCGCTGCGCACCATCGTTATGGCTTTTTCTATGGTTTTCACAAGATCGGATTGCGAAAAATTGAGTTGTTTGTCACGCGCGAGGCTGAGAAAATCATTCACGAGATGATTCAAGCGCCGCACTTCCGAAGGAATAAATTCAAACAATTCATCGGGAGCAGCGGCATTTTCGTAGCGCTGGCGTAAGACATACGCCGTACTTTTGATGATGCCGAGCGGATTGCGAATCTCATGCGCAACGGTCGCGGCCATTTGGCCCATCGTCGCCAGCCTTTCGGAACGGCGCAAATTCTCCTGCGTGCGCAAGAAATCCAAAATCGTTTTATACAAAAAAAAGACGAACACGATGACCACGCCGGCGCCGACGATGCCGCCAATCACGAGCTGGCGTTGGGCCGGCTGCAGCAGATTCAGAAAATCCGCGCTCGCTTCAACAACAACCAAACAAACGATTTCGCCGCGGCTATCGCGCACCGGCGCATACGCGGCTTTGAAGCGATTGCCCGTCAACGTGCGCAGCGGCGAACTGGCCACCTCTCCGGCCCACGCACGGTGCATTTCCAAACTGTCCCCGCGCAGATAAGCAATTTCTTCACCGGGCAAAAAAAGATCACTGTTGGATTTCAGCGTTTGCAAGCGGCGATCGATCAAAAAAATATTTTGCACATTCACTTCGCGCGGCAAATTATCAATGAGCGGATCGATGTAAGATTTTGCCGTCAAGCTTTGCACCCCGGACACCAAATCAGGAAACACGGTGGTTTGCACCTGCCGCGCCACCAGTCCCGCAATGGCATTGAGCCGGCTCTCAAGTTCTTCGTCTAGCGTGCGGTTCAAGCGATTGAGAAAAAACCAACTGCTGGCATAAAATACCGCCAACACCACAACGATGATGACGCTGACCACGATGATTCGCGCCGGTGAAGATTGCATTGGTGAAATAAGG
>CAYZFF010000096.1:2772-12966 GCA_964477305.1 uncultured Cytophagia bacterium
GCTGGCTAAATTTTAATTTCAAAATGGAATTTGCAGCGTCACGCCGGATTCAGCAACAGTATGGGAGAGCAATTCACCGGTTTTGTCGATGTGCCAAATTTCGACGCCTTGCTGTTGCAAATATTCGGCGATAAAACGGCGATGACAGGCGCGATAATCCAACTCCGCACACATGAAAGCCGTCGGTTGCTGTTGAGCGAGTTGTAGCAGTTCCTTACAGCCATCCTGGAAGGCTGCAGTTGCCGCATAGGTTTCATAACCGTCGGTGCGATAGCCGCCGAGTTTTTCACCAAGCCAGTGGTAATTAATCCCGCATTGATCCAAAGCGCTGTTCAAAACTACGCGTGAGAAATGCGGATGCCGTTTGGAGGCTGGAAATCGCCGCACATCCGTGAGTGCAAGAATATGATGTGCTTGCAAACGCTGCAAAAAATCTTCAAGCTGCAAAGCCCCATGTCCAATGGTAAAAATCTTTGTGCCCACGGCCATCAGTCCAACGCCTCATCAATGCGCTTGACCGGCAATCTTTCCATCACTGCGGCGAAAACGCGTTCCGGCGCCAATTTGTTTTGACAATTGAGATGATCGAGTGGACAAAAATTTTGGTGACAGGGCCGGCATTCGATGGGCTGCCACAACGCGAGATGACCGGCGGCTTGATCATACGGAAACCAGATAGGCGGTTGGCTCGGGCCGAACAGGCCAATAGTCGGCGTGCCGACCGCAACCGCGAGATGCATCACGCCACAATCATTGGAAACGAACACTCGCATTTGCTGCTGCACGCTGGCAAGCTGGCGCAACGACAGCACCGGCAGCAAAACAATCGTAGCGTCACGTTGTTGTGCTGAGATTCGCCAAATCACTTCTTGCGCGATAGTTTCTTCGCCCGGGCCTTGAGTGATTAAAACTTGAATGTCTTTTTTAAATAGTTGTAGTGCCAGCTCGGCAAAATATTTTTCAGGCCAGCGTTTGTTCGGCCAAGTGGCGCCGGGGTGCAAACCGATCACCGGACGTGTGAGATCGATTTTAAATCCGCTTAAACATTCGCGCGCCCATTTTTTTTCCGCCGGCGCCATAAAAATCTCCGTTCGATCATCGCCTTTTTCGATGCCGAGCGCGACGAGGCTGCGCCAGTGAAAATCAATTGCATTCGGCTCGACCGCCGGCGCCGGCACGCGCACATTGTACAATTTGCCGCGCCCACGAAAATCGCCGCCGACGCGAATCGCGGCGCCGGTCGCCCACGTCATCAGCGCCGTGCGCGGATTGCCAAACAGGTCAATGGCGAGATCAAACCGACGTTGCCGTAATTGCCGATAAAAACGCGCCTGCGCAATGAGGCTGCTGCGCGGCGGGAAGGAAATAACTTCGTCGAGATTAGGATTGTGCAACAACAACGGCGCAAACGTATCCTGCGTCAAATAACTCAGTCGAGCCGCGGGAAATGTTTTTTTAAGGTGGCGAATGAGCGGCGTGGTCAAAATCACATCGCCCATAAAACGCAAGCGGCTGAGCAGGATGCGATGAATGCGATCGGTTTGCAGTTGTTTGGCTATATTCATTTATAAAACGGTTCGACTTCGCTCACCGTGACGGTTTGAAATCACTCGTCGTGGCAATAAATTTACGGGCGTCCCCCTGAGCGCAGCCGAAGGGTCATTTCGTCCGCATCTCGAACACGCCATCCCAATCCGGCGGGCGCGGTGATTGCATAAAAATATCGGAGCGGCGCAAAAATTCCTTGGCCGGGCCGTCGTCGGGTTTAAAATCCAGCACACGGCGAAATTCGGTGAGGGCTTTTTGCCATTCTTGTAAGCGATACATCTCGAGACCGCGCGCAAAATGCGTGAACGCCGTATTTAAGCTCTCGGCAAAACCGTCGCTGCGGCGCGCGAGCAATTCGTAAACCCGCACCGGCTTGGATTTGCCTTTAACCCGCAGAAAATCCAGCTCGCGCGCGACGATCTGATTTTTCGCCAAATTATACGTCTCTTCGCCCAGCATAATTTTGGTGCCGTACATTTTATTCGCGCCTTCCAAACGCGAGGCGAGGTTGACCGAATCGCTGATCACGGTATAATTGAAACGATTTTTACCGCCGATATTGCCCGCGATCATCTCACCGCTGTTCAGCCCGATGCGCACTTCAAACGGCGGCCGTTTTTCGGCGACCCACTTTTTGCGCAAATCGACGAGGATGCGTTGCATTTCCAGCGCGGCGAGGCACGCCCGTTCAGCATGATCGGGTTGATCGACCGGCACGCCAAAAACCGCGACAATGGCATCGCCCTCGTACTTGTCGAGGTAGCCGCCGTATTCCAGCACCACATCCGTCATCGCCGAAAGATACTCATTCAACTGCGTGATCAAACGCTCGGGGCTGAGTTTTTCGGAGACGGTGGTAAAATCTTTGATGTCCGAAAAAAACGCAGTGGCAAATTTTTTATCGCCGCCGAGCTTGAGCTTGCTGGGATCGCGAATCAATTCATTAACAATCAGCTCGGAAGCATAATGCACAAACATCCCTTTGATCTGCTGCTTCTGACGCTCTTCGCTGAGAAAACGGTACATCATCACGCTGATGAAGGCGATAAAGAATGAAAGCATCGGCTGCACCTGCGGCACCCACGCGCTGCGGGCAAAAAAGATCCACGTCGTCAACGCGATATAACCGCCGCTGAGCAAAATGACAAACAGGATTCCCAGCCACGGACTCCAAATCATCGTGATGACGCCGGCAATCATTGCAAAAATCAACATGACGATGAGGCTCACCGTTCGTGATTGCCGCGTGATAAAATCCTGCGTGAGAATGCTGTAAATGACATTGGCGTGAACTTCAACGCCGGGAAAGGCCGATTCAAACGGCACGGGACGCAAATCGGCGAGGCCGGGAGCGGAGGTGCCGACGAGCACGATGCGATCTTGAAACATTTCCGCCGGAACCCGCTGCGCAAAAACATCATAATAAGAAATGTAGCGGAAGGTTCTTTTATTGCCCATATAATTGATGATCGTGCGGCCTTGTTCATCGATGGGAATTTGCAAGGCTTTATCGGTATTTCCCAAACGCACGCCTCGTCCCAACTCGACCGTAACTTCGCGATTTGAAACACCGGCGAATTTCATCACCACTGCCAGCGCAAAAGAAGGATACGCTTGATTGGCAAAATTGAGCATCAGCGGCATGTTGCGAATCGCGTTGTCATCATCAGGCAGAAAATTCACGAACCCCAAGCCCGCGCTGTTATTGTACAAGTCAATTAGCTTGCCGTCGAATCGATCAAAACGGGTCAAAGCCTTGACGGTTTCGGGAGGCAGCGGCAGGACGAAACGATTGGCGGCAAAACCTGCCGGCGGCTTATCCATTTTATAAAGAAACGCGTCGGGATATTCCTGTTCCAGCGTAAACGCATGCACGACGTTCTCGGCATTGGCTGTGCTCACCACGAGCAGACTGTCTTCCACCGGCCGGGTATCGGGTTCCGAAAAAATAATATCGAAGGCGACACAGGCCGCACCGCCGGCACGCAGATAATCGATTACGCGGGCATGATGGCCGCGCGGCCATTGCTGGAAGCGGCCAAGTTTTTCCAGGCTGCGATTATCAATATCGACAATAATGATGTCTTCGATATTCGCCTCCTGCCGTTGCGCTTTCAAAAAATTCAAGCGATACGGAAACCGGAGATCGAGGGTTTTGGCTTCAAAATTACGAAACGCTTTTTGCAATAATACGTCGGTCACCAATAAAACGATGATGCCCGCGAGCAGGCCGAGTGCCGCGCCAAGTAAAGCTTTTTTGAGTAGGGATTCGGTCATGTTCTTGTTGCTGGTTGCTAATCGCTGGTTGCTGGTTGTTCATGGGTTATTTGATCGCCGGCAGCAGGCCGTTTAAACAAAGTCACTCAATTCAAATTCACCGTAATACACCAGCCGCACTTCGCCTTCGAGTTCAAGCTTTTCGAGAGGCGCGTCGCCATACACGGTCAGTTCGCCGCCACGGGTCGTGACCTGCATTGGAAAAGGCATTTGTTTTTTAAGATGGGCAAATACCGCCGCGGCAACCGTGCCGGTGCCGCAAGCAAGCGTTTCTTCTTCGACCCCGCGTTCATACGTGCGGAGATTAAAATGTGAGGGGCGGTCGATAGCCACAAAATTGACATTCGTGCCGGCAGGTTGAAATTTGGGGTGATGCCGATATTTAAACCCGAGACCAGCGACATCAACCTGTTCGACATCCGGCGCAAACAAAACGTAATGCGGCACACCGGTGTTGACATAACCGCCTTCTTCCAGACGGTTCTCTTCCACGGCGTGCGGTGTCAAATTCAAGTTCCATGGTTTTTGCATTCGCAATCGCACGCGATTGCCCATGACGACAGCATGATAAAGATCGCCGCTCACCTCAAACTGCATCTCCGCCGGGGCGATACCGTGGCGAAAAGCATAATAGGCCGTCGCGCGCGCGCCGTTGCCGCACATTTCCGACTCACGGCCGTCGCGATTGAAATAACGCATCGCGAAGAGAGCCGGAGGCATAGCGCTTGGCGCGTGACGTTCCATTTCACTCTGCGCTCTGTTCTTTGCGCCACGCTCAATGAGCAAAATGCCGTCGGCGCCAATCGCGACCCGCCGGGTGCAGATCGTGCGAAACAAATGTTCTTCATCGCCACGCAAAAACTTTTCACGATTATCGAACAGAATGAAATCATTGCCGGTGGCAGAAAGCTTGGCAAAACGAATGGGCATTGCAGTTACTGGCTCGGTTACGGACTCACATTTTACAATAAAACCCAAAGGGCAAAATTACAAAAAATACAAAGCCGCTGAAAATGCAATATAATGAAGGACGGAGAGAAAGTCAAATTTCACTTGCAAAAAATAATAAAAACATCAAAATTATCAATACGTTTCAAAAGTTACCGAACAACAATAAAATTTAAACTCAACACCAACCGCAAGGAGAATGTAATGAGATTCACCCGCTTTTTATTAATCATGCTGCTTGCCACTTTTCTTGCCGCACAGGCCGGAATTAAAGATGAGGAAGTTACCTACACCGCTGGTGACGTGACCATGAAAGGCTATTTGGCCTACGACGACGCGAAGAAAGGAAAACGCCCCGGCGTTCTGGTGGTGCATGAATGGTGGGGGCACAATGAGTACGCCCGCAAACGCGCGCGCCTGTTGGCTGAGATGGGCTACGTGGCGTTGGCGGTTGATATGTACGGCGATGGCAAGCAAGCCGCGCATCCGCAAGATGCCCAAAAATTTGCCGGTGCCGTGATGCAAAATGTGGAAGGCGCCAAAGCCCG
This sequence comes from uncultured Cytophagia bacterium, assembly GCA_964477305.1. GTDB lineage: Bacteria > Zhuqueibacterota > Zhuqueibacteria > Zhuqueibacterales > Zhuqueibacteraceae > Zhuqueibacter. The sequence continues at coordinate 8,094 of CAYZFF010000096.1, forward strand.
GTTTATGGCCGCGCTGGATTTGCTGAAGAAGAATCCCAACACTGATCCGAAACGTATCGCTGCGATCGGCTATTGCTTCGGTGGCGGCGTGGTTTTACACATGGCGCGTTTTGGCGTCGATCTCAAAGGCGTGGCGAGTTTTCATGGCAGTCTCGGCACGCAAACGCCGGCGTCTGCGGGAAAAGTCAAGGCAAAAGTTTTGGTTTGCAACGGCGCAGATGACAACTTTATCACACCAGAGCAAATTGCCACTTTCAAAAAAGAAATGACCGACGCCAAGGTAGATTTTCAATTCATCTCGTATCCGGGTGCCAAGCACAGCTTCACCAATCCCGACGCGGATCAATACGCCAAACAGTTTGGGATGCCGATTGCGTACAACGCCGACGCCGATAAAAAATCGTGGGAGGAGATGCAGGCGTTTTTTAAGAAAATTTTTGCGAAGTAGCTCGCTTCGAAAGAATATTGGGGTGCTGGATTAATGGATTGCTGGGTTCCAATAATCCATTAATCCAGCGTTTATTAATTCGGTAATTTCGGTTCCTTAACTTCCGCCATCTCGCCCGTCAGGCTGTTCAGAAACGCGATCAAGTCGGTTTTCTCTTGTTCGGTTAATTTTAGCGGCTTTATATCCGTGCTCAAATGCGGATTGGGCGTTCCACCCTTGTCGTAGTAATCGAGGACTTCCCGCAACGTCTGCAAGCTGCCATCGTGCATATAAGGCGCGGTGCGCGCAATATCCCGCAGCGTCGGCGTTTTGAAAGCGCCGCGATCTTCTTCATTCCTGGAAATGTCAAATCTGCCGCTATCCGTTTTTTCTTTATCCATACCGATGCCGATGTTGCGATAATTCTCATCGGTAAAATTATGTCCGACGTGACATGCGATGCAATTAACCCGCTTGCTTTCAAATAGCACCAGGCCGCGTTGCGCCGATTCCGGCATCGCTTTTTTGTCTCCGGCTTTGAAACGATCATAAGCGGAATTGCCGGAGAGTACGGTACGCTCAAACGAGGCAAGGGCTTTTGCAATCCCATCCTCAGTTACTTCCGTTCCCAAAGCGCGTTGAAACGCGTCGCGGTAACCTTTGATGGCATTCAGCTTTTTCACAACGATCGTAAGTGTGTTGCCCATCTCAATCGGATTTTGAATCGGACCGAGTGCTTGTGCTTCTAAACTTTCGGCCCGGCCATCCCAGAACTGTGCATCGCTGAAAAGACGATTGATGACTGTAGGCGCACTCCGTCCGCCTTGCTGGCCTTTAATTCCTGTCGAAACCGGCTTGCCGTCGGTAAAACCGAATTTCGGATCGTGACAGGAGGCGCAGGCCACCGAATTATCGGCGGACAAACGCTTGTCGAAATAAAGCATTTTGCCCAAGGCAATTTTCTCGGCGGTGAGCGGATTGTCTTCAGGAATGAATTGTAATTGCGGATCGAGCCCCAACGGAATTTTGAGCTCGAATTTTTCACGCGGTTTGTGATCAGCGGGAAAAAACGTTGAGGTTCCGAAAACCGCCGCAATGGCAAACATGCCGGTCAAAATTTGACGCTGCATAGCTCCTCCAGAAATTGGGTTGTGAATTAAAGAATTTTTCGATTTAGGCGTGCCCGTCCATTGCCAGCCAAAACAGAAACAAAATTTAGCAATTCAATACCGCCCAGCGCTAGGTTCTGCGCAAAGATTGGAGGATATGAAGGTTTGACGAATCTGCAGAAGGAAAACGGCGAGAGGCGCGCCGGTCTCATTCAATGTGAAACCGGCAGCCAGGAGCTTTATCGATTAGATCACGCTTCATACACCTTCAGAATATCATAAAGCGTCGTGCGCTGCGCCGGCACGAAACCGGACTCGCGAATCAGCGTGATCACTTCGTCGGTTGAGGTTTTGTTCACAAAATTCGCCGCCGCGTGCACATTCTCTTCAACTAGTGTTCCGCCAAAATCATCCGCGCCGAAGTGCAACGCTACTTGCCCGATTTTCTTGCCTTCCGAAAACCATGAGGCTTGAATGTGTGGAATATTGTCGAGATAAATGCGCGAAACCGCCAGCATTTGCAGATAACGCATCGGCGTTGCATAAGTTGGAATGATTTTTTCCAGCGGGGTGTTGCCGGGCTTGAAGCTCCACGGAATAAATGCCGTGAAACCACCGGTTTCGTCTTGCAATTGGCGCACGACTTCAAGGTGCTCGATAATATCCTCGTCAGTCTCGAGATGGCCGTACATCATTGTCGCCGTGGTTTTGTAATCAAGCCAATGGGCCTGGCGCATCACTTCCAGCCAATCCGCCGAAGCGCCTTTTTTGTGGCTAATTTTTTTCTTCACACGATCCGAAAGAATCTCTGCGCCGCCGCCGGGAATGGTGTTGAGTCCGGCGTTTTTCAATTGGCGCAACACTTCGTGTACCGACAAGCCGGAGACGGCCGCCATGCCGAGAATTTCCGAGGTGGAAAAAAAATGCGGATGCACTTCCGGCACTTCCGCGCGCGTGCGGCGCACCATTTCGAGATAATACTCGAACGGCAACTTCGGATTCACGCCGCCCTGCAAGAGCACAGTCGTCACACCCTTCTGCGCCGACTCTTTAAATTTCTGGATCATGTGATCAACCGAATACGTGTACTCGCCTTCTTCGCCTTCATGGCGATAAAACGCGCAGAAGATGCAATCGACGTTGCAAATGTTCGTGTAATTCGGATTGGTATCGACGACGAACGTGATCCACGGATTCGGATTCTTGCGATAACGAATTTCCTCCGCAATCGCGCCCATTTCCAAAAGCTCCCCGTCGCGCAGCAGCGCCAAGCCTTCTTCACGCGTGAGGCGCTCGCCAGCGCGGGATTTGGAGTAGATATAATTGATGTTCATTTGTTCCTCATACTTGGTCAAATTCATTTTGTAAATAAATCACCGAAGCCGTTTTCGTCAAATTCAATAACAATGCCAGTCTTTTTCTTTGAATAAAAAATAATCGGTACATTAATTTGTTCATTCAAGCCTTGTTTGGCCTGATAGGTCGTCGGTTTGATTGAAACTGGCTGCTTTCCAACATAACCATCGATGCCTTTATTCTCTTCAGCAGGCATTCCTAAACGATAAGTTGTTTGATAAATTTGTGCCACCTTTTTCAACACCGCCTCTTGAAATCGCAACCCAATAAAAGTTTTGACGATCACGAGATCGCGCACCCATTGCGCCACTAATTCTCGATCAACCTTACTCATCGCGTTTTTAAGATGCTCTAACATCGCAACGATTTTTTCGGTCGCCGCCGCAATAGCTTCCGGATGCTTTTCTAAATACCATTCTTCCCATTCCTGCCAATGTTTTTTGGAAAATTGTTTGATCAATTCACTCATTTGCCCAACGACTTTCGGGCGTGTTGCCTGCGCATTTTGGCTGGCCAGATTGATTAGTTGTGTTGTATATTTCGGGAATTCAGGAACCGGCAATTCAAGTAATGACTGAATTTCCTTGTTGGTGATCTTGATTTTCAAGAATGGCCTCCGCTTGTCCCATTCGTCTGCAAACAATTCAATAATCTCTTTTTGGCTTTGTATTCAATCGCGGTATCGACTTCGGCCAGCCGATTCTTGATCAAATGCATATTGATAAAGGTTTTGTTCTTGAGAAAAACATAAGCCAAAATCATTTGGTCACCATCATATTTTTGCGCATCAAATTTCAAAAAAATTTTTTGACCTTTTGTGAGGTTCTGAATAAACGCTATCGCCTCGCCTTTTTTGGATTCAATCGGCTTTACACCTAACAAGCGAATCTTCAACCCAGTATCCAATTCAACACAATCCGGTGCTTCAACTCTTTTAATTGAATAAAGATTTCCGCTCGTGTTTTCTTTTCCGTCTATTTTTGAGCCAAATTGAAGCTGACGCGGATCAACCTTTTTGTCAAATTTGATCGGATCCTTAAAAATATAAGGTAAATGAATAATCTCGGTTTTGTAATCATGCGGTATCGATTTTTGCTCAACAATATCAAACTTAGTTATTTCGCCAAAGAGGTCAGCTTTGCCAATATCCAGTTTATTTTTAATAATCGGCAAGTACTCTTTGTTAATCTCATAACCAACTGCGTGGCGTTGTGAATTGCGCGCCGCCAACGCTGTTGTACCGCTTCCTAAAAACGGATCAAGCACAACATCATCAACAAAAGTAAACATTCGAATCAACCGGCGCGGCAACTCTTCGGGGAAAACGGCCAGATGTTGTTCCTGCCGTTCGCCAGAAAAATTCCAATGCCCGTAAAAATATTGATTCCACTCTTCGGTCGTAAGCTTCGAGCTTTCTTTTTGCTCGCGGGTTGGCTTAGGCGATGTCCCCAATTTCTTGAACAGCAAAATAAATTCATAATCCAGCTTGACGATGCCATTGCGTGGATAGGGAAACGATCCCATGATCGTCGCGCCGCCGGTGGTGTTGGTCGTCGTCACTTTCTGCCAGATGATTGCCCCCATGTAATCAAAACCAATCGTTTCACAAAACTTGATAATTTCTGTACGAATCGGAATAATTTTGTAACGCCCATAATAAACTGAACGCGCAAACTGATCGCCAATATTCACGCACAATCGGCAGCCAGGATGCAGCACGCGATAACATTCATTCCAGACGAGATTCAGGTTGTTGATATAATCTTCATAGGTGTCGTTAAACCCAATCTGATTCGCATGACCATAATCTTTGAGTTGCCAATACGGCGGCGACGTAACGACAAGATGCACGGATTCATTTTGCACTTCCGTCATCGCGCGCGAATCCCCGAGAATGATTTTGTGATGTGTACTCAAAACAATTTTCTTTCCTGCAAAGAAATTATTATGCGATTACGGCGGTAGGGGCTTTAATTGCTGA
>CAYZFF010000097.1:0-5977 GCA_964477305.1 uncultured Cytophagia bacterium
TTTAAAAGCGTGGATGCCCGATTAAAGCGTTCGGGCATGACGATCTTTTGGGTAAGTTATTTAATCGGCATTCCTAAATTTGGATTTGAGAGCGGATCACGCAAAAGAGAGGAATGCAAAAGACAAGGTCTTGTCCGTAAACGTTGACTGGCAACTTGAGGCGCGTCGGTGCCCAACCCCAAGCCGGTGATGAACCATTAACCGGCTTTTTCATTTTTGCCAAGTAACCGTCATTTGTTTTCATTCTTTAGCAAAACCGTTTCCACTTCCTGCGTCACCGCCGCACTCACGTCGCGGGCCTCACGGAGCAGCGTGTCGAGCTGCGCTTTGATGGCATCTGAAAAAACCTTGTCTTTGAGGTGAGGCAGATTAATCCGCACATTGTAAACTGCGCCCTGCACGCCGGCGTAGGCCATAAGCGCACCGACGCCGGCGTCGCTCAGCATTGCGGCATTGCCCGCCTGCGCCGCGATGAGGCAGAGATCGAGTGCCTCACGGCAGAGTTTGGCCGTTTGTAGCGGCACTTGCGTCGCGTGTTGGTAGCCCGCTTCCATCGCCTCACGTCGCACGGCCTGTTGCTCCAGCGAATCTTTCGGCAAACGCATCGCCTCGAGCACGGCGTTGAACGCCTGCGTGTCGGCGTCCACCGCGGCGAGCAACTGATCTTTGATCGCCTGCGCTTTTTCGGCGAGCGCGTTCAACGCCTCATATTTGGCGTCAAACTCCGGTTTGCCAATCGAGAGATTTGCCACCATCGCCGCGAGCGCCGCGCCGAGTGAACCAGCCAGCGCGGCAATCGAACCGCCGCCGGGCGCCGGCGTGTCGCGCGAAACTTCATCAACGAAATCCGTGACTTTTTTATTCACGAGGGAACCGTCCAACACCGGCAGGCCGATCACTTTTTTGTCGATATCAAATTCCGCCACATCGCGCAGGCCAAGTGATTGCACCGCAGTTTCAATGACATCACGGTACGGAATGCCGGAGGATTTTTGCATCCGGCGCAAATAGAATTTGCCGGACTCCAGCATTGCCTCATACGGCACCACGCCGACGATCTCCGAGCCGGTGACAATGAGACCGCGCTGTCGCGCCTGTTCCCGCGCGGCCTCGAGCACAAGATGCGCCGGCGAGATTTTATAATTGGTCAAATTGATCGAGATTTGGGCGCGCTGATATTTTTCCACCACCCAGCCGACGGCTTTCACGTGGGTGAATTGGCCATCGTCATAAACTTCTTTGCCGATCCATTCATTGTCGCGATAGCCCAACTCGCGATAACGCGCGACCAAATCTTTGCCGTGCGCCTCGCGATAATGCGCAGCCAACTCGTCAAGATTACCGGCGACAAAATCGCATGGCCCGCAGGGAAATTTATTGGCTTCAAATTTTACCAGCTTTCCTTTATAATAGAAAGGCGAAATATTGCCGCTGCGTTTGTGCCGGCCGCGCTCGCGCAGCGCATACGCAATGTCATCGGCGTAGCGTTTGTCCGTGGTGTTGAGATTGATGTTGTACGCAATCAAAAAATCGCGCGCACCGACAACAGTCGCGCCGCTTTTTGTGTTGAAAGTCCGAGGTCCGAAGTCCGGGGTCCAATGAGGGTCGGCGAGTTTTTGCGGCAGGCCTTCATATTCGCCGGCGCGAATGGTGGCGAGGTTTTTGCGCTCGGGGCGCGTCGCGGCGTATTCATAAAGATAAACCGGAATCTGCAATTCTTCGCCGAGGCGGCGGCCCACTTCGGTGGCGATGGTGACGCAATCCTCCATCGTCACTCCAGCAATCGGAATGAACGGGCACACATCCAATGCGCCCATCCGGGCATGGCTGCCGCGATGTTTCGACATATCGATCAGCTCGCTCGCGCGTTTGGCCGCCCGAAAAGCGGCTTCTTTTACGGCTCCGGGACTGCCGATGAAGGTCACGACCACGCGATTCGTATCCGCGCCGGGATCTACGTCCAACAATTGAATATCTTTGACGGATTCGATTTGATCGGTGATTTGTTTGATAAGACTGGCGTCACGGCCTTCGGAAAAATTAGGGACGCATTCGATGAGTTGCTTCATTTGGGAAACCTTTGAAGTTTGCAGAAATTACTGCCCGGGCACTCAAAGCGCCGGGCCGTTTTTAGCTGTTTCAGAATTTGAAAAGATGGTGAAACTTATCGCAAAATTCAAGCGTTTTCACGGATTTTTAACTTGATTTTTGAATGCGGTCGCTTTAATTTGGAAAACCGTTTAAACGTTATTTAGCCGTCTCTATTTTTCCGTATTTTGCAATGGCCGCGACTTTATTCAAAAACGCCCTACTGGTAACGATGAACCCCAGCCGCGAAGTTTTGCGCGGTGATTTGCTGGTGCAGGATGATCGCATTGTTGAAATCAATAGCAATGGCCAATCCAATAATGGCGGAAAAATCGGCCATGCGATCGACGCGAGCCGGTGGGCCATTTTACCAGGGTTCATTCAAACACATATTCATCTCTGCCAAACGTTGTTTCGCAACCAAGCCGAAGATTTGCCTTTGCTCGATTGGTTGCGCCGGCGAATTTGGCCGTTTGAAGCGGCGCACAACGTTGAATCGATGCGGGCTTCGGCGCGGCTCGGCATCGCAGAGTTGCTGGCGGGCGGCACGACGACGATTCTCGACATGGGCAGTGTGTATCATTACGACGCTGTGTTTGAAGAACTGGAAAAATGGGGCGTACGCGCCGCGGGCGGTAAGTGCATGATTGATACGGGCGTCGGCGTTCCGCCGGGATTGCTGGAAAAAACCGCCAAATCATTGCAAGAGAGCCGGCAACTCTATAAAACGTGGCACGGCGCGGCAAATGGGCGACTGCGTTATGCGTTTGCGCCGCGTTTCTCGCTTTCATGTACCGAGCCATTGTTGCGCGAGGTTGGCGAGATGGCGCGCGAGCTTGGCTGCATGATTCACACGCATGCGGCGGAAACGGCGGCGGAGGAGGAAGTTTTGTTGCAGGAGAAAAAACATCGCAGCATTGACTTTTTTCGCGCGATGGGAATTGCCGGCGCGCATTGTTGCTTCGCGCACGGTGTGCAAGTGAATGCGCGAGAAATTGCAGGACTGGCGCAAGATCGAACGGGCATTACGCATTGTCCCGGCTCGAATGCGAAATTGGCGAGCGGCGTCGCGCCAATTTTAAAAATGCGGCAAGCCGGCGTGCGGCTCGGCCTCGGCGCGGACGGCGCGGCCTGCAACAACCGGCTCGATATTTTTGCCGAAATGCGGCTGGCTGGTTTTCTGCAAAAATTACAACACGGCCCAATAGCGCTCTCGGCGCAGGCCATTGTGGAAATGGCGACGATTGACGGCGCGCGCTGTTTGAATTGGGACGATGAAATCGGCAGCTTGGAAGTCGGGAAGAAAGCGGATTTGGTGGCGATCAATTTGGACGCGCCACATGCGTATCCGCTGCAGCGGGAAAATATTTATGCGCAAATCGTTTATGCGGCCAAAAGCAGCGACGTCCGTTTGACGATGATCGACGGGCGCATTTGTTTTGAAAATGGCGAAATCAACCAGATGGATGCCGGTGCGACGCTGGCAGCCGCGGAATCGGAATGGAAGAAACTGTTGCAGCGCGCTGCAATAGCGGGGTAAAAAATGAGCGATAATATTGTGAGGGTCGCGATTGGAACTTTGCGTCCGCCAAAAGTTGAAGCGGTGCGCACGACGATGAACAAGGTGATGGGATTGCTTGGCCACCGGGCGGAGTCGATCAGTTATATCGCGCGCGAAGTGGAAAGCGGCGTTTCGGCGATGCCGCTGTCGGTGCAGGAAATTCGCCGCGGCGCCTGCAATCGCGCGCTCGAAGCGCGGCGGCTGGTTGCGGAAGAGTCGGGGCCGGTGGATTTCGCGATCGGATTGGAAGGGGGCTTTTTTATTTTGAGCGCCGAAGATAAAGAACATATTCATTTGCAAAGCTGGGCGTTTGTGCATCATCACGGCGTCGGCCATTACGGCAGCTCGATGAGTATGCCGGTGCCGATGGCGGTCGCGCGCGAAGTGTTCGACCACAAAAAGGAGTTGGGAGAAGTGATCGACGATTTTGCGAAGCGCAAAGACGTGCGCAATCAAGACGGCGCCTTCGGCGTTTTTAGCCTCGGCCTGCTGACGCGGCAACAGGCATTTGAATTAGCGTTGCTCGGCGCGCTGGCGCCGTTTTATCACTCCAAACTTTATCATTCTTCATGACCTGTTGGCGTTGGAAAGCGCCGGTCTATTCTTTTGCCCGCCGCCATCTGCCGTTGTTTCGTCACCTGCTTGAGGCAGAAAAAAACAACCTCGCCAAACTTGTGCAACCATTGCCGCCGCTGCCCGGTGCGCATCTCGACCTCGGCAGCGGGACCGGCGATCATCTCGCCATTTTGCCGGCCACGCCGCAGCGCTTTGCCGTTGATTTTGATTTTGCGATGTTAAAACGGAATTCGCAAACGTATCGTGTCATCGCGCGTGCGGAAGAATTGCCTTTTCAGGAACAGGGTTTTTCATTCATTTCGGCCATTGGTCTGTTCGAGTATCTCGCGGCGCGTGAAAAGTTTTTTGACGAGGTGCGGCGCGTTTTGCGAACGGGGGGCTATTTTCTTTTCACCTCATCGCCGCCGCAGTGGGCGAATCGCATGCGATTGGTGTGGGGGGAAAAGTTGTATTTCTGTTCCGAGCAACGATTACGCAATATTTTAAACGCGACCGGCTGGCGGGTGATTGCGCATGAACGCAGTTGGTTGCAAGAGCAGTGGCTGGTTGTTCCGGCGGCATGACCGCGCGGACAACACAAAGTTTCAGCAAAAATAAGCGTTTCTGCCTGGAATTTTGCGGACGTTTCGCTTGACATTTAATAAATTTTAAATTATATTCATACCATTTCATTTGGCTCGCTTGATGAGCCATCCTGCACAAAGATCTGGTCAATTTAAAAGTCTCTAACTAACCACGGGAGCAGCGATGCAGGCTGTTATTGAAAAGCTGAAAGCAAGCGTGCTGAAAACGCAGGTTTGGAAGTCGATGTTTCGGCACGACTATGAGGATTCGCAGCGCAATCGATTGCTGCAAGTTTTGGATAATATCTGGTTGCATTTGCATCCCACCAAATTGCCGCGTCACGGCGCCTATCTCCGTTTTACCTGGTGCATGGGAGGAATAACTTTCCTTCTCTTTTTGGTTACGGCGGTGACAGGGGTGTTGCTGATGTTTTATTATCGCCCAACCGCGGAATATGCCTTTGCAGACATGAAGTACCTGCAATTCGACGTGCCGTTCGGCATGTTTCTGCGCAACATGCACCGTTGGGCCGCGCACGGCATGGTGATCGCTGTGTGGCTGCACATGTTTCGCGTTTTTCTCACCGGCTCCTACAAACCGCCGCGCGAATTTAATTGGGTCGTCGGCGTGATTTTGTTGACCACGACGCTGCTGCTTTCTTTCACGGGTTACTTGTTGCCGTGGGATCAGCTTTCCATCTGGGCCGTGACGGTCGGCACCAACATGGCGCGCGCGACGCCGCTGCTCGGACATGAAGGCCCGTTTGGGCCCGAGTTGGGCATGAAACCCGACAACGACGTGCGCTTCATGTTGCTCGGCGGCACGCAAGTCGGGCCTCCGACCCTTTTACGGTTTTACGTCTTGCATTGCATTTTCCTGCCGCTCTTTTTGGCGATTTTTATTGCCGTGCACTTTTGGCGCGTGCGTAAAGACGGCGGCATTTCTGGCCCGCTGTAAAAAGCAAAAGGCAAGTTGACTGAGGAGAATAAATGGAAAATTTAAAATATATCTTGAGCAACTCCGACAATATTCCCATTGTCGCCTTGCTCTTCATTATGATATTTTTTGTTTGGCTGTGGTGGCGCGAGGCCAGCCGCATGGACAAACGCCTCGACGCGGGTGAATGGGATAAAATCCGCGCCGAAGGTCAGGACAAAATTCACGTCTGGCCGTATCTCGCCCGCAATG
>CAYZFF010000097.1:6077-12924 GCA_964477305.1 uncultured Cytophagia bacterium
ATCCGCGCCGAAGGTCAGGACAAAATTCACGTCTGGCCGTATCTCGCCCGCAATGAATTTCTCTGCTCGCTCGCGATCATGATTCTGTTGACGGTGTGGTCGATCGCGCTTGACGCCCCGTTGGAAGAACCCGCGAATCCCAGCCGCACGCCCAATCCCTCCAAAGCCCCGTGGTATTTTCTCGGCCTGCAAGAAATGCTGGTGTATTTCGATCCGTGGATTGCCGGCGTCGTGCTGCCCACCATCATCATCATCGGCTTGATGGCAATTCCGTACATCGACAAAAACCCGAAGGGCAACGGCTACTACACGTACAAAGAGCGCAAAATGGCGGTGTGGATTTTTATGATCGGCTTTTTGGTTTTGTGGCTGTCACTCATCATTCTCGGCACATTTCTGCGCGGCCCCGGCTGGAACTTTTTTGCGCCGTGGGAATTGTGGGATGCGCACAAGGTGGTTTCGATGGTGAATGTGGATTTGCATGAATGGTTTGGTATTCGCTCCAAACTCGGCGCTAATATTTTCGGCGCGACGCTCGTCGGCGCCTATTTTAGCCTGGGTTTTGTCTACTATTTCTGGAAAAAAGACGGCTGGCTGATCAAACAGCTTGGCGCGGCGCGCTATGGCGTATTTGCCTTTTTGTTTTTAACGATGGCGGCGCTGCCGATTAAAATGCTGTTGCGCATCGTTTTCAATATTAAATACATCTGGGTTACACCGTGGTTTAATGTGTAGTGTAGTCTCCGCCCCTGTGGGCGGCTATTTTATTCCAGCGATCGCGTTTCCTAAATCGCCCCACCAGGGGGCGGGACTACGTGTAAGGAGATGAGACAAACAATGCCGAAACGATCCGACATTCCTTTAGAGCAACGCAATTATAGCCATATTTATTTTTTCCTTAGCGCGCTGCTGGCCCTGACGACGTTCTGGGCGGTGTTCGATATGATTCGCGTGCGCGCGCCGTGGCAGGAAGAACAGCGGCAGTTCAATAAAATGGAACTCGACAACTTGCAAAGCAAGCTGGTTGCGGCGGAGGAAAAATTTAATACTGAAAATGCGGAAACCTACAAACAGCTCGAGGCGCAGCTCGCGCAGGCTAGGGCACAATTGAGCGGCGACGATTATCGCAAAGCGAATCAGGATTCCGCAGCTGCCGATCTCGCTTCGGCAAAAGCGCGCCAGCAGTATCGCTTTATTAAAAGCGAGGCCGACGCTGAATATTATCTTTTTAAAGAAGCCGAGTATCACGGCGGCAAGGAAAGTGGCGAATATAAAGAACGCGGCAAGAAAGTCGAAGAATTGAATGCGAAAGCCGCGGAATGGAAAATTAAATGGGATGAAGCCGATGCGCAAAAGGCTGCGGCGGTGAAACACCTTGTCGCGTTGCGCCAAACGGTAACTGATACGCAAAAGCAGATGCGTGAAATGCGCGCGGAAATCGAGAGCATTAAAGCCTTGATGACGCGCGTCGACGATCGGCCGATCAAAATCAAGCAAGTGGTGATGGCGGATTTCGTGCGCGGCAATTTTCGTAATTTCACCAACAATGTTGATCGCTGCGAAAGTTGCCATCCCGCGGCGACGCGCAAAGGTTTCGAGAGCGTTGAGAAGAAAAGCTTTCGTACCCATCCCTCGCTGGATACGCTGCTGGCGATTCACCCGGTCGAGCGCTTTGGCTGCTCGCCGTGCCATGAAGGGCAAGGCTCGGCGTTGCAAAGCGTGCAGTTTGCCCACGGTTTCGTCAAGCATTGGGAAGACCCGTTGCATGAAGGCAAATTCGTCACCGCCGGTTGCAACAAATGCCACGCTCGCGAATTGTTCGTCGATCATGCCGACGAACTGAATAAAGGCAAGCGTATGGTGTTTGAGATGGGCTGCTTCGGTTGCCACGAAATTCGTGGTTACGAAAGTGTCGAACGCATTGGCCCGAATCTGAATCGCATTACGCACAAACTGCAGCCGAATTTTGTTTACGGCTGGCTGCGCAACAACAAAGAATTTCGCCCGCATACGCGCATGCCGAATGCGATGTACTCGGAGCGCGAAGCGCTGGCCGCCACGGCTTATTTGTATTCCGTGCAAGATCAAGCCTGGCAGCCGGTCCGGAAAACTTTGACGGGCAATGCCGAGCGCGGCGAAACGCTGATGGAAAACGTCGGCTGCAAAGGTTGCCACGTCGTCGAGTCGGAAGACCGCGAGCGCCGGCAAGATGGCCGCTCGTATGACATCGGCCCGGATTTGGCGACGGTGGCGCTAAAAACTTCAGAAGCGTGGATTTATGATTGGGTGAAAAATCCGAAGCACTTTGCGCCGGAAACGCAGATGCCGAACTTGCGTTTGAGCGATCAGGAAGCCGCGGATATTGCGGCTTATTTGATGACGTATAAGAACGGCAAAAGTTTGCCGGCAGAATACACCAAAACGTTGCCGGATTTGAACGACGCGGCGTTGATCAGCGAAGGCAAGGCGTTGGTTCGCAATTTCGGCTGCCACGGTTGCCATATCATCAAAGGCATGGAAAATGAAGGCCGCGTGTCGGTGTCGTTGAATGAGTTCGGCGCGAAAACGGTGGAAGAGCTTTTCTACGGCGACGCGTTGGCCAATAAACAAGCGGTGAAAACGTGGGAAAGCTGGACCACGGGCAAGATGAAGAACTCGCGCTTGTACGCGACCGAAGCCGTCGTGCAACGTATGCCCAATTTTCAAATGTCGGACGAAGATGCGACCACGTTAGCGGTGTTGTTGCGCGCGTGGGACGGCCGCGTGATCGGCGAAAGATATTTGAAGCCGTGGGGCGGCCGCGAAGAGAATGTTAACAAGGGCCGCTTGCTCGTTTATAAGTATAATTGTCAGGGCTGCCACACCGTGGAAAATCGCGGCGGCGATATTCGCGCGCACATCGCGGCGCAGTTGGAGAAAAAAGGCGAAAGCCCCGAAACCGCGGTGGCGTTTGCGCCGCCCAATCTCATCGGCGAAGGCATGAAAGCGCAGAGCGAGTGGCTGTTCGGTTTTCTCAAGAAACCCGCCACCGGCCAGATTCGTCCGTGGCTGCAAGTACGCATGCCGACGTTCGAGTTGAGCGATCAGGAAGCGAATGATCTCGTTGCCTATTTCAAAGCGCTGGATGGCGATGCCGCCGGTTTCTCGTATTTGCAAGACTATCAATTGACGCCGGAGCAAAACGCCGCGGCGCAGAAATTGTTCTCGAAAGATTATTGGAACTGCTTGTCGTGCCATCAACAGGGCAGCAAAAAACCCGAAGGCCCGCCCGAAGGCTGGGCGCCCGATCTCGCCTTGGCGCGCCAACGCCTGAATCCCGAATGGATTTCGAAATGGCTGATGGACGCGAGCAAATTGATGCCGAACACGAAAATGCCGTCGTTCTATCCGACGCCGGATGCTGACGGCCCCTCGGATATTCTCGGCGGTGAAGATGAGAAACAGATCACCGCGATGCGGAATTATATTATGAGTTTGGGTCGCGGCGCGGCGGCGACCAATGGAACGGATTAAAATTGTTTCGTAGTAGCGCCTTTAGGCGCACAATGCAAAATTTCAAGATAATCTTGGTTGGAACATGCGACGCCTGAAGGCGTTACTACGAGCTAATAAATTGATATTAGATTTGAAGGAGATTCCCCGTGTCCGAAGAAACGAAACCAACCCCTGCGCCCGCTGAGCAGACGCCTGCTTCGGCGGAAAAAGCGCCTGCTCCCGCAGCAGAAAAGCCCGCACCCAAACCCGCTGCGGCTTCTGCACCCAAAACTGCTCCTGCAACGGCGCCGGCGCCGCCGACCACGGCCAAACCCGGCAGCAAGCAGACGCTCACGAAACCGATTGAAGAAACCGGCAACCTCTGGATGACGCGCCGTAATTTTCTTTCGCGCGCCGGATGGGTGGCATTTTTTAGTTTTGTCGGCACGATGCTGCTGGGTTCGCTGCGCTACATGTTTCCGCGTGTGCTCTTCGAGCCTTCCACCGTTTTCAAAGCCGGCTTCCCCGGCGATTATCCCGTCGGCGCGGTAAGCACGAAGTGGGTCAAAGATTACCGCACCTGGCTGGTGCGTACGGATAAAGGCTTTTACGCCATTTTCGCGCAATGCACCCACCTCGGCTGCACCCCGCGCTGGCTCGAGGCGGAAAGCAAATTCAAATGCCCGTGCCACGGCAGTGGCTTTACGATGGAAGCCGTGAACTTCGAAGGCCCGGCGCCGCGCCCGTTGGAGCGCGTGCAAATCACGCTGGCGGAAGATGGCCAAATTTTGGTTGACACCAGCGTCCGCTTCCGCGAAGAACTGGGCCAATGGAGCAACGCCAGCGCCTTCTTGAATTACGCGTAATGCATACGGAGTGCAAAGCTTCAGCTTCACA
This sequence comes from uncultured Cytophagia bacterium, assembly GCA_964477305.1. Classification (GTDB taxonomy): domain Bacteria; phylum Zhuqueibacterota; class Zhuqueibacteria; order Zhuqueibacterales; family Zhuqueibacteraceae; genus Zhuqueibacter. The sequence goes on from CAYZFF010000097.1 coordinate 10,449, forward strand.
AATTATTTTGTCTTGTCTTTTGAATCACCTCAACAGGCAGGAATTGTGTTGGAAGGACTCCCATCTTGAAAGACCCGTTGACGGTTCTACAGCAGGATGGGAGTTTTTGTTTGCAACCGGATTCAATCATCGGTATACGGATTTGCCGAAGGGCCCGGATTTTTAATCCGTTAAATTCGGCAAATCCGGATACCACAGCTTTTGAATCTTATCGAAGAGATCATCTGTCTGAATCGCACGATTTGGTTGGTTGGCAAAATTATTCAGGCCATCGGACTGTTTGAAGTGTTGTATGGCCTGATCATCGGCATGCGCGATGACAATCTCCGCATGGAATTTCGCTATGCCGGAATCGGCATCGTGATTTTCGGCATCGGCTGGTTGATTGAAAAGAAACTGGCAGGGCGATAACGATGGTTATTGTTCCGGCAACAGGAAATGTCGGCGCGTTTCTTCTTGGAAAAAGTCATTGCGAGCGTTTTCCAGCGAAGCAATCTCTTGGCTATGAAAAGATTGCTTCACCCCGCTGGAAAGCGCGGGATTCGCAATGACAAAGAAAAGTTTGCAACACATTTCTTAATTCAATTCACTTTTCATTTAACCGAAGGAGGCAGGAACCATGTTAAACCTATCACGTTATGCCGGTCCGGTGCAAGCTGGAATCGGCCTGCTCAGCCAATTTGTGCCGAGCATTGGCACCGCGTTGGGCGCCGCCACGACGGGCGCTGGCATTCTCGGTGACGGCAATCTCGTCAATATTCTCTCCGGCGCTGCGTTGAGTTATTTCGGCCTAAAAGGCTCGGACAGCATGCAACGCACCGGCGCGCAGGCGCTTGGCGGCCTCAATGGCTTGGTTGGCATTCTGGGCGCGCTCGGCGTCAACAACCTCGGCGGCCTGCAACTGACCAACGGCTGGGGCACGATTGTCATCAATCTGCTCATCGGCGCGTGGGGTCTGTACTCCGGCTTTGCCAAAAAGCAGGCTGGCGCGACGGCGTAGTTATCACGCCCAGCGAAACGATTATGGTCGGCGCATGTCAAATACGTTTGTCATGCGCCGACCGATTACTCTTAACCCTCTCACAAGCAGACGCAAGCCAGCAAAACGCGGGCAGTATGAAAAAAAATTGCAAAATAATTGTGGCAAGATGATTTTAAAGTTTATCTTGCCACAATTATTTTGCCGCCATTTTTTCCTGTAATTGGATTGTTTCATAATCTTGAAAATTTTGCGCTAATTCGATCCCATGCAAAAAACTCTTGCCATGATTCTTGCCGGCGGCCGCGTTGATGAACTTTCGGTGCTCACCCAGTTCCGCCCGAAATCCGCCGTGCCCTTTGGCGGCCTGTATCGCGTCATCGATTTTCCGATGAGCAGTCTCATGCATTCCGGCATCGAAAACGTTGGCATTCTTTCACAATACCGCTCGTACTCGCTCAACAATCACATCGGCAACGGCGCGGCATGGGAAATGGTGGGCCGCAATCGCAGCGTCTCGGTGCTGCCGCCGTACACCGCGCACACCGTATCGCAATGGTATCGCGGCCCGGCGGACGCGGTGTATCAGAATCTCGATTTTATCGACATGCACCAGCCGCAGCTTGTGCTTGTGCTCTCCGGCGATCATATTTACTCGATGGATTTTTCGCCGCTCCTCGAATTTCATAACGAGAACAAAGCCGATTTGACGCTCGGTTTTCTCGACGTATCGAAGGAGCAGGCCACACGCTTCGGCGTCGGACGCCTCGAGATGAGTGCCGGAACTTCGGGTGGCCCGCTGGTGGAATATTTGGAAAAGCCACTCACCGTGCCCAACTGGCCCGGCGATAAAGTTGCCGCCTCGCTCACGATTCATTTATTTTCCGTCAATGTTTTGCACGAAGTATTGGAGAACCACGCCAAGCTCGCGCCGAAAACGCATGAGTTCGGCAAAGACATCATTCCCGCGATGTTGGGAAAATATCGCGTCTTCGGCTACAAATTTGAAAGCTATTGGGGCTACACGCGCACGATTGATGAGTACTGGCAAACCAACATGGATTTGCTCGGCGAGAATCCCAAGATCGATCCCGAACGCTGGCAGGTGCGCACCAATATCGAGCACAACCACATTCGCGACCGCATTCCCGCCATCATCAGCGACCGCGCGGAGATTGGCAACTCGCTCATTTACAGCGGCTGCAAAATCGCCGGCAAAGTGGAGAACAGCATTTTGTTTCCCGGCGTCGAGGTTGAAGCCGGAGCCGTAATTAAAGATTCGATTCTCATGTTCGATGCTCATGTCGCGGCGAACAGCCATTTGCAAAAAGTCATCGCCGACTCGGACGTCACCATCGGCCCGGAATGCCGCATCGGCTTCGGCGACCCCGCGACTCCCAACGAAGATTATCCGCAATTGCTGCAATCCGGAATTACTCTCATTGGCCGCGGCGTGACCATGCCGAGCGAACGCCAGATCGGCTGCAATTGCATCGT
>CAYZFF010000098.1:0-3255 GCA_964477305.1 uncultured Cytophagia bacterium
GCAATTCCGCCGCTGACTCCCAACAGAATTTTTTTTCCGGTGAAGGGCATGGCTTACAGTGCCGTCTTTTCTTTACACCACGAAAAGAAGATACGGAACTATTTCCTGGCGTCGTCTTCCGCGGGTTTCTCCGCATAGCGATAATTTAACCGGCCCGACATCATTTCATCCAACGCCAGCGTCGTCGGCTTCGGCAATTTGATATATTTCACCGGTTGCACCTGGCGATCTTCCGCGTTTTCCACGGCCTCGTCGTCCGCGTCATCATCGTGAACGCTGTCCATGTTGCTATCATAGCCGGTTTCCTGTTCGATCAAGCGCTTCTGGTCATCGTTAATCTGGCGCGCTCGCTTCGCAATGATCATGATCGCTTCGTAAATGTTCGAGCTGTGTTTCTTTAATTCTTCGATCGGGATGGTACTTGCCATGTTAAAAAAATCTCCGTTTAAAATGTTTGCGGTTGGGCGGTTTCGCGCGTTAATCAATTACTGCCAACAGGCGAACCGGCCAACCTCTACCGATACTGCTCAATAATTGCTCGCACCTCGGCAACCGTGTCGTCCAATTTATGATTGACCACTACGTGGTCGTAAAACTGTGCTTTCTGCAACTCCTCCGTTGCATTCCGTAAACGCGTTTGGATCGCTTCGGGAGAATCGGAATTTCGTCCCCGCAGACGATCCCGCAGGGATTCCATTGAGGGCGGCTTGATAAAAATCAAAATCGCGCGTTCGCCATATTGCTTTTTAACATTGATGCCGCCCTGCACGTCGATATCCATGAACACCAACTTGCCGGCGGCCATCCAGCTTTCCACGGCGGCGCGCGGCGTGCCGTAAAGATTGCCGTGCACCTCGGCCCACTCGATAAAACCGTTGTCATTCACCTGTGCGGCAAACGTTTCCGGCGCGAGAAAATAGTAATCGCGGCCATGCTGCTCACCCGCGCGCGGCGCGCGAGTCGTCGCCGAAATCGAATACACAAAATCCGCTTCCTGATTTTCCAAGAGCCGTCGAATCACCGTGGTTTTGCCGCCGCCGGAGGGCGCCGAAATCACCACCAAATAGCCGCGCTTCAAAGATGTCGTGTCGTTTGCCATTTCGCGACCGTTCATGCCTCACTCGATGTTCTGTATCTGCTCGCGCAGCTTTTCCACTTCCTCCTTGATACTTACCACCAAATGTGCAATTTGAGCCTCGTTGGCTTTCGCGCCGATCGTGTTGGCCTCGCGATTCATTTCCTGCAAAAGGAAATTCAATTTCCGCCCCGCCGGCTCGGGACCGGCCAGCGCTTCGAGAAAAACCGTGTTGTGGCTTTGAAAGCGCGTGCACTCTTCAGTAATGTCGACGCGATCCGCGAGCAGGGCCACTTCCAACTCCAGCCGCGTCCGATCCAGCTCTTTGGACTCTACCATCGCGCACAGGCGCTTATAAAGTTTCTCAAATTCGGCTTTACTCCGGCCCGCCGCATGATTTTTAATCGTTTCCAGCTTTTCTTGCAAGCCGTTAATGCGCGCGTGCAAATCATGGATAATTTCCTGCCCCTCGCGCACGCGCATCGTGTTCATCTCGTCCACCGCCAGCCCCAACGCTTTTTCAACGCACAACCACGCTTCCGGCGGCAAACCGGTTTCTTCCGCAATCGTCAAAATATCCGAAAACTGCAGCAGATGCTCAAGCGTCACCGGACCCGGCAGATCAAGTTTTTTGATCAGCGTTTCCAACAAATGCTTGTACCGGCGCGCGGTTTCTTCGTCCACGCTCAAGCCGAGTTCGTCTTCGGTTTCCGACTTTAATGTCACCGATACATTGATGCGGCCACGATTAACTTTTGAGCGCAGCAAATCCTTGACAGTCTGCTCGTAAGCACCCAAGCCGCGCGGCAGCCGCATTGCTACGTCCAGAAAGCGGTGATTGAGTGAACGGAGTTCAACCACGGCTTCGTAGCCGTTAATACTGTGTTGTCCCCGGCCAAAACCCGTCATGCTAATAACCATAGGCGCCGCTTGTCATTTAATGATGTTCTCTCCTCCTCCGCTGGAAGTTACAGGCACTTCCATAGTCAAATAAGTTATAATTTAAACTCAACTTAGATTTTACGAAAATTAGCGATAAGATTCAACTAAATTTTTCGTTTTTTTGAGGAAGTTGAGATGGGCAAAATTAGGGAGGATTTTAGCAAAATTCGCAGTTTAATGCTCCACAGACAAGAAGCAACCAACAAATTTCGATTGATTATCCGTCGATTGCTTCGCATCCGCAAGTTAAACCATCTAAAAACTTTACAGCAAACAACTTATCGCGGCCGGCGGTATTTTAATTCTTCAATCGCCAGACGCGCGGAAATGCGATGGCTCGCGCCGAGATCGTTATGGCTGAGAAATGCGTAGTCAATTTGTAGTTTGGGCAAATTGAGCCCGGCACCGACGGCTAAGTTGCCGACATCTGAGCCAAAACGAAAAGCAACGGCCTCGCGCTGATATTCCCACCCCAAATGCGAGTCCAAGCTGATGGGCCCGGCAGCAAGCTGCGATGCAAAATCCCGCCCTTCGAAGCGAATTTCAAAATCGAGCGCCGGCGCCATATAACCGCCAATCATCGGAAAACTCATCGGATACGCGAAGCCGGCTTTAAGTGTCGGCACAATCAATTCGCGGCGGCCAGTGTCCCACGCGAGAATCGTGTTGGTGACATCTTGCAAATTGAGTCCCACCTGCAAATTCCCAACGGGATTGAACAACGCCGCCAGGTCGAAACCAAGTCCCCAGGCCGAATTATCGCCCAGCGCTTTATGTAGAATCTTGATATTGCCGCCAAAGGAAAGCGTGTTGGAGCGTTTAACCGCATAGGTGAGCGACAACGCGTACTCCGCATCAGAAAAAGTTCCGGCCACAATCGGGCGATTGGTCGGGCCTAATTTAGCGTCGGGGTTTTCCAACTCCGTGCGTTTAATGTCATCCACGCCCAGCCGAATCAAGCTAATGCCGAGGCTGCGATTCGCGCCGAACGGCATGCCGAAACTGCCGAAATCATATTTCACCACGCCTTCAAATTGTTGCGCGTGCATAAGCATGATTTGCGGATACTCGATATTCACCAATCCGGCGGGGTTCCAATAGGTCGCGCTCACATCCCGCGCCAGCGCCACATAAGCGCCGCCCATGCCCAGCCCGCGCCCGCCCGCGCCGAGATTGAGAAACTCACCGGCATATTTGGCTTTTTTGAAACCGCCTTGCGCGTGGGCGGCGGAAATCAT
>CAYZFF010000098.1:3355-12861 GCA_964477305.1 uncultured Cytophagia bacterium
TGCCGCAGATGCCGTTCTTGTTCAGCGAAAATATCCATTTGCTTCACGCGGTGATTCGACTTCGCCGACGCCGACGGCAACTCATCTCGCTCAATCGCCTGTTGCTCCAAAGTGGCCAGCACTTGCTTCGCGCGTTGAATCACTGACTTCGGCAAACCCGCAAGCTGGGCGACTTGAATGCCGTAACTATGATCACTGCCGCCCTCCACAATTTTGCGAAGAAAAACCACCTGATCGCCCCACTCTTTTACCAACACGTTGTAGTTTTTCACGCGCGGATGCCGGTTGGCCAATTCATTCAATTCGTGATAATGCGTCGCAAACAGCGTCCGCGCGGCAACTTTCGCGTTGTCATGTAAATATTCCACCACCGACCATGCTATCGACAAGCCATCGTAGGTACTCGTGCCGCGGCCGATTTCGTCGAGAATCACCAAACTTCTTGCCGACGCGTTGTGCAAAATATTAGCGGTCTCGTTCATTTCCACCAGAAACGTACTCTCGCCGCCCGCCAAATTATCCGAGGCCCCGACGCGCGTGAAAATTTTATCCACCGCGCCGATGCTCGCTTTCGCCGCCGGTACGAACGAGCCGATTTGCGCCATTAACGCGATCAGCGCCACCTGCCGCAAATAAGTTGATTTGCCGGCCATGTTAGGCCCGGTAATAATGATAATTTGATGGCCGGTGTCGTCGAGATACGTGTCATTCGGCACAAACTTTTCGCCAAAGGGCAGCAGTTTTTCCACCACCGGATGCCGGCCATCTTTGATATCAATTTTTAAATCATCATTTAAAACCGGCCGGCAATAATGTTGCTCGCTCGCCAGTTCCGCAAAAGCCAACAGGCAGTCGAGCACGGCCAACAGTCGAGCATTTTCTTGCAACGCCGTTGCGTGGCCGGCCACTTTCTGCCGCAGGCGATCAAACAATTCGTATTCGAGCGCGACCATTTTTTCTTCAGCCTGCAAGACCTGCTCTTCGTACTCTTTCAATTCCGGCGTGATGTAGCGTTCGGCATTCGACAGCGTTTGCTTGCGAATATAATTCTGCGGCACCTTCGCGAGATTCGGATTCGTCACTTCAATATAATAACCAAAAACTTTGTTATATCCAACTTTCAATGAGCCGATGCCGCTGCGCTCGCGCTCCGAGGCCTGCAATTTGGCGATCCAATCTTTTCCCGACAATGACAGGCTGCGGAACCGATCTAACTCGGCGGAATAACCGGCGCGAATAATGCCGCCATCGGTAACGGCAAGCGGCGGATCATCCACAATCGCTGCCGCGAGTTCCTGGGTTAATTCCGCCAATTCCTGCAAACCGGCAAAAACCGTGCGCAGCAACGCGGCTTCAAATTTCTCCAGAATTTTTTTTAGCTCGGGAATTTTCAACTGCACAAAACGCACCGCCAGCAACTCGCGGGCATTGGCGCGCGCTGTCGTGACTTTCGCCACCAACCGCTCGAGATCGCCGACACCGCGCAACAACTCGGCAATACCGGCCCTCTCATTTTTTTTCTGCATGAACTCTTCAACCCCGTCGAGCCGCGCATTAATTTTATCCACCTCGCGCAGCGGTTGCAGAATCCATTGTACCATCCGCCGCCCGCCCATCGCCGTGCGGGTGCGATCCAGCACGCTCAACAGCGTGCCGCGCTGATCATCATTGCGCAGCGAGCGAATCAGTTCCAAATTGCGCCGGGTGGCCAGATCGATGCTGACAAATTCGCGATTGTTGAGCCGCGTCAGTTGCGCAAAATGCGCCAGCTCGTTTTTCTGATTTTCCTTCAAATAGGACAACGCCGCGCCCGCCGCACAAATTCCCGCGGTCAAATCATCGCAGCCGAAGCCCTTCAGCGTCAACGTCTGGAAATGCCTGGTCAGTTTTTCATAAGCATAATCATAGGCAAACTGCCAGCCCTCCCGGCGGGTGATGAGAATATTGGCATTCAACAAAATTTTTTGCCGCAGCCAATCCGCGTGTTCTTCGGCAATGAGAATCTCCGCCGGTTCGATATTCAAAATCGCTTCGCGCAAACCGCCTTCCGCTGCTTCTATCGCCACCTCGCCGACAAAAAATTCTCCGGTGGAAATATCCATCTGCGCCAGCCCGGCGGTCTTTTGCAGCGGATGAATCGCCAGCAAAAAATTATTACGGCGGCTCGTCAACAGATCATCCGACAAAATACTGCCCGGCGTCACGACTTCGGTGACCTCACGCTTCACCACCACTTTTGCCAGCTTCGGATCTTCCACCTGCTCGCAAATCGCCACGCGATGGCCGGCGCGAATCATTTTCGCGAGATACGTGTCCAGCGCATGATGCGGAAATCCCGCCAACGGCACTTCCGACGACTTGCCGTGCGACCGCGAGGTGAGCGTGATGCCCAGCACCTCGCTGGCGGTTTTGGCATCGTCGTAAAACATCTCATAAAAATCGCCCATGCGAAAAAACAGCATCGCGTCTTTATGCTGCGCCTTGACCGCGAGATACTGCCGCATCAGCGGCGTGGTCAGATCGTCTTTGTCGATTTGACTTTTTTCTTCTGTAATGTTCAAATTCTGAATCTCTTCAAATTCCCAATATCATTCTTTTTTGAACGCGGATAACGCTGATGACACGGATTAGCACGGATTTTATTTGAGCTTTATAATCCGCGTTCGAGGTTTCTTTAAGATCAAAGCCAAGACCGGCTGTCTGAATTACGAATCACGTGCTTACGTTTTACGCTTCCACCTCCATCAATTCCAACTGAAACCCCTCATCGGTTTTCACCAGCACTTCGATTTTCTTTTCGGCTTCTTTTAATTGCAACTGGCATTGTTTGTACAGCGTCATGCCTTCTTCAAAAATTTTGATTGCCTCTTCAAGGCCGATCCGGCCCTGTTCGAGCTGCTGCACAATCGCTTCGAGCCGGTGCATCGCCGTTTCAAACGTCATCTTTTTGCTCATCCGTCCTGCTCCATCCCTGAAAGGTTCGCGCTATTTAATTTTGACTCCAATTCCACCACCCTTCGGCTGCGCTCAGGGTGACTTTAATCATTATGTCATGGCGAGCGGAGTCGAGCCATCCTTCGACTGCGCTCAGGATGACACTTCAAAAAAATTACCTAATCGACTTCTTTACCTTCTCTACTTTCGCGTCGGCGCTGCCGAGCCCAAATTGAATATGAATCGAATCATTCGCTTGCAATTCTTTCGCCTCATGCACTAATTTTTTGTCCGGCTCGCGGTAGACAATGGCGAAGCCGCGCTGCAAAATATGTTCGTGGCTCAACGCGCGCAGGCGCTGTTCTTTGGCTTTGAGCTGCTGCTTCCAAATGGCGAGGCGGTTTTGCAAAGCCAACTGCAGGCGGCGCTGCAAATCATCGAGCTGCTGGCTGCGCTGGCGCACTTGATCGAGCGGCTGGCGCAGGCCGTAACTCGTGGCGACACGGCGCAAACGATCATGTTGCGTTTGCAATAATCTCTGCAATTGGCGAATCGATTGAATCGCCAGACTTTGCAACTGTCGTTTGACTTCCGTCACCTCCGGCGCCACCAATTCCGCCGCCGCCGAGGGGGTGGCGGCGCGCACATCGGCAACAAAATCGCTGATGCTGAAGTCAACTTCGTGCCCCACCGCGGACACAACGGGGATTTTGCTGGCATAAATCGCGCGCGCGACAATCTCTTCGTTGAAGGCCCACAAATCTTCCAGCGAGCCTCCTCCCCTGCCAACGATCAAAACCTCGACTTGCTTGTATTCATTAAATTCGCCAATCGCCTGCGCAATCGCTTCCGCCGCGCCCGCCCCCTGCACGAGCACCGGCCGCAAAATAATTTTTATCGCCGGCCAGCGCCGCCGCAGAACACTCACGAGATCGCGCAGCGCGGCGCCGGTGGGTGACGTCACAATGCCAACGCTTTGGGCAAATTCCGGCAGCGGCTTCTTGCGCGCTTCATCAAACAACCCTTCGGCCTGCAATCGCCTTTTGAGCTGTTCGAATGCGGCTTGCAGCGCGCCAACGCCGGCAGGCTGAATCTGCGCAACGTCGAATTGATAGTAGCCGCGTTTTTCATAAACCGTGACCTGACCGTGCGCCAGCACCTGCATGCCGTCTTCCGGCGAAAAACGCAAACCCCGATTTCGTCCCGCCCACATCACACAAGGAATTTGCGCATTTTCATCTTTTAACGAAAAGTAAAAATGCCCTGACGAGTGGCGCTTGAAATTGGAAATCTCGCCGGTGAGCCAAACCGGAGCAAGGCCGGTTTCGAGCAGCATTTTGATCTGCTGGGTGAGATCAGAAACCGTCAACGTTTCCGGCGAGGAGGCGGAGCGGCGAAAATTACTCGAGTCTGGCAAAAATTTCCTATATAAAATCTCGCAACGAAAAGAAACCTGCGATGCAAAAGATTTTCTTTAGTTGCAGTTCACTTTTCGTTGCAAATAATTGTCATTCTCCAGCCGGGGCGCTGGGTTACAATTGCGGACGGCCGGCGCGCAGCCAGGCGGTGTACCAAAAGCTGGCGACGGCTTTGGCGGCAGCGCTCATTTGCTGCTCGGCAATGGGACCGGCGACCGCAAAAAGTTTTTCATAATACGCGTCGTCATAATCTTCGCGTTTTTGATAAACGCGTTTCGGATCGCGGGCGTGCGTATCGGCACGCAACAAATTATCGGCCCAAATGTAGCTGTTCAAAATAATTTCAAATGCGGCATCGCCTGGATTTGTAATCGAGTCAACGCTGCTGGGTGCGAGATGAATGCGATTCTGATTGCGTTCGATCATTTGCCATTCAAAGCGGCTGTGAATGCCATTGTTGCCCGACATTTGGCCGTCGTAGTTTTCGCTCGAATGCAGCGGCATGTGCAAGTCGGAAACATAATGGCCGAGATCGACCGAGAATTGAATGATCGCTTTGGCGCGACCCTGGCGCATCGCCACGATTAAAGAATCCATCACCCGCGCGATATGCCACGGCGCATCGCCGTAGCTCAGCAAGGTATCAGCGCTGAATTTTTGTGCCGCCGCAGCGTAATCGCGCGGCACTTCGATAAAAGGATAGCGCCCGTAATGATCGATGTCGAGGTAATGATGAAATTCTTCGTTCTTCACGCGCCGGCGGCGGGTATCGGGTTCAATAGATTTTTCGACGATAGAATCCGCGACGCTTTCATAAAAGCCGCGCAACGGCAGCGGCAACAGTTTGATAGCCTCCCGATGAATCCATTTATGCGCAAAGTAGCCCCAGCTCCAAATGGCGGAAGGAATAGCAAGTATGCTGATCACCAAAAAAATAGGCCAAAGTCGAGTTGTCTTTTTCACGCGGCGATTTCCTGAGTTAATGATTTGTTCAACAATCCATTGGTGGGAAGTGTTTGATGATGTGGCAGCGGCAGATAAATGGAAAAAGTGGTTCCCTGTCCCACCTGCGATTCCACGGTAATCCGGCCGCTGTGATCGCCGACGATATGCTGGCAAATCGGCAAGCCGAGGCCCGTGCCATCGGGTTTGGTCGTAAAAAACGGATTAAACACATTTTCCAAAACATTCGGCGGAATGCCGCTGCCGGTATCACGCACCACAAGCAAAACTTCTTGCGGCGCGAGAAACTGCGTCGAGACTTCAACGACCCCGGATTCAACAATAGATTGAATGCCGTTGCGCAGCAAATTGACCAGCATTTGATTGATTTGAATCGGATCGAGCAACAGCTTGGGTAGATCAGCCGTCAATGTTTTCACCAACTGCACATGACTCTGCTCGGCTTCGGCTTGCAATAAATTGGCGGCTTCCTCAATAATCGCGTTTAAATCGGCCAATTGAAACGACGGCTGCGGAAATTTGGTGAAAAGCATAACGTTGGCCAGAATTTTTTCAAGCCGCATCACTTCTTCGGCAATAATTTCGGCCACGCTTAAAATCGACTGATTATCTTTAGCCAGACGCCGTAATGAGCGCGCGAAGCCGCCAATAGCCACCAGCGGATTGCGAATTTCGTGCGCGACGTGCCCGGCCATGTTGCCAATGGCCGCCAAGCGTTCGGCGTGCACCAAACGTTCGTGCGTGGTTTGCAACTCTTTGTACGCCGCTTCGAGTTTATGCTTTTCCTGCTCCAAGCGCTGATTGGCATCGGCGCGTTCGATGGCCTGCGCCGCTTGGCTCGCGAAGATTTCCAGCGCTTTAATGGCGTCGTCAGTAATCGCTTGCTGGCTGTAAAGGTAATCTGCGATGATCATGCCGATGAGCCGATCTTTCGCGACCAACGGCACGGCGATGAAATCACGTAGCGTCAATTTCTCAAAAAATTGCCCGCAGCTTGCACAAACCTGTTGCTCCGGCAAGCCGCGATAGTGCCGCTTGCGGCGAATCGTGGCGACAAAATCCGAATCTTCCGCGGTGAGCAACAGTTTTTGCTCGCGCACGCGATTGTTGAACGGATCGTCTGGTTCCGGCCGGCGCTTGCCATATTTTACCAAAAAATCTTCCAGTGAAATGTGCTCGTCTTTGAGCTTTTCCCAAATCCGTCGCGCCGCCTCACCATCATCTGGCCCCACCCCCATTCGCCCCGCGAGGTGAAACCCGCCGGCATCCGGTAAAAAAATCATCGCGCGGTTAAAACCCAACGCCGGACCGGCGGTGAGGCCGGTCAAAATCAAATGCAACAACTCATCAAGATTGATGGCACTTTGCAGCGCCAGGCCGATAGTGGTGAGCATCCGCAGTTGATAGTCATGTTTCTGACTCTCGGTGACGTCTTCGACGATACCGAGCACGCCGTCAATCTTATTTTCGGTTTGCCAGAGCGGCACGGCATGAATATTCAGAACGAGCGTTTGGCCATCGGCTTTGCGAAAAATAAAATCCTGCGCTCTCCACAATTTCTGCCCGGTGTTGACCCGGGCCACTGCCGTCCGCAAAAAGGTTTCCTTGAGACTCTCATGCGCGAAAACATCGCCGCTGAGCAGCGCTTCCATTGACAAACCCAGCAACTGCGACAGCATGGGATTGGCTTTGCGAATTCGGCCGTGTGCGTCCGTCGAAAAAATGCCAATCGGCGCATTATGCAGAATCAGGGTCAAATAATCGCGCGTGGCTTCGACCTCGGCGCGCAGGAGCCGGTTACGCTGGCTAATATCGCGAATGATGAAAATATTTTCAATGATGATGGCCAGTTCACGCAAACCAAAGGGTTTCTGCAAATAGGCACTTACCCCACGCTCGAGCAGTTTCTTTTTTAAATGTTCGTCCGCGCCGTGCCCGGTCAACATGATGACGGGAGTTTGGCGCACGGTTGCGTAAAGGGGATTGCTGGTCAATTCATGAAAAACCTTTTCGCCGTCCAGGTCGGGAAGCTTGTAATCGAGCAATACCAACGCGGGTTTTTCCTGGAGAAGAAGCGCGAGGCCGGAAGCGCCGTCATACGCTGAGATCACGCGATAACCGGCTCTGGACAAATGCGTGCGCGAGAGCTCGTGGAGCGTCATCTCATCGTCGATCAAAAGAATTTTTGGAGATGCAGTGGCGGACATTCAACATCACGCGGAGAGAATAATAATTTTCATCCCGCCATTTCCAAAAAAGTTGGAAAGGCGGGATGAAGCACAGCTTATCTGAGTTTCTTCTTGTGGCGATTTTTCCTCAGACGCTTTTTACGTTTGTGCGTGGCAATCTTATGCCGTTTACGCTTTTTACCGCTGGGCAAGAGTTTTCACCTCCTTAGGATGCGATCATTTATGCTATAATTTGATTTTAGTATTTGTCAAAATTCAAGTTTCCACCGCGGCAGGTTTTTCTGCCGGCAGGCCTTGCTTGACCCCGTCGCGCAGTTCTTTGGAGGGACGAAAGACGACAGCGCGATATGCCGGAATATCGATTTTTTCACCGGTGCGCGGATTGCGGGTGACACGCGCGCGCCGTTGCACGGGATTAAAACCGCCAAAGCCGCGAAGCGTCACGCTTGCATCATTGCTGACGGCCCACTTAATCGTCGCCAAAAAACCGTCGATCACCGCCGTGGTCTCGACTTTAGTCAAGCCGGTGCCTTCGGCGACAATATCGACGATTTGCGTTTTCGTAATTTGTTTATTGCCACTCACTTCACCCTCCGTGGAAAAGTTCGTCCAGTGGCCAGTTTGCCCGCTGGCCGGTTCAACTTTTGGTGAATTTACTCAGCCGTGCCCACACGAGCAAGAACCACAGCCGCAGCCGTGTCCGCCACCGTCACCGCTCATTGGCATGGGGCTGCTAACATTCGCGGCCATAGCAAATGATGAAATCAAACGATTGACTTCGGGTTTGCCGCATTGCGGGCAATGAACCACCGCCGGTTTGGTTTCAAAAACCAATTCTTCAAATTTTTTTTCACAGGCGGGGCAAAAATATTCGTAAATTGGCATAACAAAAACTCCGTGTCCTTTAACCCATTCACCTAAAAATTTATTAAACCGTTACGCGACGCCGCGCCGGAACTGCTGACATTACCAAACCCATTGATAGCGCAACACCGGCAAAGTCTGCAACCGAATCAAATGCTCTTCGAGATCGCCAAACAGCAAATCAAAAATGGTCACTTTGCGTTTGCGCGAAGACACCACATGCGGGCGGCCTTCAATACCCGCAGTTTCCGCCGCCAGCGCCAGCGCGTCCTGATAGGTGCCCAGCCGATCAACCAAACCAAACGCCAACGCTTGCTGCCCGGTAAAAACGCGGCCGTCGGCATATTGTAAAACCTTCGATTTTTCCATCCGCCGCGCTTCGGCAACGACGCCGACAAACTGTTGATACGCGTCGTCCACGTAACCTTGAAAGTATTTGCGATCTTCTTCGTTCATCGAACGATACGGCGAGCCGCTGTCTTTATATTTTCCGCTTTTGATCACTTCGAAGCGGACGCCGATTTTATTCAGCAACTCGGTCAAGTTCATCATTTCAGAAATAACGCCGATGCTGCCCGTCGTCGTGCCGGGATTCGCCATAATCGAATCCGCGGCGCAGGCAATATAATAACCGCCGGAGGCCGCCACCGATCCCATCGACGCAATCACAAATTTGTTCCGGTGCCGCAGGCGTTTGGCCGCTTCATAAATTTCCTGGCTCGCGGCCACCCCGCCGCCGGGACTATTAATGCGGAGAACAACCGCGTTGATCGAACCGTCATTCTCAAAGCGCTCAAGCTGTTCCACCGCGTGTTTGCTGTCTAAAATAACGCCTTCAATTTCCACGAGGCCGATGCGTTCGCCGGTGTGTAAATCAAATTCATTGTCCGAAATGCCAAAAAACAAAGAGGCGATAAAGAAAACGAATACCGCCAATGCCGCCATTAACAGCAATCCCAGAAACCAATCACGCCCACGAGCCATAAAAACTCCTCATCTTTCCAAAACGCATGACCCGCCGTTTAAATCGAACCAATCAATGCTGTGGCGCAGTCCATAGCCGAATTATGTTATTTTGCAACCACTTAAATGATAAACAAAAATCGCTTCAAAGTCAACAGTTCTGAGTTTCGTGAAG
>CAYZFF010000099.1:0-12750 GCA_964477305.1 uncultured Cytophagia bacterium
GGAATCATCGCAAACCGGTTCGCCGTTGCGAATTCTTTGCCGGCAACAAAAATGAGGAAGCTCGAAACCAACAACAAAAGCAGAAGCGCGGGCCACAGCATTGGAAATAAAGTTTTGCGATTTTTCCAAAACACCCAAATTCCGGGCAAAGCGAACAGAATCAGCGGCGAGCCGAATCGCAGCAGCCAGTAAATCATGTTGCCGATATAATCGACGAGGCGCGCGATTTCATTGTGCGGACTCCACGCATAAAACGCATGGTCGGCGCGATGAAAAAGAAAAGCGGTTGGGCTGCCCCACTGCAGCCAATTGATTAACAACCACAACGCCGGTCCCCAGCCGAGTCCGATTAAATTTTTTATCGCGCTGATTAAAACGCGGCCCGAGCGCAGTGACGGCCAGATTCCAGCGAGAAACAAAGCCGGCAAAATAAACCATCCTTCATAGCGCGTCAAACAGGCGAGTCCATACAACGCCGATCCAATGATAAAATTGCGTTGAGTATGTAACGCATTTTTCTCGCGGACAAAAAACGCGAGGCTGCCAAAGAGCAATCCCAGAAAGACAATTTCCTGATACGGCATCAGCGATAAAAAAACCGCGTGAGCATTGATCGCGAAGAGCGCGCCGCCGATCAATGCAGCCCGGCGCGAAGCAACTGTTTGGAGATAAAATGTAAACGCAACAGCGGCCAGGCTGCCGGCTATTGCAAAGACCAAACGCACGATAAAAACATTGTGCGTCGTCGCAAACGGAAAGTAAACCAACGCCTGAGTTACCGGCAGCCAGTGCCAGGTGAAAAGCGCATCGCGAAAATAAAGCCGCCCCGCCGCATCGTTGCCGTAAGGCACGGGAAAGAGCAGCAGCAACGTGAGGCGCAAGAGCAAGCCCAGCGCAAAAATCCAAGCCAAATCACGCGCTAATTGGGGACGGCCATCTGACATGCAAAATTCTCTTCACGTTCATGCGGTTTAAAAAACAGCGCGCTCGAATAAAGCCGCCAATGATGCAGCAAGAATTTAAGCAAAGTGGACAATGTCATCAAACCATAAATCACACATTGCCCCAGCGAGGCGGAGGAAGCGCCGGGGAAATATTTGGTCGTAATTGGAATCTCAATGAGACGCTGGCAAAAGACGATGGCCTGTACGAGAATTTCCGTGTCAAAACAAAAACCATCGGAATTTTGTTGAAACGGCACCGTCTTTAAAAACGCGCGGCTGTAGGCGCGATAGCCGGTGTGATATTCCGAGAGCCGCTGCCGCAGCACAATATTCTCCCAAAACGTGAGAAAGCGATTTGCGACAAAACGATAAAGCGGCATGCCGCCGCGGCGCGCGCCGCCGGGAATAAGAAAACGCGAACCAAGCACGATATCGGCGCGGCCCTCGGCCAGCGGTTGAATCAGCTTCGGCAACAACGTCGGATCATATTGCCCGTCGGGGTGCAGCATAACGACGATGTCGGCGCCGCGCAGCAAAGCTTCGCGATAACAGGTTTTCTGATTGCCGCCGTATCCGAGATTCTCCGTATGACGAATGACGCGCAACGACAGCTTATTGGCGATAGCGACGGTTTCATCCTGGCTACAATCATCGACTAAAATAATTTCATCAATACATCGCGTATCAATGGCATGGTAAGTCGCTTCGAGCGTGGCCGCAGCGTTATAAGCCGGCATGACCACGATGACTTTCGGTTGGGCGGCGTGCCGACGAGATGAGCGTAAAGTTGACGAAGCGGGGCTTTGCATTTGGCCTCGGAAAATTAGAATCCTTCGATTTCGGGTTGACGATAACGCATCCAGCGATGCAGCAGCTTGATTTCATACGGGGCGCGATAAAACTGTGCGGCGTAGCGCCATGTCCCTGTCGTTTGCAAAACGCGGCGTTGTCCAATCGTCAGCTTGATGTCGGAATTGGTCGGATAACGCGCATTCAATACGGTTTCAAAATTGTGAATTTTGTCGAGGTGATGCGGCTTGAGCCACGGCGTTAACGGATTGCGGCGCAGGTCGAGCTGCGACCATTGCGGCAACAGCCAGTCTTCAAGGCGCCGGGGAAATTCGAAACCGTTTTTTTGCGCGTCACTGAACAGCGACGAGCCGAGCATCGGTACCGGCGCATACACGTAAATGATAATTTCACTCTCGGGATTGACTTTCTTCACGCGGCGAATGAAAGCAATCTCTTCATCAAGCGCAGCATCGACGTCTTCTGCGGGCGCGCCGAGCACAAAAGAGAACTCGGGAATAATATCGTGTGTTCGCAGCTTTTCCGCAAGGCGCAAAATGGTTTCCGGCGTTTGCGTGCCGCCTTTGTTCATTTGTTTGAGCCGCAGCGCCGAGCCGGATTCCGCGCCGAGAAAAATCATTTTGCAGCCGGAGCGCCGCATACGTGCCAGCACGTCGTCGGGATAATTTTCGAGCGTATCCGGCCGCGCTTCACCCCACCACGACACCGGCAGATTGCGCTGCAGAAGTTCCTCGGCAAATTGCGAAGTTCGTTTCACGGAGGTGAAAAAATTATTGTCGGCAAATTCAATCGCATCGATGCTGTAATTTCTGATTAAGCTTGCAACCTCCTCGGCAACCAACGGCGCGCTGCGAGCCACCCACCCGCCGTCAAAAATCGGCACGACGGCGCAGAAGCTGCACTTGAACGGGCAACCGTAACTCGTGTGCATGGCCATCGTGCGCTGGCCAAGAAAAGTTTTGCCGAGATACCGGCGCAGGTCGCCGAGACGTTCATACGGCCACGACGGCAAAGCTTCAATCGGCGCGAGCGGAAAAAGCTGTGGGTTGTTTTTAATTTGCCCATTCTCCAGATACGAGAGTCCGGAAATTTCTTCACGCTTCACGCCGTTGCTATTGAGATATTGCAGCAGTTGCACGAACTCGCGCTCGACCGGGCCGCGCATCACATAATCCACCCAACCGCTTTGCAAAACAACGTCCGTGTGATTCGCCGGAAAATAACCACCCCAGATGATCGTCAATTTCGGAAAGCGGCTGCGCAGATGGCGAACCTGCTTAATGGCTTCCTGCAATTGCGGTCCGGGCATGACGGACATCCCTAAAATTTGTGCGCCGCTTTTTTCAACGACGGCAGCCAATTGTGTGAGCGGATCATGGAAAAAATTGCCGTCGACGATCGCATAGTCATAGCGTTTCTCTAACATCGAGCCGAGCGCCAACAACGGCATCGGCACGCGATATTTGCCATTGGCCGTACGCGGGAAATAAAGAATGAGATCGATGTTGGGATTCATGTAAATTGAATTTTATTCAACGCAGTGGCAAGATTAATTTTGTCATTGCGCTTGGCGAACATAATTACGCAGCAGACCATATCCTTGCCGCAATTGAATGCGCGCGTCGGCAACAGATCGTAGATTGCGCAAACGCCGCCACAGATACTGCGAGTTAAAATAAAACTCGCGCACCGCGCGTTGATGCATGGCGTTGATTTGCTCGCGTGACAAGGTCAACGTCGGCATGGCCACTTCCCCGCCCGATTGATCCATTACGCGCAGATCCGGCGAAATCAATTTTTGCGCAAGCGCTTGTTGGCGCAAGGGCGTGCCCATGCGCGGCACGGCGACATTGAATGACGCGTAATCACAGCGGACTTTTCTTAAAAAATCGAGCGTGCATGTAAAGGAAGCCTCGGTTTCTTCGGGCAGGCCAATAATCACCGTGGCGACGGTGCGCAAACCGTGCGTGGCGCAACGCTGAAAACCGGCGAGAACCTCGTCGCGGTTGTAATCCTTTTTTGCCGCAGCCAGCACAGTATCGTCGCCGCTTTCCAAGCCGAGAATGATCGTATGACATCCCGCTTTTTTCATCTCGCTTAACACCTCGTCATCAAGCACGTCGGCGCGGCTGAAACAAACCCAGCCAAAATTGAAGCGGCGACGCTGCATTTCCTGCAATAGTTGCAATGCCCGCGGTTTTTGCAATGCAAAAGTTTGGTCGAGAAAAAAAACCTCACGCAGGCCAAGACGATGCACGGCCTCTAACTCAGCGATCACGTTATGCACCGGCCGGATTTTCCAGCCGAGCGTGCTCATGATGCAAAACGTGCAGCGATACGGGCAGCCGAACTCGGTCATCACGGTCGCGAAACGGCGGCGGCGGACAAAGGGGTAACGATAATCTTTGCCGAGAAAAAGCTCATGCTGCGGAACCGGCAACTCAAAATTTTCCGAGCGCGGACGCACAATCGGCGCGGCGTAAATCTCGTTATTGTGCCGCACTGTCATATTTTGGAGATTCTCGCGCTCGTCTTTTAAAAAACGGTGCGCCTCTGTGGAGGAAAAATCATGCAAGAAGCCGGCGGCAAAATTCAATTCCTGCAAACGCTCGACACGATTTTCAATGAGCACGTCGCCAATAAGCAGCAGTGGCGCGCGTTGCCGGTCGGCAAGCTGGCGATAAAACGCAACGTCCTCTTCATACGAAACCGAACCGATGAGACCGATGATCGCTGCCGGCTGCAGAGCATGAATCTGCGATAGCGTTTTCTGAACGGTTAACCGATCGACGACGGCGTCGAGCAAATGCAATTCGTAATACTCGCGCAGCAAACCGCTCAGGTAAATAAAATCGATCGGATGGTTTAGATAATCTGCCTGCGAGACTTTACTGCAAAAATAGTCGCGCAGATAAACTCGCTTGCCGGGAGGATTAAGCAGAAGCAGTTTGGGTTTTATCTTCATACTTCCAATACCGTTTCATTTATAGCAACTCGTCTCGGCAACAATTCGTTGACGTCGACAAACTTTTGCAAACGGGGAATCACTCGGCCAACGGTTAAGTCTAACATACACCGACGCTGATTGGTGCAATTCACCGTCTTCGCATTATCCACGCTCATGCACGGGCTGCAAGGCAGGTCGAGATAAAAAACTAACTGCTCGTTGCAAAGCGGCCCGAAGCGTTTGGGCGTTTCCGGGCCGTAAAATCCGACGACCGGTTTTTGCAAGGCGGCAGCAAGATGCAACGGGCCGCTGTCATTTGAAATAAAGAGCGCGGCCGATGAAATCAACTCGGCCAGCTCGATCAAATTCAAAGCGCCAGCGAGATCATGAACACGTCCGGGTGAATCAATAGTCTGCGCCACTGCCTGCGTATATTTTTTCTCGGCACGCGCGCCGATTAGAATCACTTCAATTTCATAACGCCGCAACAGCCATTTCGCGAGATGCACGAAACGTTCTCGCGGCCAGCGCCGTTCAAGCGCCAGCGCGCTGGCATTGATATTCATCATGACGGCAGGCCGGCGCGGCAAACGGCGTTTGGCCAGGTGCGAAAATGGCAAGCGGAGACAAGGCAAAATACTCTTTGCGCTCTCGCTTGCTTTGCCACCGGCGCCGGCCTTGACGAGACGAAAAAAGTTATGCGCGGCGTGCTCATCATCATCAAAAGGCACGGCCAAATCGAGCAGGCGGGTTTTGGCTGAATGCGGGCGCGAAAATCCGATCAACCGGCGTGGCTTCAAAAGGCGCGAGACCAGCGCGGAAAAATTGGCAAAGAACTCAGCGTCAAAAATCAGATCGTATTTTTGACGGCGCAATTGCGCGACCAAACGAATGGCGGAGAGCAAAAAATTTCCGATATGCCTGAAATCCAGCGCATAAACTTGATCGACGTGCGGGATGAGTGCGAACAGCTCGCGATTCTGCGTCAATGTCAAGAAATCGAGCTGCGCCGCCGGAAATTTTTGGCGCAAATAACGCAAGGCCGGTTCGGTTAGAATGATGCTGCCAATACCCCAGAATTTGACCACTAAAATACGCTTGATCGCTGTTGTTGAATTTTCCCGCGTCACTCCGACGCGGGATTCTGCCAATTGCATAATAAGGCAGCGTCCGGCATATTCGTCAATCCGTTTGGCAATTTTAATGCGTTGGGTTTCGCTTAATATCGACATCATCACAGAGCTGGTTTATGGCAAACGGTTTGACAAATTTTTCATCTGTAGCAATTCATCTGGCAAAGGAAGTGAAAAAATCGAGCCGACTTCGAGGCCGCGGCCGCGATCCGAGACAAACAGCAGGCGGCGATTGGCTGCATCCCACACCGGCGCTGTATCAATAGCTGGATCACGCGTCAAACGCTGCAACTCGCGGGTGTGCGCGTTGATCGCCCACAAGTCGCGGTTGCCCTTTTGATTCCAAGAGAAAACAACCGTCGTCGCTTCCGGTGAAAAAGTAGGGCGCTCGATCATTTCATGACTTTGCAAAAGAACCTGCATTTCAATGTTTTCAGAAATCGCTGAAACCAACGCCAATATATAGTCTCTCTCTTTTTCACGCCGCCCGCCAATAACTAGCTTATCCTCGACCGGCGAGATTGCGAGGTCGTCGCAATCAGCAGAAATTTTTAACCACAGCGGTTCCGAAGCGGTTAAAGTCGCCACACCGATTTTCCCATTGCTTAAAAAAGCGAATCGTTTTCCATCAGCAAACCAGCGCGGCTTTTCGCCTTCGCGCAAAAATTTTGGCGTCTGGCCTTGGCCTCGGCTCAACCAGATTTCGGAGCGGCCATTTTGTATACTCTCCATTAACACCTGCGCGTCATCGGCAGCAATGTCCGGTTCATAAAATTTTTGCGGCGTGTCCGGCGTCCACTGGCCTTCGACTCGCCCGTCTCGCGTCATGGAAAAAATGGCATAATCTTCATCGAGCAGTTCACCGTAACTGAAAACGAGGCGCTCGCGGCCAAGGTCCGGTGTTTTAACGAGCAAACCGAGATGGCGGTCAAATTCTTTTTCGTGCAACGGGACCCATTGCGCCGCATCATGCTCTTTTGCCGCGGCGCGACGCCAATCCAATCCCAGCATGATCGCAGTGATACCCAATGCCAACAAAAAATGGGCGCGAACGGCCTTGAATTGCCAATGCCAGTTGGCGACCTGGTAAAAAAAATAACACACCGTGATAAAAAAAAGAACGAGCAACCAGAGCCGCATGTAGCCAATCGGCGTCAACCAGCCAACGGCAAATTTTTTGAATTGCAGGTAATGCGGCAAATTGATAATTAAAAAAAACACACTTAACACAACGGCGCGGCGCGGCTGTTGTAAACCCAGCAAAATTTTTGCAAAACAGGCTATTGATAAACTCAACAGCAAAAAATGATACGTCGCGCTGCCGGGTGAAATCAACAACACCCCAAGTGGAATCAAGCCGATTTCAAATAAACGTTGATGCATTTGGTCGGAAAATTTTGTTTGCCGGTAAATCCATGCAAAAACCGACAGCGAAAACCAAGCGATCCAATTCTTGAAAAAACTGAACAGCAGCGGCGATTCCAGCGGCGGCTGCGGATTGAGTGACGGGCTTGCCACGAACATCCGGCGCAGCAGGCTGTTCCACGATTGAAATTGAATCGCAAACGGCTCCTGAATTTCGCCTTGCAGGTGCCGCGGCAAAACTTCGGCGACGAAAATGTGAAAGATTTCTACACCCTGTAGCAAGGAAATGAGGCCGGCCATTGCCGCGCAGGTTGCGCTGGCGGCGAACACAAGGCGCCATTCTTTCTTCCAAATATAATAAAGGATGAAGAATCCGCCGACGTATTTGACCGGAATCATCAACCCCAGCACGATACCACCGAAAATGGAATGGCCGCGCTGCTGCAAATAAATTCCGCCGGCAATCGTCGTCAGCACCAACAAATACATTTGACCGAATAAAAAATTATTGATCAGGCCAATTCCCGTGCTCAATAAAATGATCGCCGTCGGCAACCAATGCAGCTTGGTTATTTTTGCAATCAAAACGACCGCGAGCATAGCGAGCATGACATTAAATCCGATCCACCAACGCTTTGCCGTCAGCGGTTCAAGCGGTGCCAGCGGCAACATAATAAGCGCGGTCGGCGGCGGATGTGGAATGAAGCCGCCAAGCTGGTGCGTGATGCCGTAACGGTCAATTTGTTTTTGGAACCAGACAAAGTCGCGATACGCTGTTGCCAACGGTTTGTTTTCGGCGACCAGCCGTGCCGCGGTGTAGTAATTGGCGAAATCACCGCGCGTGTTTTGCAGCGCGGGCAGCACACCTTTCCAAAGAACGATTGCGGCGAAGCTGGTGAAAACAACCCACCCGCCGAGGCGTATGAAAAAAATATTTTTTGCAGCATTAGAAGCGTTCGGCATGAAGCAAATCCTTTTTCAAACGCTGCAATTTTTGGTAACTGTACACTTCGACCGGAAAATTAAAGCGATGTTTTCTGAGCCGATATTGGGCGCTGGGCTTGAACGCATTTAACAGCAAGCGATGTTGCCACGAATGGTGGCGTTCACCGACTTTAACTTGATGATAACCGAAACGAATGTATTGCCGGATAGCCTGCAAGCGTTCGTGTTTGCCACCGTTCAACCACGGCAACACTTGTAAACGCGGATAAAACTCGGCCCATTCTTCAAAAGTTTGTGGCGGCGCCAGGCCTTGAGCAATCGACTCTTGCCACGCCGGTGAGCCAGGATAGGGCGTAAAAATATTGGTATAACAATCAGCGCGATCATAGCGCTCGTAAATTTGCCGAATTAAATCGACGGTTTGCAGCAGATCATTTTCTTTTTCCGCCGGCAGGCCAAAGATGAAACCGAAGCTGGCGCGAAGGTCGGCTTCTCGGCAACGCTCCACTGCCGCGAGAATGGCTTCGGTATCGGATTTTTTTTCGATGGCTTTGAGCACCTCGTCGGAGCCGGATTCGGCGCCAAAATGAATGCGCACTAATCCGGAGCGGCGAAAAAGTTTGGCTTGTTCCGCAGTCAGACGCTCCCACGAGTCAGCGCGATCCTGGATGTACCATTCGAATTTCAAACCAGTGCGCAGAAAACCCTCGGCCAGGGCCAGCGCGCGCGGGCGGAAGGCGAAAAAGATATCATCGATGATACCAACGAGATTGATGCGATACTTTTTGACAAGATAACTGACTTCATCGATAACCTGCTCGACGGGCAGCTCGTCGAGATTGCGGCCATACACGGCGGCATTGGAACAATAAGAACAGTTGTAAGGGCAACCATGGCTCGTCGTGTACATGAGCCAGCGCAAACGTGTGTTGCGATAATAGCGCTCGTAATCAATCAAATCGTAGCCGGGCATGCGACTCGGCAACAGCGCCACCGGCGTATGCGGTCGCGGCGGATTCAACGTAATCGCGCCATTTTCTTTGGTGAGTGTACCCGCAACGCCTTTAAGCGAGTCGTCAACAGCGAGGCGGTTGACCATTTCGCGAAACGTTAATTCGCCCTGCTTGACGACCACAGCATCAACATACGCGCATTCCAGGGTTTGCTGCGGCAAGATTGATGGATGCCAACCGCCCAGGATGATCGGCAGCGCGGGATATTTTTCTTTTACCGCGCGACTAACGGCGATCGCGCCCTTGATCATCGGACCGGTGACAAGCGACATGCCGAGACAAAGCGCGTCTTCGACTTCGCGCAAGACGGCGCTGACATAATCCGGCTCCATCGTCGTATCGATAATTTTCACCTCATATCCCGCTGTTACCAGCGGGCCCGCAATGGCAATAAGCGCGAGTGGCGGACAGGCTTCATTGCTGGCATAAGCGGGAAAAAAAAGAACAACTTTTTTCTTTTTCATATCTTGTTCGCCGTAGCGCCTTCAGACGCTGCATTTTGTTGGCTGAAAATTTCTGCTCCTAAAAATTTACGCCGAAAGGCGTAACCACGAACCTACGACATTTGTGGTTGGGGCTGCAAAGTTTCAATTAACCATTTTTCCACGGGAAAAGCATAATAATCTTTTGTACAACGCCAGTTGGCGAGGCGCTGCAGCGGACGACGCAAAAAACCATTTTGTGCGCCCCACGCATGGCGCGAGTAAAATTTAAAACGCTGCACGAGCCGCCATTTGTCGCGACTCACCCACGGGCCGTAAGAGCCGACAAAATCAAAGTCGGCCCACTCCTCGAGCGTTGTCGGCGATGGATAACCTTTGGCTTTGACCATGTCTGCAATCGGCGAGCCGGGATAAGGTTGGTAGAAAAAAATCTGCGTTTTAAATTGCGGACTCATGGCGCGCAGTTGTTTGGCAATCTGCAACGTGGCTCGTACGCTCTCTTCCGGTTCGTCCGGGAAGCCAACGATCATCGGGAAATCCACGGCAATATCGTGGCGTGCGCAGCGCTCGGCAGCGACAAAAATCTGTTCGAGCGTGATGTCTTTTTTCATCCAATTCAACATCTCCTGCGAACCGGACTCGACACCAATGAGCACGCGGCGCAGACCGGATTTTTTGCACAGCGCGAAATCGGCTTCGGACAAGCGCGCAGCGCCTTGATCGGCGCGCATGGTGGCCGTCCAGGTAAACTGCAAACCACGGCGCAAATATTCTTCGGCGACGGCGACGACGCGATCGCGATAGGTGAAATAAGTTTCGTCCTGCAAATGCAAATCGTCAAAGCGATGCTGCCGCCAAAGCGTCTCCAATTCCTCGCCCATCCGTTCCGGCGGCAGCGCGCTCCATTTGCGTTTGTACACAAACGGGTCGGCGCAAAAGGTACATCGAAAATAACAACCAGTGGAAGAAATATAATCCAATTGTTTTTGTTTTTTAATAGAATAATATTTTTGTACCGGAATTAAATTATAATTGACCGGTGCAAAATGATCCATGCTTTGCAGTGGGCGAGGTGGATTTAGCACAATACCGTCCGGCTGTCGAAAAGCGCAACCCGCGATTCCCTCTAAATTTTTCTTTTCCACCAACCGATCAACGATGTCTCGAAACGTGGCTTCGCCCTGCCCCTGCACCGTGATGTCGATGGCAGGTTCCGCGAGGCATTCCCGCGGAAAAAGCGAGGGATGCCAGCCTCCCCAAATGATCGGCAAGTCGGGACGCAGCGTTTTGATTGCGCGCGAAATACGCAGCGCATCGTGAATAGGCCGTCCGGTTAAAACCGACATGCCGAGACAAAGCGCATCCGCTAAATGTGCTTTGCAGGCGTGCACCGGATCGGCTTCGAGACGACCATCAATGATGATCACTTCGAATCGCTCGGGATCGAGATTGGAGCCGATCGCCAGTAACCCCAGCGGCATCGTGTAAAAAACCGCCTGAGGGTTATAAAGAAGTATTTTATGTTTTCGCATGTTGGGCGCTACGCGTGGAGCATCGCTCAAATATCTTCCGCGAATTGAATCAAAAACAGTTTAGCAATTTTACTGTAAGACAGAACTTACAGTCATTGCGGTTAGCTAAGCTGCCTCACTTGGTTGCAGGCTTTGGGCGCCCACTGAAATTTATTGCCACAACAACTCGTTCAGTTGCTTTTAGGTATTGCGTTTTTGTAGAATGAGAACCACATGATCTCCCCAACTCCGTAACAGCGGCCATCCGGTCATCTCGTTTTCACCATGCAACAAGAGATCGAATAATTTTCGCTGCCGCATTATTTTTTGTAAATACGGGGGTGGCAGAAAAAGGCCGAGCGCGAATTGTTGCTCAAGGTTAAATCCGGGAGTAAAATTTTTCCTGACCGCGATGGAGGAGTGATAATAAGTTTGCACGCGCCGAGTTCCCAATCGTACGGAAAGCCCAACCGTGCCGCTGCGCGCCCGCCAACGACGAAGGGCTTGCGAAGGCTGCAATTTAAGCAAAAAATAGAAAAATTCCCACGGGCAAACCGGCGGCATAATATTGAGCAAAATTTTGCCGCCTGGTCGTAGTAGCGCCGTGGCGGCACTTACAAATGGCCGTAAATCCGCTAAACAATTCAACACGCCAAAATTTGAAAAAATACCGTCGAAACTCGCGCGACCATATTCCATCAGCAGATTTTCGATTTTCTCCGCACCGACCGGTTTGAATTCGATCTGCTGAGCAAATCCAGCCAAAGCGGCTTTTTCCTTGGCAACTGCAAGCATGCCGGCGGAGGGATCGCTGGCAATGACTTGATGCCCCCGGCGCGCGAAAAACAAGGCGTCGGTGCCGGTGCCGCAACCGATTTCGAGCAGACGCGTGCCGCGCTCGAAGGTTTCAGCCGCGGCATGATGCACGCGACGGCGCATCCATTGAAAAATAGAGTTGTGGGATTCGATGGTATCGTAAGAGATGGCGGCTTCATCGAAGGGTGAGGCCGGCACGGAAATGACATGTGGCATAATCTTTTCCTAATTCAACCAATCGTCAATCATCCTGATTTGCCGTCCGGGTTTCGTGAAAACCCGGACGGTCGATTGAGTAAAAAAATTTATTTCAGCGCCAAGAGATAGTCGGCCATGGCTTCCAGCTCTTCTTTCGGCAAATCTTTGAAAGACGGCATGACCGAGTCTTTGATGAAGGCCTGCGGATTGATGAAATGATCCACCAGCCACTTTTTATCATGCTTAGCGCCAATACCTGCCAACTTGGGCGCGTTGTCATTGCCGGCGCCGTTAATCACATGGCAATTGCGGCAAGCCGAACGCGTCATCACAAAACCGGCGGTGGCAAAATTCGCCGGCGCGGCATCAGCTTCTTTCCGGTTTTTTAAATAAGCCACCAGCGCCGAAACTTCTTCGCCAAACGTTTTTTTCTGACGCCGCGGCGTGGTGTCTTTGCGCAAAACATTTTCCAATTTCAACGCTTCGATATGGGCTGCGAGCTTTGCCGAATCCGGAACCGCTTTAATCGCGGTAAACTGCTTCGCGCCCGGGTTGTGGCAATCTCCACACTTTTTCAAATTGTAAAGCTGCCGGCCGGCAAGCGAGGATATATCCACCTGCGCCG
>CAYZFF010000100.1:0-4225 GCA_964477305.1 uncultured Cytophagia bacterium
TCATTTTTGTTGCCGGCAAAGAATTCGCAACGGCGAACCGGTTTGCGATGATTCCGCTTGGCATTTTGCTCATTTTCACGGCGCTGGGCATTGAAGATTTTTTCGACCGCGCTGCGAAATCCTCCCATTTGCTGTTGCAAAAGCTCACGCAGCCGACCGCACAAAAGATGATAGGCATTTTTTTGCTTCTCTTGCTGTTAATTTACGGCGCGATGCCGGTGTTGCAGGCCAATCAGCTTGCTGTGCATCGCCAGCCGTTTGAAGTTGCAACATTTCTTAAAACTAATCTGGCCCGAAACGAAAGCGCTCTCATTGTTGCGGCGTCACACGAAGGCGAAGTGCCCATGCCGTATCAAAGGATTTTTGGCCAACTGGATTTTGATAAAACGCGTTTGCTCTGCTCCTTTTTTATTACTGCACCTGAAATCGAGGATCTTGAATCCTTTGGCACAGTGCGCCGGTTGCGGTACATTGTTGTTTTCGATGAGCAGAATAATAATGCCGTTTTCACTCGGCTGGCTTCGGCGGCGCGCGCTAAAATGAAAGCGGTTTTTTCCAACACTGCCGCCACGATTTATGAGCGGGGCTTATAATTTTTAAACTCATTGGCGATGCGGAAGCACAGTCAAAATTTTTCACCTCTAACGGCGGGAGCAACGCTTCCGCTCAACCCGATACCGGCAGCTATGAAAATTCGGCGAAAAATCCGGCCGCTGCTTTTTCGCCTGTTGCATCCGTTGCATTTGTATTTCAATCGCGCCTCGCGCCAGACTCGCGTCAACGGCTTGCCGTTGCGGATTGAGCCGCAGGTCTTTGACCCCGGACGCCATTTCAGCAGTAAAATTTTAGCGCGTTATTTATTGCGCCTCGATCTGACGGAGCGGCAACTGCTGGACATGGGAACCGGCAGCGGCATTATCGGCATTACCGCGGCACAAAAAGGCGCCAGCGTGATCGCCGTTGATATTAATCCCGCGGCGGCGCAACTGGCGGCCGCCAATGCACAGGCGCTGCAAGTTGCCGACAAGATGCATGTCCTCTGCGGTGATTTATTCGCCCCCATCAAAGACGCGCTGCCATTTGACTGGATCGTTTTTAATCCGCCATTTTTCCCGCGCCCATCGACGCGCGCGGTGCAGGCGGCTTATCATGCCGGCGAAAATTACGCCACCATAACGCGCTTTCTGCAAGAAGCAAAAAATTTTCTCGCGCCCGCCGGACGAATTCTGCTGATTCTCTCGTCCGATATGAATTTGTTTGAATTGCAGGCGATGTTTGATCGCCAGAATTACCGCGTTGCGCATTGCGAAATTAAACCGCATCTGTTTGAGCAGTTTTATCTCGTCCAGTTGCGTTCACTCTAAACAGACCACTGAAAATTGATTACGGCTCACTGAAAAATGTCCGACATCCTCCTCGCACACAGTTTCTTTCTGCGTTTTGATCCCAAACAGTGGCGTCTTCTGCAACCTTACGCGCCGCTCGGAACTTTGTATGCCGCGGCCTATTTACGCCAGCGCGGTTGCGAGGTTGCCATTTTTGACAGCATGTTGGCGGAGGAGACGAGTGATATTATTCCGTTGCTCAAACACCATCAACCGCGCGTGGTGGTATTTTACGAAGATAGCTTCAACTGGCTTAGTAAAATGTGCCTTAGCCGGATGCGCGAAGCTTGTTTTGAAATGATTGCTTTGGTCAAGCAATATTGTGGAGATCACGTGCCAGTAGTTGTTGCCGGTTCCGATCCCACCGATCATCAGCAGCGGTATTTCGAACACGGCGCTGATTTCGCCATCGTTGGCGAAGGCGAAATTTCTTTGCACGAGTTAATCGAAACACTGCTAAAAAAGTCGGATAAAAAATATGTTGAAATCCCCGGTCTCGCTTTTCCGGAGAATGGTCGCGTTCGAAAAACCGCGCCACGCGGCTTTCAAAAAAATCTCGACACGTATCCCTTCCCGGCATGGGATCTGTTGGACGCCGGAAAATATCGCCGCGCGTGGCGCCGAAAGCATGGTTATTTTTCGCTTAACCTTGTCACCACGCGCGGGTGCCCGTTTCGCTGTAACTGGTGCGCGAAACCGATTTACGGCGATCGCTACAACAGCCGTTCGCCGGAAAATGTCGTCGCCGAAATGGCGTGGCTGCGAAAAAATGTGCAGCCGGATCATTTGTGGTTTGCCGATGATATTTTCGGCCTGAAGCCTGGCTGGGTGGAAAAATTCGGCGATGCCGTGAAAGCCGCTGACCTCGTCACGCCGTTTAAAATTCAGGCCCGCGTTGATTTGTTGCATGAAGACGCCGTCGCCGGATTAAAAAAAGCCGGTTGTAAAACCGTTTGGGTCGGCGCAGAATCCGGCTCGCAAAAAATTCTCGACGCCATGGACAAGGGGACGACCGTCGAACAAATTTATGCGGCGGCTGAGCGCCTGCGCCGGCATGGCATGGAAATTTGTTTCTTTCTGCAATTCGGCTATCCCGGCGAAACCGAGGCCGACATCGAAAAAACATTGAAAATGGTGCGCGACTGCCGGCCCGACGACATCGGCATTTCGGTTTCTTACCCGCTGCCCGGCACGCGCTTTTATGAACGCATCAAAAACACCATGGGTGAAAAACACAACTGGGAACACAGTAACGATCTTGACCTGATGTTTCCGGGGCAATACCGCCCGGATTTTTACCGGCAATTGCATCGCGTCGTGCATCAAGAGTTTCGGCTGCATAAAGCCGCCACGCTTTTTTCCGACTTGTGGCGACATCCGTCGCAATTTAATCTGAACAATTTACGTCGCATGATTGCGGCAACAGCGCGCTTGCCACAGTTCTACTGGGAGCGGGCGCGATTGTTACGATTGAAGATTACGAATCAGCGGTTGGCTTGAATTGAAAGTTGCCCCATGGATATTCTTTTAACCCACGGTTATTTTCTCTATGAAGACCCGAAAGAGCGGCAAGTGATGAAGCCCTATCCGCCGCTGGGGTTGCTTTATCTTTCGGCCTATTTGAAACAAAAAAACTTCGCCGTAGAAATTTTCGACAGCACATTTGCCGAGAAAAAGCAGTTTGTGAATTTGCTCGCCACGAAGAAGCCCAAAATCGTCGGCGTCTATTCAAATCTGATGACCAAATTCAATGTGCTGGAAATGATTCGACAGGCCAAAGCACAGAATTGCCGCGTCATCGTCGGCGGTCCTGATCCGCCGTATTATGCCGAGGACTATCTCAATTTTGGCACTGAGGTGGTGGTCATCGGCGAGGGCGAGCAAACGTTGGAAGAACTAATTCCGATTTTAGCTGCGGGAAAATTTGAGCAATTAAAAAATATCGCCGGTATTGCTTTTAAAGATCAATTTGGCCAAATTCAAAAAACGCCGGCACGCGAGCTGATGCCAAGTCTCGATATATTGCCGTTTCCCGATCGCGCGGCTATTGATCTGCAAAAGTATGTCGAGACTTGGCGACAGCATCACGGCATGGGTGCAATTTCGCTCATCACCAGTCGCGGCTGCCCGTATTCATGCACGTGGTGCAGCCATTCGGTTTATGGTAAGACGCTTCGCAAGCGCAGCCCCGCGCTCGTGGTCGACGAAGTGGAAGTGATTCGCGAAAAATATCAACCTGATATGTTGTGGTATGCCGATGACGTGTTCAATATCAACCACAAATGGCTATGCGATTATGCCGCCGAACTGAAACGACGCGAGATTAAAATTCCTTTTGAATGCATCTGTCGCGCCGATCGCATGAATGAAGAAATTGTGGCGACATTGCGCGCCATGGGCTGCTTCCGCGTCTGGATTGGCTCGGAAAGCGGCTCGCAGCGCCTGCTGGATAAAATGAAGCGCGGTGTCAAAGCCGAACAGGTTCAGGCGATGACGATGCTTGCGAAACGGTACGGCATCGAAACCGGCATGTTTCTGATGTGGGGCTTTGAAGATGAAAACCGCGATGATATTGCCATGACCGTTGAGCATGTGAAAAAAGCGAATCCCGATCTTGTGTTGACTACCGTGAGTTACCCGATCAAAGGCACGGAATATTTCAATCGCATGGCCGAGAAAAATATTGTTGTCGATAATTTGCCATGGGAAAAATCCAATGACCGTCATTATAAAATCCGCCATCGCCACTCGCCGCGTTACTATGATTTTGTCAATCGCTGGATGTACGGCGAATTGAAACTGGCGCGTTTGCATGATAACGGCAACTGGATGAATCGCAT
>CAYZFF010000100.1:4325-12637 GCA_964477305.1 uncultured Cytophagia bacterium
ACGGCGAATTGAAACTGGCGCGTTTGCATGATAACGGCAACTGGATGAATCGCATGAAAGCGAGAATGAATTCACAAATCGGCAGGCTGGGAATGGCGCTGACCGCGCACCAAAAGGAAGCGTAGTTCATAATCGTTCGTAGTGACGCCTTTAAAAATCTTTTTTTGAACGCGGATTACACGGATGACGCGGATTTTCACAGATAAAAAATCCGCGGAAATCCGTATGATCTGCGTTATCCGTGTTCAAAAGCTTTTGTTTTGAGGCAGTGAGTTTCAATATTGGTTAAGAAGCTGGCATAGTTTTTTTCTCGGGAGCAAATATGAAATTAAAAATTTTTCTTGTCGCACTGTTTTTCATGATCGCCAAAAACGTTTCTGCGCAAGGTTATGAAGTGCGCTGGCAGGAACAAAAAAGCGGCCTGACCTCGTCGTTTCGCGGCCTCTGCGCGGTGAATGAAAAAGTTGCGTGGGTGAGCGGAACGCGCGGCAGCTTCGCGCGCACGACGGACGGCGGCCAAACCTGGCTCGCCGACTCCGTTGCCGGTGCAACCCATCTCGATTTCCGCGACGTGCAGGCTTTTGATGCGAATCGCGCTTATCTCATGAGCGCCGGTTCCGGCGAGTTGTCGCGCCTTTACAAAACTTTCGACGGCGGCAAGAGTTGGCAATTGCAGCATCAGAATAAAATCCCTGAAGGCTTTTTTGACGGCATGGCCTTCTGGGATGAAAACAACGGCGTTGTCGTCGGCGATCCCGTCAATGGCCGTCTTATGCTTTTGCTTACCAGCGATGGCGGAAAAAACTGGCAACCGCTGCCGGCTGAAAAGTCCCCCGCGGTGAGTGAGGGTGAATACGCTTTTGCTGCCAGCGGCACTGGTATTGTTGCGCTCGGCAAAAATAAAATTCGGCTTGCCACCGGTGGTTCGGTCGCGCGAGTTTTCTCTTCGAATGATCGCGGCCAAACCTGGCAAATCGCCGGCACTCCGATCGTCAGCGGCAACCAATCTTCCGGAATTTTTTCCATCGCCTTTCGCGATGAAAAATACGGCGCCGTTATTGGCGGCAATTATCAACAACCTCTCGAGGCGAAAGGAAATGTTGCGCTCACGAGTGATGGCGGCAAAACCTGGCGGTTGATTCAGAACCCAGCAAGCGTGACCTTTCAATCTTGCGTTGCTTTTGTGCCCGATCACGCAACGCGCCTGCTTGTGGCTGTCGGCACTTCCGGCTCCTATTGTTCATCTGATGCTGGCCAAACCTGGAATAAATTCAGCGATGCCGCTTATCATGCATTGAGCTTCGCCAGATCATCAAGCATTGGCTGGGCCGCTGGCGGCGAGGGAAGAATTGCGAAATGTCTGATCGAGAAAAAATCCAATTGAACTCGCCGAATTCTCTGCTCTATCGCTGGTTGGAAGTGTTGCGCTGTCCGCGCTGTCATGAACGTCTCGCAGTTGAAAAAGTTTTACCGTCGCCAGAACTGCATTGTTTAGCCTGCTCTGCCCGCTATCCGGTGAGCAACGATATACCAGCGTTGGTCATTTCCGAGCGGAAGGAAACCGTTGCCACTTTCTGTCAAAAATATGATGCGTTGCGTTTGCGGGAGGGCTGGGCGAGTGAGACGCCGCATTATTATCAAAATTTACCTTTTCGCGATCTCACGAAACGGCATCCACAGGAATGGCAATTGCGAGAATCTTCATTTCTCTTATTGCAGGAATGGATAGAGAGAAACTTCAAGTCTGCGCGGCTGCGCATTTTGGACCTTGGCGCCGGCAGCGGCTGGATGAGCCGCGAGTTGGCTGCCAATCACGACGTGTTGGCCATTGACCCGAATGCCGGTCCGCACGGGCTTTCGGCGTTATCGACGGCGCAACGGTATTTTATGGCCGTACAAGCTGAGTCGGAATATCTGCCTCTCGCCTCAAACTCGTTCGATCTTGCCATCGCGAATGCCAGCCTGCATTATACCCGCAATGTTGAAACGCTTTTGGAAAAAATCAGCCGCGTGTTGCGGCCCGGCGCGAAATTGATCGTGATGGATTCGCCGGCTTATCCGACTCCAGAAGCCGCATCGGCCGCGCACGCCCGCACGCAAACCTACTATTCGCAAATGGGCGTTCCCGAGTTGGCGGAAAATTACGGCGGTTTGACAAATTCGATTTTTTTACGACAACAAAACTTTGCGTTTACTTGTCTGCGCCGCGATTTTACAGAGAAGTTATTATTGAAAAAATGGTGGCGAGAAAAAATTGGTGGACCAGTCGCAGCGCGTTTTCCTATTTGGCTTGGCGAGCGCCGGCCATTACCGGAAGAAAAGAAGCCTTCGGACCGGCGGCGCGCTGGTGCAGTCATCGTGCACCAGCGTAAGCTGCTGACGTATGCTTTTGCTCACGAGGCCCAGCGTTACTGGCGCATTCCCGGCGGCGGCATCGAGCCGGAGGAAACGCCGGAGTTGGCCGCGCGACGCGAACTTCGCGAAGAATTAAATTTAACGATAAAAATCCAGCAGCCCTTCGGCCCGTATTTGCGCCCTCGAAATAGTGAATGGTATTTTTTCGCCGAAACCGATCCAACGCAACTGCCGCACGAGGGCGACCCCGCTCCGGAAGGTTCCGGCACGATTCAATGGCTGCCGCTGGAAAAGTTGGCGGATTATGAAATCCGGCCGTTGGCGTTAAAATGGGAATTGGTCGAATATTTTTTTAACAAAACATAATGTGTAAAACGTTAAGAAATGGCCGCGTTTCACACATTATGTTTTACTTTTCAATTTGCCCTCATTTTCAATCGGACCAAATAGAACTCAGACTTTGGACCTTCGATCTCAGACGTTATTTCATCAACACAACTTTGCGCGTTGCCACCAGATCACGCGGGCTGCGGCCAATTTGAGCGCGTAACGTGATAAAATAAACGCCCGATTCCGCTGGACGGCCAGCATCATTCTGTCCATTCCAAACGAGACGATGCGACCCGGCAGGCATTTCCCCGGCGAGTAATTGACGCACTTGCCGCCCGCTTATGTCCGTCACCTGAATCGTCACCGCGCCGGCCTCCGGCAAATCGAAACGCACCGTCGTTTCTGGATTGAAGGGGTTGGGGAAATTTTGATGCAACGCCAATTGCTGCGGCAAGCTTGCTGCGTCAGCATCTGCAACGGCGCTCGGAATAAATGCCGTGGCTTCGAAAACGAACGGAGTGTTGCGCAAATTGCCGTTGTTGAACAAAGCTTGCAATTCCACCTGCTGCACGCCGGCCACATTGCCCAACATCCAAATCGTGCGGGCATAACCGTTGTTGTCCGTGTTCACATTAACTTGCGCTTGATTGTTCGCCAGCTTGCCGCCGCCGGAAAGAATTCGAAACGTTACCGGATAATTTTTTACCGGTGCTTTGGCGGCATCGAGAATTTTTATGGTCAAACTATCCGGCAACACGGAATTGCGTGCTGCCGTCTGGTTATTGCCCTTCGCCGCCACCGCTGAGTCCGGCCACGCGGCAACGACAACAAAGTTTGCCACCAATGTTGCTGCGCCAATCCATGTGGCCGAAACTTTTGTGGTGTCGCCATAAACGCTGCCCACCGCCACACGCGCGAGCGCATTGCCATTGCTCCCCGTCAGCGTCTGATAAACTTTCCCAACATTAACCTGCCCATTAACAAAATTACCGCCGCCGGCGGTGATATTAAAAATCACCGATTGGTTGGGATGAGGATTATTGTAAGTATCCGTGAGTCTGGCGGTCAGCGACACTGGCGCGATTTGGCCAATGGTGACGATTTGGTT
This sequence comes from uncultured Cytophagia bacterium, assembly GCA_964477305.1. Lineage (GTDB taxonomy): Bacteria > Zhuqueibacterota > Zhuqueibacteria > Zhuqueibacterales > Zhuqueibacteraceae > Zhuqueibacter. The sequence goes on from CAYZFF010000100.1 coordinate 8,119, forward strand.
ATTGCCGTTGTTCACGCTTAATTTCGCCGGTGCTGCCGCCGTTGCCGTGGCGCTACAAGAGTTCGGCGAGCCATTCAAGCCGCTGGCGCGAATCTCGACAGTTTGTGTTCCGACGCTCGTACCCAGTTTCCACGTTGTCTTCGCTTCGCCGGCAGCATCAGTATTTACAGTGATGTTTTTTTGGCCGCCCACCGTGCCGCTGCCGCTGATAATAACGAATTCAACCGGTGAACCGCTCACGCCGAGGCCATTATCGTCCGTTACTCTCGCTGTTAATGACGTGGGCAAATTTTTATTGACTTCGCCGCTTTGGCCGCAGCCGTTGACCACTGTCAGATTGCTCGCCGCCCCGGCGCCGGTGGTGCGCGCCACGGCGAGATTGGAAAGCGGGCCGGCATTGCCGACTTCGTCAAAAATTTTTAACGCAAAATAATATTGCGTATTCACCGTCAAATTTTTAACTTCAAAATCCTGTTTGACGCCGGTCGGTGCGGGTGCCGGCAAATTCGGCGCGAGTGGCGCCTGCGCGAAATTCACTGTGGTAATCGGCGCAGTGGAATAACGCAATTCCAAACGCGTGGCATTGCCATCGACGCCGTTATCACCGGTCGAGGTCCATTCCAGTTTAATGCTTGTCGTCGTCGAATCCAACGCGCGTAAATCGGTGACAGCCGCTGGCCCAACCACGTCGCCTTCAAGCCACGTCACAGTGAAATCGTCGATCTGATTATTCAACTCCTGCCCGTGAATAAAGGCGCCGACGTACCAGGTGTCGCTTTTGGGAAATTCTTTCGTCACATCTTTGACGGTGGCGTCAAAATTGTTGTTGACGTAATAATCAAAATAAACCGCATCGGGTTCATTGCGGATGTAGGCCGTGATTACATCGCCGGCAACGGGATTTGCCGCGAGCTGCGAAGGTTGTTGATCCACTTCTTTGCCATTGCCCGGTGTATATTCCCAGGTGCCGTCTTTGATAATCCACAACCAAACGGCAAACCAATTGGTGCGATGCCATAACCAATAGCCGCTGGCAATGTGATCGGGGCGATCCAGCATCAATCCAAAGGCAGTTTCACGAATTCCCAACTCATCGGCATGGCGGCCCCAGCGATAGGAGACCGAATGAATTTTTCGATCCGCGTCGTTGAAAACCGGCTGAAACACGGCGAGATAACGCCATTCATGATCCGCTGCTGGAGTGGTATCCAGTTCACCATCCAGAATTTGCCAGTAGCCCTCTTCATATACCCAATCGGGGCCAATGTCCGTCCGGTTGAAGTCATCGACTATACGCAACGTATCGACCCCGTTTTTACTCGTGCGCCAATCAAGTTTCAAATGGGAAGAAAGTTTGAGCGCCTGCCGGAGTGAATCAAGATGGGGAGATCGCCGTTGGTGAGCGTTGAACGAAGGGGTGGACAAAATTTGCGCTGCTCCGAACTCCGTCCAAAGCAGGCCAAGCATGGCTGTTAGCAGTATCATTTTACGCATGTGTTGCTCCTTTTTCGCCCGGGTGGGCTGAAACTCTGGCATCGTCATTGATGCCAACTCCTCGGGTCCGTCCAATTGACCCGCCATTATTTTTGAAGGCTCACCCTGCCACGCATTGAGAAAATATACCTTAAAGCGAAACAAAGTGCAGAAAAAAAGACATTTTGGGAGTTGAACAAGATGGAAGACAACCTGCACCGGCGGACCAATTAAATCGCAAGCTGGCACACAAACTCTTCGCCATAACTTTTATTTTATAGCTTGACCCGGAGCCTTGAAATTTAAATCAAGGCGCGCTTTTCGAAAAAGCTTGTTATTGAGCCAAAAAATCTTTATATCAATTAGGTAAATAATTCTGACTTTCTCTTTGAGACTTATGTACACCATTGATGCAAATAGTGCCGTTGCCGGAACCGAGTTTTTCTGGGTTCTTTCCATTTCGGAAAGTATTTTCCTCTTTTTGATTTTGTACTGGCACTTCCTTTTTGTTTCGGAAGATTTCAATATTTTTGCGACGGCGGTGCCGGTTTTACCGGCTCTGATCGGTGAAGTTCAGCACTGGTTTACCCGGCGTCAATGGCTGGCGAAATTTTTTCGATTGGGAATCAGAGCCAACCGCAATTATTTTCTTTCCCCCGCGCATTCAGCGAATTTTCTCCTCTTGCGGGATGGTCCGCCTCATGCCGGATTTTTTAGAACACCGGCCCGCAGCGATATTCCGCCTCCCTGTTGGGTTTAATTGAGCCGTTCGCTTTTTAAATTCAACGTTCGCTTCACCAGATATGTCTCCGGCCTTCAGGCTGCGTTTACAGTTAACCCGACTCATGGCTGATCGAACGTGTATGCTTACGCCTGACCTTGCGTTGTAGACGTTTCCAACCAAGTGTCGTCGAATTTTATTGTGAAAAAATAATTTCATCCAAAGGAATCACCCATGAATAAATTCAAAACATTTGCTCTCATGGCCGGCCTCACCGCGTTGTTTGCGATGATCGGCAACGCCCTTGGCGGCCAAACTGGCATGTTCATCGCGTTCGGCCTTGCGGTGGCAATGAACTTTTTCAGCTATTGGTTCAGTGATAAAATCGTGCTGAAAATGTACGGCGCCAATGAAGTAACCGAACGCGAGGCGCCCGAATTGTACGGCATGGTGCGCAACCTCGCGACGCGCGCGCAATTGCCGATGCCGAAGGTTTACATCATTCCGAACGATCAACCCAACGCTTTTGCCACCGGCAGAGATCCGCAACACGCGGCCGTGGCGGTGACCGAAGGCATTCAGCGCATTCTTAGCCGCGATGAGTTGGCGGGCGTGATCGGCCACGAATTGGCGCACATCAAAAATCGCGACATTCTCATCGGCACGATTGCCGCAACCATTGCCGGCGCCATTAGTATGATTGCGAACATCGCACAATTTTCCATGCTCTTCGGCGGCGGCCGCAGTGAAGATGATGAAGAAGGCGGCACCAATCCGATCGCCATGTTGGTCTCGATCATTGTAGCGCCGATTGCCGCGATGTTGATTCAAATGGCGATCAGCCGCGCCCGCGAATACATGGCCGATGAAGAAGGCGCGCGCATTGCCGGCAATCCGCGTTTTCTCTCGGGTGCATTAAAAAAGCTGCATAATGCCGCACAACAGATTCCGATGGCCGCGACACCCGCCACCGCGCACATGTTCATCGTCAGCCCCTTCAGCGGTGGCAGCGCAATTCTCAGCATGTTCAGCACGCATCCGCCGATGGAGAAACGCATTGAACGGCTGGAAAGTCTGCGGTTATATTGAGATTTATAAAGCGCAAGGTATGATTGCGTTACGTCTTACATGCCAATAAATGAGCCATGCAAATTCTAAAACAACTTTTTGCCAACAACCGCGCGTGGGCCGAGCAGATCACCCAGCGCGATCCGGATTTTTTCGCAAAATTATCACGCCAGCAGGCGCCGGATTATTTATGGATTGGCTGCTCAGATAGCCGCGTGCCGGCGAACGAGATCGTCGGCTTGTTGCCGGGCGAATTGTTTGTGCATCGTAACGTTGCAAATCTGGTGGTGCACACGGATTTGAATTGCCTGTCGGTGATGCAATTCGCGGTGGAGGTTTTGAAAGTCAAACACCTCATCGTCTGCGGCCATTACGGCTGTGGCGGCATCAAGGCGGCGCTGCGCGGCGACCGGCTCGGCTTGAGCGATAATTGGCTGCGGCACGTGCAGGATGTCCGGCAAAAACACAGCGCGCATTTGAGCGCGATCAACCCAGATTCAAAACGCAGTGATAAGCTTTGCGAACTGAATGTCGTCGAGCAAGTCATTAATGTGTGCCAAACCACCATCGTACAGGATGCCTGGGCGCGCGGTCAGCAGTTGGCCGTGCACGGCTGGATTTATGCTATTAATGACGGCCTGTTGCGCGATTTAAACATCACCGTAACCAAAGCCGAAGAAACCGCCGAAGCTTATCACACTGCGCTCGTCGCATTGAAATAACAGCGCATTTCTGTGCGATTTCAATTTGGTGACTAAAATTTTTTTCGTCTTTGTAAAACGAAGTTTCTGTGGACTCTTATCACTTTGTATCAGGAGACCAAACCATGCAATGCCCAACATGCAAAACCATTGAATTAAAAATGGCCGACCGCCAAGGCGTTGAGATCGACTACTGCCCGCAATGCCGCGGCGTGTGGCTGGATCGCGGCGAGCTGGATAAAATCATCGAGAAATCGGCTGCCGCCGCTTTTGAAGGACGGCCGGTGTATGATGACGACGATGACCGCTACGAGCACCGCAAATATGACGACGACCGCCATTATCCCAAAGGCCGCCGCCGTAAATCCTTTCTCGGCGAGATGTTCGATTTTGATTAGATGAATTAAAGCTGAGCGCGGGTATATGAGTGCGCCGGCTGGAAGCCACATTCGCGTGCGCAACTTGATTCAGTCGCCTGCGACTTTAAGTCTCATATACCCGCCAACCCGTAAAAAGGAGCGCCACATGATTCTTCGCTTAAAACAAGCTCTCGGCA
>CAYZFF010000101.1:0-4999 GCA_964477305.1 uncultured Cytophagia bacterium
GAGGCGTTGCGGCCCGGCAGTTGGTAGATATTATAGCCTTCAAAGGTGTATTGACCCGGCTGATTAACCTTGTTTTCAATCTCGTTAACCCGCGTCAAGTTGCTGCCCCACTCCAGAATCACTTGGCCGTCAAGCTCCGCCACTTTCACATCCGGCGCGGGCGGGGCTTGCGGAACCTGGAACAAGGCATTAAACGTGTTTTGCGCGAAACGATCATTGAACTTCATGACCGCGACGCTCGACAACCGGTCAGAACCCTGGCCGGCAACCAAGGCCACCACCACTTCCTGCGTGTCACCCGGCGCCATGCTGAATGGGCCGGTGCTCAGGTTGAGGCGACGATCACCGGGGGCAAAAGAGTACGTTGTGCCCAAACCGTCAATGAAACCCGTGCGCTTGATCGGATCGCCACTAAGCGGAAACTTCGTCGCAGTGACACCCGGCGGGAAAGGATAAGGCTGATTATTGACATCCACCGGCGCATAGCCTTTCAACATGCGATACCACCGTTGCGTACCCTGCGAGTAGCTTCCCGGCGGATCGGAAATCGGCGCACCAGCAGAGAAATAGGAAAACGAGGTCATGCCAAGATTCGCCCATCCGCTGATCTTCTTAAAGTCAAAAACCGCTTCGCTGCCGGTCTGACGGAAACGCGGTCCGGCCAAGAAGTCATAGCCAGCCGCCGGCACCACGAGATTGAATTCCTTATAATCGGAATCAATCGCGTTGCCGTTGTAGATAAAGCCCATGCTCAAATCCACATCGCAACCGGTCAGATCGTCGGCAAAAGAGCCAAGATCGGGGTCAGCCCACTGCGCGCAGTAGACGCTGTCCAACGTAAAAGTGCCCTTATTATTGGCCGCATCAATCGACACGCCGCCTTTGTTGATAATGCGATAGCGCTTGAAGTAGATATTGCCCAGCGCGTCGCTGCGTTTGTAGCCCCACAAGGTCATTTGAATTTCCAAACCAAGCGGCTCGGAACCATAAAGGCCAACCGCTTGGTTGCGGTCCAGATCATTGTAAACCAACCAGATGACCTGATCAGCCGGAGAGTTGGGATCGCCACCGGCCACGCCTGGTTCGTCATAACCCTTATCAATCAGCTCATTCGGGTTGGAAAACGCCGGCGGGGGATCGTACTTGCCATTTTTGTTGCGATCAACATACGGCGCACCGTATTTCACCGGCCATTCGGCCCAATCTTTGGCATAGCGATCTTTTATGACCTGCATTTGCGCGGCACTGGCTTCAGTCACACCGATTTCGTTGCTCTCCGCAGCATCGCGGCGCAACTCATCATCGGACATGATCTGCCAATCACGACGAATGCGATAAGCGCGAACATCAGCATCGCCGGGGTTCGCCGGAACGGCGGTAGCGCCGGAACCGGTCACGTAGCCTTCACGGGTGCCGACGCCATACGTCGAGCCACCCACGCGGATCGTCTGCGAAAAAGGCGCGGGAATGGTCTTGGCCGCATCCACAAAGGCTTTGGCGCCATACATGAAGCCGTCTTGGTAAATCGCCCATTTGGTGCCGCGCGGATAATACGTGCCGTTATCGGCGCCCGGAGAGTGGTTGCCTAGGCCGTCGGCGCGATACCACGTCCACAGGTTGTTGATGTTGAGAATCTGATACCGTGGTGTACCCGCGGTTTTATAGAGCGACTGTTTTTCACTGCGCTTGCCATTGGCCGGCTCTTTCGCCATCGCGGACCAAGCCAGCAAACCCAGCAGTGTCAACACCGCGACTATAAAGCGGAAGGTGTTAACTTTGTTCCTCATATTTTGCAACCCTTTCATTATTTTAATCTCAAGTTATGGACTTGATGAAAGCTGCAATCGCAAAGGGCAAGGCTAATCGTTAGCAGCGCTATGCCCTCTGCACTTTGCTCTTAGAGTTCCAACAACATGCCGAAGCGAATCTGACGCGGGTTAGCATACAAATCCGTGCCGGTCGCGCCGATATAACCCCAGCGATTCTGGAGGTTAATAGCCTGATAAAATGCCGTGTAGTTCGGAATGGCCGCAAACGCCGCCGCAAACGGGCTTTTCAACCAGCCATCATCATCTGCCGTGCCGGTGCTGGGATACAGGTTGATCACGTTTTTCGTATTCAACAGATTCAGCACTTGCGAATAAAACTCGGCGTCGATGCCGGCAATAGCGAAACGCTTGCTCAAATTCAGATCGACGTTGAAATTCCACGGGGTCGTCGAGGAGTTGAGCGCTTCCACCGGGTTACGGTTACGCGGATCAATCAACGGGCGCACCCCGATGTTCCACGGGCTGGCCTGGCCGAGATCAAGCGGTTCTTTGATTTGGGTGTAATTATGGCCGCTGGTAAAGGTAAACAACAAGTTCGTGCCGACGCCGCTCAGAATCGAGCCGCCATCGCCTTTCGCGAAACGATAATCCAGCAGCATCGAACCGCGGTGAGCTTGATTGAAATCCAACTGATTGACAAAAGTCGGGAAACGTCCAGCCAAATCATCGCTGACCGGCGCGAAGGAGGCCCGGCGCGAAGAACCCGTACCGCGCGCATCCGACAATGTGTAATTCAAGCGCGCCGCCAAACGCTTGACGCGACGCAGTTCCATCGTCATTTCCAAGCCCTTCACGGTGCCGAAGTCGTTGTTCACCAGAGCAACAATCAGCGGATTACCGGCTGCGACATCGCTGGAGCCAGTCGAAATGACGCGGTCGGCGCGCAACAGATCGCGCAGATCTTTGTAAAACGTCGTGATCGTGAAGGCAAAATTATCCGACAATGATTGCCGAATACCCATTTCGTATTGCGTCGTGCGCTCCGGCTTCGCCAGAAAACCAACCACGTTGCCGCCCAAATCAATCGGGGAGCGCGAGGTCGGTAAAGTTTCAGAGCTGAGCACGGAAATCGGATGAATGAGGCCGTTCAACGCCGACATCTGCACATACTTGCCGTATTGCGCGTAAAAAACGGTTTTGTCGGTCACCGGGAAAGCAAAATTGATACGCGGCAAAACATAATCGTTGGCTGCAGTCTCGCCCAACGTGGATTCGTCGATGTAATTCAAGCTGGGATCATACGTCGGCGCTTCAATATTATCGGGAATCGGCTCGTTGATGTCGATCCGTTCAAAGCGCAAACCCAAATTAATCACGAGGTCGCGATATTCTAACTTGTTTTGGACGTAAGCCGAAGCAAAGAAGGGGTGACGTGCTCCATCCGGGCCCGAGTTAACCTTGTTGCCGTCGACATCATAACCGAAATAAGCGATACCACCGGCGCGGGTCAATTCCACTTTACGCTGCAAGTCGCTGGTAAACTGGCGGGGGGAGTTGCCCGTGGAACCGTTTAGATAAGTCAAAGCCGCGGCGATGCTCGTCGGGTTGAACAGACGCATCGTCCACCGGTCAAAGCGGCCACCGACCTTCAATTCCCAACGATTGCTGACCTGGGAGGTGAAGTCGATTGACGCGCCGGCGCTTTTCTGGCTGTTGATTTGATAGGAGTTATTCGGGGTGTTCGGATTGGTAAAACCAAAACCGTAGATCGTTGAGTAATTCAATGGCCCTTGATAGCGGCCGCGGAACTCGGTATAGCCGAGCTTGGCATTCTCGATACTATCCGGAAATGCGCGCCAGTTGTTGCCGAAATCCGGGTCTTTCTCTTCAAATTGCCGAGCCGTAAAAGAAACCGCTACTTCATAGAACGTCTTTGGGCTTAACAGATGCGTGGCTTTCAAATTACCCAAGCCATATTGGCGGGTCTCTTCCTTTTGCCGATCCCAGAAGAAATTAGCCAATGCCGCCGGCCAACCATGGCTGGTCGGGTTGGTCGTTCTCTGGTAGCTGCCGCTGAAACGGAGTTTCAGCTTGTTGCTCAAATCATAAGTCAACGTGCCTTGCAGCGAGTTGTCTTGATTCGAGTTATCCGGCAAATAATTTCTTTCAAAAGCAATGTTGCCGCTGTCTGGCAGCAGGACGCCGACACCGCGCGAATCAATCTGATCCGTCGTTAAACCGGAGAATTGGAACGGCTCCAAAAACATGGTCGTCCGGTTGCGAACGTAATTGTGCTGGCCGGCCAAAAAGTACTTCATTTTATTGAGGCCTGGCAATGGGCCATTCAAGGTCACCACGGCGTTGCGATAGCCAAAAGAGGTGGTGTTCAGGAATTGATTGCCTGGTTTGGCAAAATCATCCGTACGGTAATCAATCGTCATCTTGGTGCGGTCACCGCCGGAGCGCAAAGTCGTGCGGACGATACCGCCGTTGGCGCCGCCAAATTCAGCCGTGTAACCGCCGGATTGCAACTGAAATTCTTCAATCGCTTCCTGAATGACGCTAATGTTTTCCGTGTTAAACAGCGGGTTGGTCACATTCGCGCCGTCAAGAAAATAGGCGACTTCACCGTTGCGGCTGCCACGGATGTACAAATTGCCGTTTTGTTGCACCACACCGGCGTTCAACGCCACGATGTTTTGCAAGCCGCGCACCGGTAAATTCTGAATATCTTCCTGCGTGGCCAACCGCACGGTGTTGGTGGTGTTGCGTTGCACCAACGGACGCTCGGCCACCACTTCGAGCGCCGTCACTTCAATCGCGCTCGAAGCGAGCTTGAAGTCCTGGCTGGTAGTCAGACCGGCGTTAACGCGGACATTCGAGATCGCCAACGATTGGTATCCGATGTAGGAAACCTTGACCGTGTGAACGCCTGCGGGGACGCCGAGAACCACATAATCGCCCCGCAAATCTGCCGCGGCGCCGAGAGATGTACCATCAATGGTCACATTCGCGCCGACCAGGGGATCACCAGATTCCTTGTCGACCACCTTGCCGCGCAATTTACCATCTTGCGCTAACAACATGGCCGGCAACAGGAACACGACGCAAACAGCTAACAACGCTTTGCGCAACATGCTTCGCCTCCTAAATAGAGTGGATGTAATGAATTAAACGGTTTATTAGCAAACACACTTCTACGCGTTGGGTGCAATCAACTTACATCCTAA
>CAYZFF010000101.1:5099-12603 GCA_964477305.1 uncultured Cytophagia bacterium
AAAAAACAACCAGGCACACTACGTCCAGCAAACAAATTTTTGTTCGATAAAAAACAGGAAGGAAATGCAGATAGATGAAACGTGACCTAATAAATCTATTACGGACTTCTTCTCTGACCACTCACAACAACAGGATTACCACATAGAACACAAACGCAATCCGCTAACAGACTACAAAAGCAATTTTGTTTCATGAAAACAGGAAGGAACAACAAGAAAGATAAAGCGCGACCTAACGAAATTTTTTTTATTAGCTACATACATAATGCCAATCCATATATAGAAATTTTAAATTAACATACACTATAAGTAGTATTAGTTTGTTTAAAATTATGCAAAAAAATGCATTCGTGGAAACAATTATTGCACAAAGTAAATAATTCATCCCCAAAATCACATGAATTGGTTATTGAATATCAAAGTTGATCTCCGTAAGTTGATTCTGTAGAACAATAGCCTGAAGTGTGCATTTTTTTTCCGCAGTGTGAATGGTTTTGCATATTTATGACTAAAGTTTCTAATTTCCTTTGCTTCTGTATGCCATTGTTTAAGACACACTGCAAAACTTAATAAAAAGCGCTGTCTAAACACTTAAAGACAACTGTGTATCCACTAAAGCTGGCAACTTATTTTCAGCAGTTTTAAACTGGCATATACATTGCATGTTTTAAACAGTTGAATTTATTTGGGCTGAAAACAGGACAATTCGTGTAGCCGCCTTCTATTGATTTTTGTAGGCGCTATCAAACAGGATCATTTCAATGTTGGCAATTAGAAAAATACTTACCTGCGCGCTGCTCCTTGCGTTGATACTCGGCTTCAGCGAAAAAATTTCCGCCGGCACAGCAGGTGCCGTGTCTGGTTTTGTTCGTGATAGCGAAACCGGAAACCCTTTGCCCGGCGCGGCCGTTGTTATTGAGAACACCACTTATGGCGCAACTGCTGACAAACACGGATTTTATGCCATACGCAATTTACCGGTCGGCGGCTATACCCTCCGCGTTACGATGATCGGTTATATTCCCACCAAAATCACCGAGGTTGAAGTCAAAACCGACCTGACGACGCCGGTCAACTTTGCGATGACGGCGCGCGCCTTGCAAGTTGAACAGGAAATCGTCGTTATCGCTCCACGCATCAAAATCTATAAAGATGAAATCGCCAGTGTGCATTATATCGGCGGGCAAAATCTGTTCGTTTCCCTGCCGGTGCAGACCTTTCAAGACGCGCTGCCGCTGGTGCCGGGATTTGTCGCCAATCGTTTCCGTGGCGGCCGCGCCTCAAACACCCTTTATTTGATCGACGGCCTGCCGGCGACAAGCATGCTCACACGCGATCTCGCTTTCATGGTGCAAAACTCCGCCATCGCGGAAATGGTGGTCCAAACCGGCGGGTTCAGTGCGGAATATGGCAACGTTTCTGCTGGTTTGGTTAATCTTGTTACTCGCGAAGGCCGCAATGACTTTGAAGGCAGCGCCCGCGTGGCCACTGATGTGGTGGGGGCAAAAGAAAAAGGCTACGAAAATACGCGTCGCGCGGAGTTTGCCCTCTCCGGCCCGCTCATGCTTGCCCTCGGCGGACCGATCATCGAAACGAATTACCTGATTTCCGGCGGCCTGAATTTAAGTGACACGCCCCAGCAAAAAGCGCTGCGCCAGGTGTTTCGTTCGCCGGTTTTATCCAATTATGATGTGAACATTAAATTTGCCGTACGCACGTCTAAAAACATGTATCTGCGGTTGCAGACGCTCATCTCGGATTATGATTGGCGCAAATACGACGCGCAATGGGAAGGCCGGCTCTCGGCATTGCCCAAACGGCAAAATCACAATATGCGCCTCAGCGCCTCACTTACGCACACGCTTAACAGTTCGACCTATTATCATTTCGATCTCGTGGGCATGACGCAACGCCGGCAAATTTTCGGCGACCCCTCTCCCGCCACGCCTTCCAATCTCATCGTGAAGAGTCCGGCGCTGGCCAGCGCTTGGCCCGGCGCCACCGAACCGTGGCATGAACAGAGCACGGAGAAACAACTGACCGGACATTTCAGTTTCGTGCGTCAACTGCATCCGGCGCATCAATTCAAAGCCGGCTTCGAAGCGAATATTTACGATCTCGCGGTCAACCGCGCCCGCTATTTGCTCTGGCCCAACGTCGAAGATAAAACCACCTATGTTTACAGCCGCTACAACGATACCTTTCATCAGTTTCCTTTTACGTTTGCCAGTTATTTCAATCATAAAATCGAGAAAAGCGATTTTATCTTTAATTTAGGCTTGCGCTACGAGGCCTTCTCGCCCCATGCCGGAAAAACCCCGTTGGGCGGGGCTGATTCAACGGATATTTTCACGGCGGGCAAGGCGCGCGTGAAGCAAACGCTGGCGCCACGGTTGAGCCTCGCCGTGCCGCTGGCCAGCAACGAGCATCTCTCGTTTAATTATGGTTGGTTCTATGAGTTGCCGCCTTTATATTATTTATATCTGAACCGCAGCGGCAACCAGGAGGCTAACCTGCCGTTGTTTGGCAATGCGGATTTGAAGCCTTTGCGTTCGCGCGCGTGGGAGATAACGTACCGCCGCGTCGTCTCGCCGCAAAGCATGTATTCGCTCACCTACTTTTATCGCAGCTTTGTTGATTTGCTTGACGCTTCGCCTTATGCGGTGCCAACGGGCGGCCAGTTAAATGCCAGCAAAACGGTTCTGCGTTTTGAAAATCGCGCGCGTGCCTACACCAGCGGGTTGGAATTGGCCCTTAAACAAAATTTCGGCCACGGGATCAACGGCGCGTTGATGTACACATACTTGTTGAGCACTGGCACGGCTTCATGGCCCGAAAGCAACCTGCTCCGCCTCGCGCGCGGCGAAACGGCCACCGTTTCTCGCCACACCCCATTGGCGTGGGATCAGCATCACACCATCAACTACAATCTCGATTATTTAAGCCGGCACGGTTGGCTCGTCAGCATCTTCGGTAAAATCAACAGCCCGGCAAGAGTCACCGACTGGCTGACTGGCCAGCAAAGCCAATTGGCGGTGCGCCATGAATTGGATGTGAAAATGGCCGCGCCCTTGCGTTTGGGCGGACTGCGCCTTTCGCCGTTTTTAGAAATTCACAATTTGCTGAATGGAAAATATTTAACCCCGGGCGACGGCGGACTTGACTTAAGCCAACCCAACTCTCTCCTGCGCAATCAGTTTGGCCGGCAAATATGGGTGGGAATTACCTATCGTTAGTCTAAAAACGGTTTATACATTTCGTCTTGAAAACATAAAACCGTTTCGAATAAATTGGCGTTAAAATCTTGGTGATGAGTGTACTACTAGGCGAGCAAGCCGCCGACCAATGCCATGAACATGCCAAGAAAAAATACTGTTTGCCGATGGCTTTGTGATCGAGCAGAAAAAAATGTATTTACGCACAAAATTCAGTGGCTTTTCGTGAGCGCCGTGCATCGCTGCGGCTGATCATGCGATTTCCTCCTCGTTTCTCCAACGGCTTATCTTGTCAGAGCTTTTCTCATCGTAACAATCGAGCCAACCATACAGATGAAATAAACCGGCCCAATGTAATTGAAAGCATCTGCCTTACCGACAAATGAAATCGTGGTGACAATGGCAATAAGCCACAAAACGGTGATAGTGATGATGTACTTCATAGTCATTCTCTTTTTAAAATGGTTAGTATTCCAAATTTAAAATTCTCCGATTCTCATCGCTTTGAACCAAGCCGGAATGGAACGGTCGGAAATCGCATCCTGTTTCAATCGCATCACCGGCACAAAGAAGCTCTATAAAACATACACGGATTTAACCGTAATATCGCTCGCTGATGATTCGTTAATGCGCGAGATACGCGCGATGAGTATTACTTCGTGGTCAGCGTTTGCAAGGCATAATCCAGCCTATTCGTCATCAAACTTCTGCTTGCACTCCGGACAAAAGCCGTGGGTAAAATCCGCTTCGGAATGTTTGGCAATGTAATCTTCAAGAATATTCCAGTAGCCTTGATCATCACGAATTTTTTTGCAGGAGGCGCAAATCGGCACCAGACCGCGCAAAGTTTTGACGTTGGCTAAAGCCTCGCGCAGTTCGACAATGAGTTTTTCACGCTCGGCCTCGGCTTGTCCCCGCTCGACAAGATACGCTTGCAGACGAATGACCAAAGGGCGAAAAATAAATCCCGCCATCAGCAGCAACACGAAAATCGTTATCACCATCACGGTGCGTTCCAAACGCTGCAAGCGCAGAATCCCCTTTTCGCTCTCGCGTTGATACTGTTCCACCAACTCATTTAGAGCCGCCAACAGCTCCGTGGCGCCGGCCGCAATATATTGCAAATTAGGGTTTTCTTGTTTAAGCTCACTCTCCGGCGCTTGCCCCAAGGCTTTAGAGGCGATCAAAAATTTTTGCACTTTCTCCCGCAACGAATGCGGCGGCGAAAAATAAATCGCCTGGATCGCGGGCGAAGAGTGCTTGAACGAACTCCTCGTTGAATCGCCGTTGACTAATTCATTGAGAACAGAATCGATGCCCGCGATGGTGGAGGCAAGCTCGCGGCGCAAATCCTCGCGTTCGCGGGACGATCTGCTGTGCGTCAAGCGGATGGCGCAAAAAGTGGCGCGCTGCGACAGCATCCGCTGTTGGGCGCTGCGTTTGATTCCAGTGCCGCGATGCCGCTCTGCTTCAATTTCCTTTTGGAGAAGGTGGTCCGAGGTAATGGCGATCAGCGCCAAAACACTCAGAGCAAAAACATATCTGAACGTCATGCTTTTGGCAAAATTCTTCTCCATAACCATTCCGTATAATCAGTCCTCAAAAAAGTTGGGTTACAGTTAAATTGCTTTCGGCTCCCGCCACGGCACGAGAATCTCCAATAATTTCTCGAGCGTCTTGCCTTTGCCTTCGTGCAACCGCAGGGAATTGCCCACCACCGACAAGCTGCTCACCAGCATCGCCGAAACCGCCATTAACGGATTCAGCCAACCGGCGAGTGCAATGACGATGCCGATGGCATTATAAAAAAAGGCCCAGGTCAAATTCTGTTTGATCGTGCGCACGGTGCGGCGCGAAAGCTGAATGGCTTCGGGTACGAGCGCGAGATCATCACGCATCATGGTGATGGCGCTCGAGGCGATTGCGATTTCGGTGCCGCTGCCCATGGCGATTCCAACTTCAGCTTGCGCCAAAGCCGGCGCGTCGTTTATGCCATCGCCAACCATCGCCACGATTTGCTGCTGTTCTTGCAAATCCCGAATGGTAGTGATTTTCGCTTCGGGGCGCGCTTCCGCACTGAATTCGACAATACCGGCTTGTTGTGCCACCGCGGCTGTGGTCAATCTCGCATCGCCGGAAAGCAAGCGTACGGCGGCGCCCAGTCTCTGCAGTTCCGTGACAACGGATTGCACATTGGGTTTCAATGAATCGCCCAACACGAGATAACCAGCGTTGGCGCATCCAGCGATTCCATAGAAAACCACGGTCCGGCCACGTTCCGCTTCGCGCTCTACGAGTTCGCGTTGTTCGCGGGGAATCGCAAAACCGTTTTCCCGGACAAAGGTTTCGTTGCCGATAACGACTCGGATCGGATTTTCTGCCGCCAACACCAAACCGCTGATTCCTCTTCCTTCCGCGATTTGCACTTCGCTAGTTTCAAATAAGGCAAGGTGTTGGTCTTTGCAAGCTTCCACAATCGCAACGGCCAATGGATGATTGGAAGCTTGTTCCAGCGAACCGACGAGACGCCGCGCCGCGCTCGCGGCCAATTCGCCGCCGCTAAAATTGAGCACGGAAAATTTACCTTCAGTCAGCGTGCCGGTTTTGTCGAAAACCACCGTGGAAACTTTTCCGGCGAGTTGCAGCGCCGCGCCGTCACGAATCAAAATGCCGCGTCGCGCCGCGTAACCAATCCCCGCGGCAATGGCAAGCGGCGTCGCCATGCCCAAAGCGCAGGGGCAGGCAATAACCAACACCGTAATCGCACGCAATAAAGCGGTTTCCAATCCAGCGCCGGAAAAGAGCAAAGCTGCGGCCGTGCTGGAAGAGAGCACCAACACCAGTGGAATAAAAACACGCGCGAGGCGATCCACCAAACGCTCCAACGGCGATTTGCTGGTTAGTGCGGTTTCAACCATTTTGATAATATGGGCCAACATCGTCTGCTCGCCGATCCGCAACGCCGCCACGGTGACGAAACCGTTCACCAACATAGTCGAGCCGGTCACCGCGTCGCCGCTTTGTTTTTCGATCGGTTTCGATTCACCGGTGAGGAGAGACTCGTCGACGATCGCCCGGCCAGCAACAATGCGCCCATCAGCGGGAATTTTTTCGCCCGCTTTCACCACGAAATGATCGCCCACTTGCAGCTTGGCAATCGCCACCAAACGTTCGCCTTCCGGCGCCACCAGCCGCACTTTGTTGGGCATCATTTGATAGAGGCGATTGATATTCGCCGAGGCTTTTTGTTTGGCGGAAGACTCAATAAATTTTCCCACCAGCACCAGCGCGACGAGACTGCACGCGGTGTCGAAATAAAAATGATGGTCGCCGCGCCAGATGGCATAAACGCTGTAGAAAAATGCGGCGAAGATGCCGAGCGACAGCAACAGTTCCATCGTTGGCGCGCGCGCCAGCAAGCTGCGCCACGCTTTTTGGTGAATCGGCCGCCCGCACCAAAACACCGAGGGCGTCGCCAGTAGCAATAACACCAGCGGAATGAGGCGTTGAATTTCTGGCGCGAGTTCTTGAAAATAGCCGACATAGATGACGTAAGTAAAAAACATCACGTTCATCATCACGAACAACGCGAGGCCCATTTTGAGCAGCAGGGCGTTGCGTTCGGCGGCGTGCGCGGCAGAGGCGGCTTCGCGCGGCGCGGCTTTGTAACCGAGCTTGCCGATGACGCCGGAAATTTTTTCCGCGGAGGTTTGCTCGGGGCGATAATAAATTTTGGCGGTGTCCGAGGCGTAAATCACGCGCGCATGCACCACGCCGGGTTCGGCATGCACAGCTTTTTCGATGAGCCACGAACACGCCGAGCACCACATCCCATCGAGATGCAAAACGAGTTCTTGCGTGTCTTTGAGATCAGCCGGCGGCGCGGGTGTTTCGGCTTCGGGATTGGAAATGATGCCGAGACGCAGGCTGGTTTGATAAATTTCGGAACTTTTGAAATTGCCTTCGATCAGGCCGCTTTCGCAGAGCAATAAAAAAACTTGGCGGCAACCCGAACAGCAGAAATGCCGGTCGGCGCCGTTATGATTGGCTGTGTAAGCTCGTTTGGGCAAGCGCAATCCGCACAAGTCGCAAACGGCTGCGGTTGAGGGGAAAGATGGCGTCGAAGTTGTGGAAAGCGCTTGGGTCATTTTGTTGATTCGATGACTTCTCCGTTTTGATATTTCACCAATTGCACCGGATGCTGCCTGGCGATGACAATAACGACAACCATAATGATGACAAACAGGGCGATGGTGCCGTACATGAGTTTTTTCATTGCAATAAATCCT
>CAYZFF010000102.1:0-9189 GCA_964477305.1 uncultured Cytophagia bacterium
CGGCGCCGCTTCGTGCATCATCTCATACACCGCCTCGAAAATCGTCTCGACATTCGGCTTCGACCAATAATCGCCATCAGAGCCATAGGCCGGACGATGCGCTTTTCCCGTCAGTGTGCGCGGCTCCGAATCCAGCCAGCGATAGCCGCTTTGTTTCTCCAAAACTTCTTGCATCATGTAAGCGGTGGTTCCTCCGGGCACGTCTTCATCCACGAAAATAATTCGATTCGTTTTTTTGAGCGATGCGCCAATCACGCCGTGCAGATCGAACGGCAGCAGCGATTGCACATCGATCACTTCTGCGTCGATATGTGTTTGGCTCAATAAATCCGCGGCTTCCATAACAAGACGGCAACACGCGCCGTACGTCACCACAGTAATATCCTTTCCGGCGCGAAGAACTTCCGGCATGCCCAACGGCACAGTGAACTCGCCAATGTTATCCGGCACGCGTTCTTTTAAGCGATAGGCATTCAATACTTCAACAAGGATAGCCGGATCTTCGCCGCGCAGCAGCGTATTGTAAAAACCGGCGGCTTGCGTCATGTTGCGCGGGACGAGAACATGCATGCCGCGTACGAGATGAATGATACCGGCCAGCGGCGAACCGGCATGCCAGATGCCTTCGAGACGATGGCCGCGCGTGCGCACAATGACCGGCGCTTTCTGGCCGCCATGCGTGCGCCACTGCACCGTCGCAAGATCGTCAGAGAGAATTTGCAGCGCGTACAAAATATAATCGAGGTATTGAATCTCCGCAATCGGTCGCAAGCCACGCATCGCCATGCCGATGGCTTGTCCGATGATCGTGCATTCGCGAATACCGGTATCAGAAACGCGCAATTCGCCATATTTTTCTTGCAAGCCTTTGAAACCCTGATTAACGTCGCCGAGTTTGCCGACGTCTTCGCCAAAGGCAATCACCCGCGCGTCGCGACTCAGCGCGGCGTCGAAGCCGGCGTTTAACACTTCAAAGCCATTTACGGTTGGCGATTTTTCCGAATAAACCGGTTTGATCTCCGCAACCCGCAACGCCGAGTCTGCCGCTTGATTATGAAGATGCGAACCATAACGACTGGTATTGAGCGCCTCGTGTTGCTGTTTCCACGCGACAAGGTTTTGTTTGGCAATACTATTCTCTTCGCGCGCAATGATCAGCGCCTGGCGGATGGCCAGCATGCAATCGCGCCGCAACGGATTCGGAATCGCGAGCAGAGAATTTTTGACTCTCTGCAACTCTGCTTGTCGGGCCGAGGTGGTCGCCATGTCATTTATCATATTCCCCACCGCGTGCCGTTCTTTGAGAATTGGCGACTGATAAGCTTGCCAGGCTTGATCGCGGATATTTGTCACTAACTTTATATCTTCTTCTTCAAATTCGTCAAGTCTCTTAGCGGTGACAATGGCTTCGGCGATCATCCATTCGCGCATTTTCCGAATGCCGTCAAATTCTTCTTCCCATTGCAATCTTGTTTTGGATTTGTAGCGTTCATGACTTCCTGAAGTCGAATGGCCTTGCGGTTGGTTGATTTCGACGACATGCACAATCGCCGGAATGTGCTCGCGGCGCACAATCGCCGCCGCTTGCAAATACGTTTCAACCAAAGCGGGATAATCCCAGCCTTTCACGGTGTAAAGATTGAAACCGTCACGCGCTGAGCCAGTCGAAGCACGTTGGAAGCCTTTCAATAATTCCGACATGTTGGCTTTGGTCATTTGATGTTCATTATGCACGGAAATGCCGTACTCATCATCCCAAATCGATAGCAGCACCGGGGCCTTGAGCACGCCGATGGCATTAATAGATTCCCAGAACATGCCTTCGGCGCAAGTGGCGTTGCCGATCGTGCCAAACGCAATTTCATTTCCATTATTAGAGAATTGCTTGAGGTGCTGCAGTTCTTTCAATTCGCGGTAGAGCCGCGAGGCATAGCCGAGTCCAACAAGACGCGGCATTTGTGAGCCGGTGGGAGAAACGTCCGCGGAACAATTGTGCATTTCCATCAGATTCTTCCAAGTGCCGTCGGGGTTCAAGCTGCGCGTGCCGAAATGGGCATTCATGGCTCGTCCGGCGCTGGCCGGTTCAGCATCGACATCGGCGTGAGCATACAGTTGCGCAAAATATTCCTGCATCGTATGCATGCCGAGTGCAAAAATCAATGTTTGATCGCGGTAATATCCCGAGCGAAAATCGCCTTGGCGAAATGCCTTGGCGAGCGCGAGTTGCGGAATCTCTTTGCCGTCGCCAAAGATGCCGAATTTCGCTTTTCCGGCCATCACTTCTTTGCGGCCAACGAGACTCACTTGCCGGCTTTGAAAAGCGAGGCGATAGTCTTTAATGATTTCTTCCGGGCTTACTTTTAGTGCCGTCCATTTCCCGGCTTTGGTTTTTGGTTGCGCTTTGGGTATTGCCATTCTTTTCTGATGATTTTTTTGTTTTACTTTCTGCCGCATCTTCCACCTATGGTCAGATTCAATTTTAGCCGCATGTTATTTCGCCGTTTTTTTTAACGGCGCGGGACCTTATAAGTCGTTTGCAAAACCGACATCACGCTTACTTTTATAGTGTCTAATTTAAGCGGTCACGGACTAAAGCGCAAGAATTAACTCCGATTTTAAGCGCTCAGTTTTTACTTGACATTCAGAGAATTTTCCGGCTATATATTTCGTGATGAAGCGGTTTCGCTGCGCTGGAATCGTTCGTTTTGCCAAATGGATGTGTTCAAGCATTTTGCTGCGAAAGTTGCCGAGAAACTTTATTGAAAGTGCACTCACTTATGCTCACCCAAACTCTCCCCTCGGTTTGCCCAATGGATTGCCCCGACACCTGCAGCCTAAGTGTCGAAGTCGTCGATGGCCGCGTCACAAAATTGCGTGCGTCGGATTTGAATCCGGTGACGCAAGGTTTTATCTGCGCCAAAGTCGGCGATTATGCCAAGCATGTTTATAGCGACGAACGCCTGCTTTATCCGATGCGGCGTGTCGGCAAAAAGGGCGAAGGCAAATTTGCGCGCTGCAGTTGGGATGAAGCGATTCGCACGATTTGTGAACGGTTCACCGCGATCAAATCACGATGGGGCGGCGAGGCGATTTTGCCGTTCAATTACGGTGGCTCCAACGGCATGTTGGGGCAGGGCACCTCAGACACGGCCTTCTTCAACAAATTAGGCGCGTCACAATTGGCGCACACAGTTTGCGCGGCGCCCACAACTGCAGTGGCGCGCGCCATGTATGGCCGTATGCCCGGCGTTGCGTTTCAGGATTATGTTCATGCGCAATTCATTCTGGTATGGGGCGCCAATCCGAAAGCCTCGAATATTCATCTCGTGCCATACTTAAAACAGGCGAAAGCTGCCGGTGCAAAAATCGCGGTTGTCGATCCACGGTTGAATTTTTCGAAAGAAGAAATTGATTTGCATCTGCCGGTTTATCCCGGCACGGACGTCGTCGTGGCGCTGGCGATGATCAATTACTGGCGCGAGCATAATTTATTAAATCGCGACTTCATCGCGCAACACACGGTTGGCGCCGAAATCCTTTTGCAAAAAGCCGCCGAATATTCGCTCGAAAAAGCTGCCGGCATTGCGCGCGTCGAAGCTTCGGCAATTGCAAAACTCGCGCAAATGTATGCGGAAACGGAGCCAGCGGTGTTGCGCTGCGGCTGGGGACTCGAACGCAATCGAAATGGCGGCCAGGCGGCTGCCGCGATTTTGGCGCTGCCGGCGCTGCTCGGCAAGTTCGGCAAACGCGGCGGCGGTTATACGATGAGCAACAGCGGCGCTTATCGCGTCGATGATAGCAAAAGAGTTGAGGCCGCGCCCTCGCAAACGCGCGAGCTCAACATGAGCCAACTCGGCAAAATTTTGCTCGAAGAAAATAATCCGCCGGTCAAAGGCATTTTTGTTTATAATTGCAATCCGGTCGCCACGATTCCGCATCAAAATGCAGTGATACAGGGTTTTCAGCGCGAAGATTTGTTTACGGTGGTGTTCGAGCAAGTGCTGACGGACACGGCGGCTTTGGCGGATATCGTTTTGCCCGCCGTCACTTTTTTGGAGCAAAAAGAAATTAAGAAAGCGTACGGCAGCTATGCCCTGCAATACCTGGAACCGGTGATCCCGCCGCTCGGCGAAGCCAAACCGAATGAAGAAGTTTTTGCCATGCTCGGCCGCGCCATGGGCTGGGATGATCGCGCGTTTCATGAAGACACCGAAGCGTATCTGCGGCGCGCGGTGGCGTCGGTGGGAGGCATCAAAAATTTAAACTTTGAAAAACTGACAAAAGAAAAAATCGCCTTTTTTGATTTTCCCGACCAAGCGCCGATTCAGTTTGTCACAGCGTTTCCGTGGACGAGTGACGGTAAAGTTCACCTCGCCCCCAGCGTGCTCGGCGAGGACCCGTTTGTGTACTTGGAAAACGAAGACCCAAATTTCCCCTTGACGCTCATTAGCCCGGCTAACGGCAAGTTGATCAGCAGCTCGTTCGGCGAATTTAATTTGCCGGAGCTTTTTCTTACCATGCACCCAACCGATGCCCGGCAACGTGCGCTGAAAAGTGGCGACACCGTGCGTGTTTTCAATCAATATGGCGAAGTCCATTGCCGGGTCAAATTAAGCGAGTTGGTATGTCCAGGCGTGGTGAGTATGCCCAAAGGCGCGTGGCGCAAAGCCTCGCAAAACGGCCAAACCGCAACAGCTTTGGCGCCAGATACGGCGAGTTTCGTGGGCAATGGCGCGTGTTTCAATGATGCGCGAGTAGAGGTGCAGAAAAATAACTTTCCCAGGTGATCGTCGTGCCTAAACGCTTTAATCGGGCAACCACAGGCTTTAAATCATTGGATTCCCGCCAAAAGCATGCGGGAATGACAGTCGCGTGAAATGGGAAAGTTATTTAAGTGTCGATCCTTGAGAGTCAACCATCAGTAGTTGCAACGATGAAAAATTTTATTCTTTCAATACAACTCCACCACGGGGCGCGTCGCAATCAACTTTTTCTGAAAAGCCCGATCAAACAATATTTGCAAAGCCCGCTGGCCGCGTTCGCCCATGTCGATGGTGACGTCATTGACGTACATTTTAACGAAGCGCGTGCCGAGCGCGGTGTCAATCCCCCGGCCAAATTCAAGCGCGTAAGGAATCGATTCGTCCTGATGTTGATAACCGTAATGGATACTGTCCTGCAGACCTTTCGACAGGCGACGCGCCAAGGGTTCGCCTAAATCTTTGCGCACAACATCAAGGCCGAGAGGCAACGGCAGTCCGCCGGAATCATTTTGCCAGGTCTCGCCAAAATCAATGACTTTATGCAAGCCCATTTCTTTGTAGGTAATTTGGCCTTCGTGAATCAACAAGCCCGCATCGACTTTTCCGGCCTGCACCGCGTCGATAATTTGATCGAATGGCACGTCGACATTATTGACGCCTTCCGTATAAAGCTTGAACAACAGGTTGGCGGTCGTCAACCGGCCCGGCGTCGCGACAACTTTTCCGTGTAAATCTTCGAGCTTATAATTTTTCTTTGCCACAATGACTGGTCCGTAGCCTTCACCCATGCTGGCGCCGGTGCGCATCACCCAGTATTGCTCGGCGACGTGCACGAAAGCATGTGCCGAAATCGCCGTGACTTCCAGCTCGGCGCGCAGCGCCCGTTCATTCAAGGTTTGAATATCTTCCATCACGTGCTCGATGCGCACACCCTCGATTTTTACCTTGCCGCTGGCTAAACCATAAAACATAAAAGCGTCATCGGGGTCCGGGCTGTGCCCAACGCGGATAATTCGTTCAGACATTGCTTTCCTTTCTATTAAACCATAGGACTATTTAAATTTCGCAGCATTTAAAGCAACCAACTTATTGCCAACGACTCAATTACTTCCCGAATAAGGCCGTCCGGCTTTGGAAAGAATTAGCAGGAAGATGTTGATTGGTTTTAAATAATCCTATTTTACAAAAACCAACACCAAGAGTCAACAAAAAGCTTTGCAAATAAAACAAAAAGGAGAAAAGGCTTCACGACTTTTCTCCTTTGCAATGCTTCACACGTTCAACTTTAAGCCACAGCCTCTCTCACCCGCTCCGGAACTTTTTCGTAGCGGCCATTGGTCGCGGCAGCTTTTTTGCGGTTGAAAAACGCACGGGCGCCTTCCATATACGAATAAACTACCGGCACCAAAATCAGCGTCAACAGCGTTGAGCTGACCAAGGCGCCGATGACGACGATGGCCATGCTCTGGCGAATTTCGGAACCGGCGCCCAGCGCGAGCGCCAGCGGCGCCATGCCAAGCACCATCGTCAGCGTTGTCATAACAATCGGACGCAAACGCGTCGGGCCGGCTTCGAGCAACGCCTCACGCACCGAGAATCCTTTCGCGCGCTGCTCATTGGTACGATCGACGAGCAGGATCGCATTCTTTGTCACCAAGCCCATCGCGAGCAAAACGCCGATCATCGAAAACATGTTCAGCGTTTGTCCGGTGAGCGCCAGCGCGCCGAGGCCGCCGACGAGTGCCACCGGAATCGAAAACATGATCGTGAACGGATGCGCATAACTTTCAAACAGTGCCACCATGATCATGTAGATAAACAATCCGGCAAAGGTGATCGCGATCATCATGTCGCGGAACATGTCCTGCATGTTTTGCACGTCGCCGGCATACGAAATCGTCACGCCGGGCGGCAGTTCGAGGCTCGCAGCGCGTTGCTTAATTTCTGCGGAAATTTGGCCGAGCGGCACATTACCGTCGAGGTTCGAGAACACTGTGATCAAACGCTCGCGATCTTTGCGGCCAATCATCGTCGGGCCTTTGCCGTAATAAACGTCTGCGACCTGGCCGAGAAAAACGCGCTCGCCGCGATAATTCACCAGCGTCACTTTCTCCACGTCCGCCGGATTCGAGCGGTTGGTTTTTGCAAGCACAACCCGTGTGTCATATTCGGTGTTGCCGTCTTTGAATTTCGTCGCGATGTCGCCTTCGAGCGCGGTGCGCATCGCCACGCCAATTTCGCCGAGCGTCAAGCCGAATTGCGCCGCGCGGTCGCGGTCCACCGAAATTTTAATTTCCGGCTGGCCTTCTTCCCACGAACTTTTCACGTCGCGCGTGCCGGCGACCTGCGCGGTGATCGCCGTCACTTTTTCCGCGACGCCGGCGAGCGTTGCCAAATCCGGGCCTTTCACTTCAATCTGCAGCGGCGCTTCCTGCGCGGCACCGAACATGCTGATCGGGCTCATGCGCACTTGCAAACCGGGAATGCCGGCGGCCTGCCGCGAAATGTCATTCATCACTTCAGCCGTGCTGCGTTGGCGCTCGCGCTTTTCTTTCAAAGCAACCGAAATTTGCGCGACGTTCGGGCGCTTTGCACTCGACCATTCGCTTTGCGATTTGCCGACGGTCGACAAATAACGCGTCACTTCCGGCATGGCCGTTAAAATATTTTCCACGCGTCGCGTCGCGCCATCGGTAATGTCGAGCGCGGTGCCAATCGGCATTTCCAAATTCACCGCAAATTCGCCGCGGTCCGCTTCACTCATAAACTCGGTGCCAATCAAACCAAACGGCACCAACGCGAAACTCAGAATCAACAAAGCAAAACTGGTGAACACGACCGTCTTGCGATGATCCAATCCCCATGCCAGCCAGCGGCGATAACGCCCGTTCAGCCCTTCTTGAAGCGCTTCGAATTTCTCAATCAGAAAATGCAGCCAGCCCCAGCGCAACGTCGTCGATCCAGCGCGCGACCATTTCGAGGCGAGCATCGGCGTCAACGTGAATGACACGAACAACGAGAGCAGCGTGCTGACGACGATAGTGAGACCGAACTCTTTAAAAATTTTACCGACGATGCCGCCGATCAGCGCAATCGGCAGAAACACGACAACATCGACAAGCGTGATGGCGATGGCGGCAAAACCGATTTCCGCGCGGCCTTTGAGCGCCGCGGTTTTCGGCTCCTCGCCGTTTTCGAGATGGCGGTGAATGTTTTCCAGCACGACGATGGAATCGTCTACTAAAATGCCGATGACGAGCGCCAGCGCCATCAGCGAAACAAGATTGATCGTGAAACCGAACGCCTGCATCATGATGAACGTCGTGATCAAGCTGGTCGGAATCGACAGCAGCACGATGATTGAATTGCGGAAGCTGTGCAGAAAGACGAACAACACGATCGCCACCATCAACACGGCAAGGCCGAGGTCGCGCTTGACTTCGTCGACGGAGTGCAGCGTGAATTGCGTGATGTCCTGCGCGATTTCAAAATGAATGCGGCCGTTCTGTTCTTTTTCAATTTGTGCCAATTCGGCTTTTGCGAGCGCCGCGACTTGCACGGAGTTGGCGCCGGATTGCCGTTGCAACAACAAACCGACGGACGCCGCGCCGTTCAAGCGCGTGTACGTCACATCTTCATTATATGTATCCAACACCCGCGCCACATCGCGCAAATAAATTTTGCTGTCACCGTTGGCCGCGAGCACAATGTTATTCATCGCCTCGGGCGTGGTGAATTTGCCGTCGACGCGGACGATGTGCTGGCTCACCGGCGAATTGATTTTGCCGGTCGGAAAATCGAGATTCTCGCGCTGCAAAGCCTGACTGATTTGCAGCACTGAAAGATTGTAGGCGCGCAGGCGGTCGTTGTCGACCTCGATGCGAATCTCGCGCTGTTGGCCGCCAACGATTTCGACGCTCGACACACCGGGAATTTGCTCGAGGCGCTGCGATACGTGTTCATCGGCAAATTGATACAACGCGCGCTGATCAGTGCCGCCACTCATCGCGATACGCACAATGGGAAAATCGTTGATGTCGGATTTGGTCACCGTCGGTGTGTAGATTTCTTTCGGCAAATCCGCGCGCACGCCGTCAACTTTGCGCTGTACTTCGTTCGTCGCCGTTTCCACGTCGGTGGTGAAAGAAAATTCGGCCAAAATCACCGACACGTTTTCATTGGAAAAAGAGCGCAGATGCTTCAAACCGTTGAGACTCGACAACGCCTCTTCAACCGGCTTGGAAACCGTCGTTTCCACCTCTTTCGGACCGGCGCCGGGATAAATCGTCACGACGGAGACCATCGGCCAATCCATCTTCGGCAACAGATCGACGCCCATCTGCGAATACGCAAACAGACCGAGCGCCGCCAACGCTGCGAACACCATCGTAATGAACGCCGGGCGCTGGATGGAGACTTGGGTGAG
>CAYZFF010000102.1:9289-12593 GCA_964477305.1 uncultured Cytophagia bacterium
TCACTCCTGCACGACCACTTTCGCGCCATCCGTCAAACGCTGTTGGCCGGAGACGACGACACGCGCACCGGCGGCGAGGCCGCTCGCGATTTGGACTTGCTGCGGCTGCTTCAAGCCGAGTTGCACGTCAACACGTTTGGCGACGCCGTTTTCTTCGACATACACAAAATTTTTATGCGCGCCTTCGGAGAGCACGGCTTCATTCGGCACCACCAATGCGTCGGTGGCGTTCGCAACTTGCACAGCCGCGCGGCCAAACATGCCGCTGCGCAGCGATTCGGTTTGATCGTTCTTCACCAAAATTTCAACCGGATACGTGCGCTCGTGATTGGCTTTTTGCGCCACGGAAAAAACTTTGCCGGAGAAATTAATATTCGGCAAAGCGTCGGCGATCACGTCAACGTTTTGTCCCGTTTTAATGAGGGCTACTTCGTTCTCTGCAACGCTCGTACGCAGTTTCATTTGGCGCGCATCCACCACGACGCCGATTTTGTCGCCGGGCATCACCATCGCCGCGTCATCCACATAGCGATCGGCGAGCCGTCCGGCGAGCGGAGCTTTGATCGCAGCATCGTCATATTGACGTTGCGCCAGTTTCAAGGCAGCCTCGGCGCCTTTCAATTGCGCTTCCGCGGCGCGCGCGCCCAATCGCGCATTTTCAATATCGTTCTGCGTCGCAATTTGCTCTTTATATAAATCCTCAAAGCGCTTCAAATCTTTTTGCGCTTTTTCAAAATTCGTCTGCGCCGTCATCAATTGTGCCTTCGCCTGCTCCAGCGCCACGTGCCGCAAATCATTTTCCAATTGTACGATGGGCTG
This sequence comes from uncultured Cytophagia bacterium, assembly GCA_964477305.1. Classification (GTDB taxonomy): domain Bacteria; phylum Zhuqueibacterota; class Zhuqueibacteria; order Zhuqueibacterales; family Zhuqueibacteraceae; genus Zhuqueibacter. The sequence goes on from CAYZFF010000102.1 coordinate 10,109, forward strand.
GCCCTTATTGACCCAATCACCAACCTGCGCGCGCACGCTCGTGATTTTGCCGCCGGCTTCGGCAATCACCATGGCCTCATGCTCTCCCACCAGTGTGCCGGAAACTGTCAGGCTCTGCGCAATCGTCGCGGGTTCCACGACCTGCACTTTCACCGACAATGGCAATCCTTCAACAGCAGCACTTGGAATTTTATCCGTTTTCCAACGGCTCCACGCGACAACACTGATGGCGGCAGTGGTTAAAACAGTTAGAATTATGGTTTTGGTTTTCATGTATGTCCTCATGATGTATTCAGTAATCAGTTTTCAGTGAGCAGTTAACTGAATACTGCTCACTGAAAACTGATTACTGGCCTTTCAACACGCCCATGGCTTGCGCCAACGCGGTTTTGGCCAACAAAAAATCATATTTCGTATTGACGTTATCCCAGCGCGCCTGGTTTTGCGCATTTTGCGCGTCGAGAAAATCGAGATTCGAGGCCAGGCCGACTTCATACGAGCGCTTGATCACGCGGAAGTTTTCTTCGGCCTGCGCCCGCGCCTTTTCAGTCAGTGTCAACTGGCGTTTGGCCAGATCAAGATTTTGCGATGCTTGCAAAACCTGCAAACGCAGGCTACGCTCAAAATCCTGCTGCATCGTTACAGTCTGCTGCTTTGTGGTCTGGGCTTTTTGCAGATTGGTGTAATCGCGGAAACTATTGAAGATCGGAAACTGCGCCGTGATGCCGAGTGACCAGGTTTTATAACTGTCGAGTTTCAGCGTATTGTTCGCTTCCCAACTATAGTTGTAGCCCAAGGCCACTTTCGGCGTGAAATTGGAGCGCTCGACCTTCACTTGCGCGCCCGCCAGATCGACATTGGCTTCCATCACCCGCAAACCGGGATGCTTGCGTAACGCGATCGCGATTTGCTCGTCCACCGTTGCGGGAATTGCCACCGGGAGATCATCGACAGGAAGCACGGAATACTCGGCGTTCAATTCCAAACCCAAAACTTGATTGAGCGCCGGACGAGCGAGGGCCAAACCGTTTTCGGCCCGCGCGAGAAAACTTTCAGCATTGGCTTTTTGAACTTCCCAACGGAGAATTTCGGTTTTGCTGCGCAAGCCGGCCTCGACTTGCTTGCGAGCGCTGCTCAAATGCTCTTCCGCGGTTTGCAATTGATCTTTCGCGACGACAATCAGCTCATGCGCGCGCAACACATTAAAATACGCGAATTGCGTATTATAAATGACTTGCTGTTCCGTATTGGAAAAATTCGCCTGTGCCGTCATGTCCAGCGCCTGCGCCACGCTGACATTGGCCAGCAGCGTGCCACCGGTGAAAATCGGCTGCGTGACACTCACCGAAGGACCGTAGGAATTGCGCCACGCGCTCGGGCGAATTTGATTCGGATCTTCGTTCGGGGCAAATTGTTTAACTAATTCACGGCCGACGTCGGTAAAAATGTTGGCGCGATCGACGGTGCCGCCGTCCAGTCGAACATAATTAAAGTTCAAGTTGACGCTCGGCAGAAATTGCGTGTAGGCATTTTTCACGCCCCAATTTGCAGCCTCGGTTGATTGCCGCGCCGCCTTTAATTGTAAATTTTTTTCGAGCGCGGTTTGAATCGCTTCGTCCAATTTAATAATTTTGCCATTCAGTGGCACGACATTCGTGTCGTCGCCCGCCGGTTGCGCCGTGGCTTCAGTTCCCAGCAAAAAGAAAACCGCGCTCAGTAACAAGCGACGAACGACGCGCATCCATCTCACCTGCTTCATTTATTGTCCTCCTTGAAATTATCTTGCGGCAATTATTTTGTTAAACGTTTTTGTTTAAAAAAATTAAGCACTCACCGGAGCCGTTACCAAACTGGTGGCCGGCGTTATGCCGGCGACACATTCAGGACATTGCCATTCGGGCGTCCAACGCTCCACCTTTTGCACCGTGTCAATCAATTGCGCCAACCAGTCAAGATCGAACTGCATGTGTTTCTGCGCGTGCTCGATTAACATATACCAGTTGAACGGAATTTTATCTTTATAAGTGCTCGCTTCCTGCGCCAGCGTCTGCAAATGTTTTTCGATATTTTGCCGGCGATGTTGCAACGCCTCCAAAACTTTCTCGCGCGGCGCGCCACAGATAAAAGCGACGCCGAGACCAAAGAGCCATTCCGGATGGTCGTCTTCGCGCAGAAAAGCTTGCACCTGCTCGCCAAGCTGCTCGCGACCCACCGGGGTGAGCGAATAAACCGTGCGCTCCGGCGTGTTGCCGACTTTCTCTTTGCCCGACGTGATCAAGCCCTGCTCCACCAGTCGCGTGAGCGTGCTATAAATGGATGGCAACTTGATTTTCGCCCAGTAATCCATTTCCCGCTCTTTGATCTGCTGGTGAATTTGGTAGCCGTGCATCGGACATTCTGCCAGAAGGCCGAGAATTGCTATTTCGCTTTTGGACATTTTGTTTTGCCTTGTTAACCTCTTCGCGTTTTCCGCATTTATAAAATT
>CAYZFF010000103.1:0-12498 GCA_964477305.1 uncultured Cytophagia bacterium
ACGCTGAGTTGTAAACCACGCCTAAAAATTAAATCATCAAGCTGTTCTGATTCTTCAGTCACAACACTGGTGTTTGTGCAATTAGCCATGGCGGGCATGGTAATTGCAATGATAAATATTTAGGTTTTATTAAATCTGAGTTATTATTTCATTGCGTTAACATATTTTATCTCAGGGAAAATAATTATGGAGATGAAAACCCGTTTTATTCGCCGCCGGGAACGCCGTCTCGCGGCGTGTTTCGGAGTCGTGCTTTGTGTTCTTTGGTTCATCTTGTGGCAAGAGATGCCGATTTGGGCCAATGAGCCGCATGTTGAAAAAAGCAAGTCCACTCGCCCCAGCGCCGTGAAAGCATTTCCCAATCATCGGTATCCGCGAATTGCCAGCTTTCAATGGTCCGGCGCCGTGCCGGATTGGTATTCGCGCTTCGATCTGATTGACACCGGCGCGCGCGGCGCCGAGTTTGCGCAATCCATCAAAGCGTTGAATCCGAACACCGTGATTTTACCGACACGCGATTGGAATGCAGGCCCCGGCAGCTACGGCATGCAAGTGCCCGAAGAATGGAAAACGCGCCATTCCGATGGCTCGCCGGTGCGGCTTTATTTTGACACCGACAACTACATGGATTTGACCGACTTTTGTCCGCGCGCCACCAGCGGCCCATGGGCCGGCAAGCGTTACAACGAGGTTGTTGCCGAGTGGCATCTCAGTTATGTGGATTTAAATTATTATGACGGTATCGCGACCGACGGGTTGTGGAATTTTCCCTACAGCGCCAACGGCGACATTGATTTTGATCGCAACGGCGTCAATGATTTTAAAGAGCACAACGACGATTGGATTTCCGGGCACATTACCAATGGCATCAATAAAATTCTGGCGGACCTCCGCAAACGGATGGGACCGGATAAAGCGATTCTGGTGAATAGCGGCGGCATGCATAATTGGGGCTGGGATTATACCAATGGCATGTTGAAAGAGCATTCGGTATTCTTTTATTCTTTGGGCGACGTCGATTATAATCTGAGCACGTACCATGATTTTATGCGCCAGGCGCCGGCGCCGCATGTGCTGTTGATCGACGGCGAAACCTCGCATGGGGTGCCGGGCCACGATGACGCCATCCCGCGCAATAATTTCCGGCATATGCGTTTTTGGCTTGGCTTTGCATTGCTGGGCGACGGCTATTTTTCGTTTTCTCCACCGGAGGAGCACATGTACACGTTGTGGTATGACGAGTATGAGATTGATTTGGGCTATCCGACGACGGAGGCCGAACGCCTGCGCCAGGGCGCGGGTGGCTCCGGCGGATTGTGGGTCCGGTTTTTCGATAATGGCGTCGTTGTGTTCAACGGCACGGGTGCGCCGCAAAACGTGTCGAATAGTGATTTGGCGAGATTGCGTGGTTACGCCGGTCCGTATTTTCATTTTCGTGGCGGCCAGGATCCGGCGGTGAATAACGGCGCCCAGTTTAGCAGCGAAACGATTGGCGGCGAAACGGGCATGATTCAAGGCACGGCTGACGCCGTGACCGGAACTTCGCTCATTCTGTTGAAGTCGCCCAAAGAAGTGGTGTCTGATATCATTATTGATAATTGGCATCATGCCACTTCACCGGGAAGTCTGCAAGCGGAATTGACCGGACGTTGGCAGTATTTGCCGAATAATTTTGACCAAAGCGGCGGCGGCCATTATACTTTGCGCGACCGGCATTTTGAAGATCCGGATGATCCTGCGACGCTGGTGGGTTACGCCACCACGAATAAGGGTAACGGCAGCAATACCGCGCTATTTCGCCCGACCATTGGCCTCGCCGGCAATTATGAAATTTTTGAATGGCATGGTTTTCTAGGCAGTTCGCCCTCGGCTGTCCGCGAAGCGACGGATGTGAAGTATAAAATTAAACATCAAGGCGGTGAAACCACCGTCATTGTCGATCAATCAGCCAATTTTGGCCGATGGAATTCGTTAGGTGTCTATTATCTGACTACCGGGCAGAATGGGCAAATTACACTTGACAATAATGCCGACGGGCCAATTATGGCCGATGCGATTAAATTCGCATATCGCGGCAGTGATCCTAATCGCGATCGCACACCGCCGCAGCCGCCGAAAGGCCTGCGAGTGACGCCCTAAGCCGCGTTTTTAGAGTGCCATGCTTTTACGGCGGCTGCGCGGAAATGAAATTTCACGGACGAAACACAATTCACTTACACTGAGAAAGCGCCCGTTTAACCGCGGGCATTGGCGTTTACACCTTGCTCCTGGTTTTTGATCAAGGGGTGCTTTATGGAAAATATTCTTGCCTCGCCCGTCAAACTTCCGGCTGTGGGCAGCGAGCCGCCGGTGATAAAGTCCGGCAGCCGGCGTTATCTTATTGCCTTGCTGGCTGCAGCTTTGGTGATTCGTTTGGCCGTGTTAGGTTTGGGGGTTAACCGGGGATTATTTTTTCCCGATGAAGCGGAATATGTCGAGTTGGCAAAAAACTTGGCGACGCATAATGAGTTTTCTTACAAGGGCCACTTAACTTCTTTCCGGCCGCCGGGCTTTCCGTTTTTCATGTCGCTGGCCTTTCGGCTTTCCGGGAACACCTCGCCGGTTCCGGCCCGCCTGCTGCAAGTGTTATTCAGCGTGGCAACTGTTTGGGTGATGTATCGCCTCGGTAAAGATGGCTGGGGCGAACGGGTTGGACAAATCGCCGCGACCATTTTCGCGTTCTATCCGACGTTTGTCGGGTACAGCAACATTTTGCTGACCGAGCCAAGTTGTATCTTTTTTGTCAGCTTGTTTTGTTGGGCGATGTTGCGGAGTTTGCAGCAACCAAGTTGGGGCTGGGCCGTCGCTGCCGGCGCCGCCTTGGGTGCCGGTGCTTTGATTCGCGACACGCTGTTTTACGGTGGCCCGATCATCGCGGTGTTTTTAGCCGTTTGGGCGTGGCGGGCACGCCGGTCTTTTTTGCAATCAGCGATTGCATTTGCCGCGGGTTTTATTCTCACGATCCTGCCCTGGTGCGCCCGCAACACGGCATTGAACGGCCAGCCAACGCTGATCTCCTCGGTCGGCGGGATCACGTTTTACTTATGCAACAACGAGAAAGCGCCGTTGATTCGTTCGTCGGATCTTTTTTATGAAAAACAAATTGGCGAAGAATACTATTATGAGACTTTGCTGCCAGAACTGAACGGGCTGAGTGAAACTGAAAAGAATGATGCCGTCACCCGCATGGCCTTTGAATACATGTTGGCCAATCCTGGCGCAACGCTGGTGCGCATGTTTGGCCGTTTGGTCGATTTTTGGGGACAGGAAAGGCTGATCGTCAATCACCTGCTGTCTGACTACTACGGCAAGATTCCGTTGGCCGTCACGTTGTTGGTGATTGCGATGATTTTCGGCAGTTATAGCTTCGTTATGGTTGGCGCCAGCTTTGGTTGTTTTTTTAACAAACTGCGCGCATTTGAAGTTTTCAGCTTGCTGTTTATTGCATATTACACGGCCATGCACTTGCTGGTCTTCGCACATCCTCGCTATCATCAGCCGTTGTTGCCGGTAGTTGTGATTTTAGCAGCGCGCGGTTTGGCCGCCTATCCGGAAATTCGCCGCAATCTTAAAAACTGGCGTTTTAAAGCGGCCATGAGTATGGTCGGCGCTTTGATCGCCATCTGGATTGTCGGACTTTTTGTGTTTGATAGTAAATTTTTTGAAGTGTTTGTACAGCGTTTGGGTTAAATACGCAAAGGAATTAATTTTAAGGATCACCTTGCATGCGCGCCAGCGAATACACGGCGATGTTTAACGCGGAAACGGAACACTGGTGGTATAAAAATTTGCGCGACGAAGTTGTTTTTTGGGTGGAAACCTACGGCAAAGAACGAAAAAACGAGCAACCGATCCGTTTGCTCGATCTCGGTTGTGGCACGGGCGGCATGTTGCAACGTTTGCAAAAACAGTTTAAAAATTTGCAAACGGTCGGAATGGATTATTATGCGCTCGCCCTGGATTTTGCCAAAAGCGTCACCAACGGCCCATTGATCCAGGCGGATGCCAAACAAATTCCGTTTCAGACAGAATCGTTTGACATTATTGTTTGCCTCGATGTGCTTTACACCCGCGAAGTTTTTCCGGCGTTTGATCGCGTGCTCGCCGAAACGCGCCAACTTTTGAAACCGGGCGGTGTGCTCATTTTGCAGGTGCCGGCTTTCCAGGCACTGTATAGCCAGCATGATGTCAATGTGCATGGCGTGCATCGTTTCACCGCGCCGGAAATTTCGGCGGGCCTGCACCGCGCCGGCTTTCGCCGCCTGAATGTTTACTACCGCTATAATTTGCTGCTTGCCATCGCTTGGCTGCAGCGAAAAGTTTTCCCTTCCCAAACGACGGGAAGTCACGTGGCCGTGCCCTCATTTTGGATTAATTCCGGGTTGTATAAATATAGCAAGCTGGAAAGCTTTGTCAATAAGCGCTGGCGTTTGCCTTTAGGCTTATCGGTTTTTGCCGCCGCTTATCGTGTCGTGCTTGCCTTGTTGAGCGACAACTTGTTGCTCCTCAAAGAATTGACGTTAATCACGATTTAACCGATCAAACTAAACTGGAGTTGAGCCTCGTGGCGCAGCAAAATTCTGCCGGATGGAACAAAACCGATCTTGGTGATTTGCAGCAAAAGCTGATGAAGCAAATTAAAATCCTGGAGATCGAACGGAATCTGGCCGGCCGCCGCGGCTTTTGGAAAGGCCTGCTCACCGGCGTGGCGGTGTTGCTGTTGTTGTTGGCCGGAACCGGTTTTATGATTTTACAAAATCCCGCAGCAACTTTGGAATTCGCCGCCGACCATTTTCTGATGGATTACATGGAAGGCCTGTTCGCCGGTTTTCCGGATGCTTACATGACCAACAACCGCGAGCGCGTGATTCAAACGCTGGACGATTTTACCAACGCCATGCAGTACCAACGCGTCAGCCAGGATGATTTTCGCGCCATCGCCAGGCAGATGTTTGCGGCGCTGCAAGACCGCCGGCTCACCTATCAGGAATTGGATGGCTTGTTGGCAACAATGCAGGAAGCCGCCAAGCCGCCCGAGTAAATTTATATTCGGCATTGCGGTTTGCACCGGGCGAAGCCTCTTCTCGGTAGATTTTGCTTTTACCTTTCGCTGCAAATCTTTATTTTATTCTTTATCGCGGTTTTTGCTGTGTTGCAAGATTTTATTTTCGGTAGTGAAAAATCAAGTGTCATCAGATTATATTTTCACGCGGTTGTGAAGGCAATTTAAAAAGGATGCAGTTTGGATAATTCAAAAATTTTAAAAATCTTCGGCGTGTTTGCGTTCGGTTTGGCGGTCGGCGGTTTTGGCGCCGTCACCGTGGTGCGCGAAGCGGTTCCCTTGCAAAATCACGTTTGGATGATCGGCATTAGCCTCGCCTGTGCCGTGCCCATTTTGCTCGGCCTGCTGGTGTGGTACATGCGGGTCGCGAATATTTGCCGCCAGATGCTCGGCCCCAAAGGTGGCGAAATGATCAACGCCATTTTGACGTTTCAATTAGTAAGTAATGCGCTGCTGATTTTGATTCTCATGAGTATTTTTTATGCCGCCATCGCCTGAAAGCGAGCGCCGGCGCATTCCGGTTTTGGTGTATCATCGCGTCGACACGGAGGCGGACTCGACCTGGCGGCGCTTCTGCGTCGCACCGCAAAATTTTGCCGATCAAATGCGCTGGCTGGCGCATCAAGGATTCACCACCATTCATCTTGGCCAACTTTTAGATTACTATCGGCACGGCGCCGCGATTCCGCCCCAGCCGATTGTCATCACCTTTGATGACGGCTATTTTTGCAATTATAGCCGCGCCTTTCCGATTTTGCAGCAGCATGGATTTGCGGCCACAGTTTTTCTCGCGTGCAATCTGCTGCGGCCGGATTTTACCGAACCGGTGGAAGCGCGCAGTGGTTTTATGGCGTGGACGGAAATTTTAACGATGCAACAAGCCGGCTGGGAGTTTCACTCGCACGGCCTCGATCATCGCCCGATGACGGAATTGACCCGCGATGAATTGATGGCCGAAATCGGCATTTCGCGGCAACGCCTGACCGCGCGCTTGAATCACCCGATTGAATTTTTCTGCTATCCTTTTGGCCAGTTCAATAACGGCGTGCAGAAAATCGTGCGCGCCTGTGGTTATCGCGGCGCGTGCGGCGGGCCGCCCTTCGAGGAGAATGGTCCGCCGGATGATTACGCCATTGGCCGCACCGAAATTCTCTGGGGCGATTCGCTGCAGCAATTTGTGTTTAAAATCAATCACGGTCTCGGTTACTATTTTCACGTTAAAAGCCAGCTCGGCAAACTAAAACGCCGCCTGCTCCCGCGGACTGCTAAACTTTAGTTTGGCAAACTGCGGCTCACAAAGTTTGATTGTAACGCTGAAACCTCGTGTAGTTGATAAATACTTTTTGACCCATAAACATTAATTGGCTTTGACCAGTAAAGGAGTTTACCCCATGAACGTTTTAATCACCGGCGGCGCCGGATTTGTCGGTTCACACCTCGCGGAGACGTTGTTGCAGCGCGGCCAGCACGTAACCATCATCGACGATCTTTCCACCGGGCGCATGGAGAACATTGCGCACATCCGCCAATTTCCGCATTTTCGCTTTGCCATCGAAACCATTATGAATGAAGCCGTGATGGATCGGCTCGTCAGCGAATGCGACGTGATTTATCATCTTGCCTCTGCGGTCGGCGTTGAGTTGATTGTCAACCGCCCCGTCGAAGTAATTGAACGTTGCATTTTGGGCAGCGAAGTCGTGCTGAAAATCGCCAATCGGTATAAAAAGAAAGTGTTGATCACCTCGACCTCCGAAGTTTATGGCAAGAGTAGCAAAGTGCCGTTCAGCGAAGAAGATGATCGCATTCTCGGCCCCACGACTAAAAGCCGCTGGAGTTATTCCTGCTCGAAAGCCATCGATGAGTTTTTAGCTTTGGCGTATCACAAAGAAAAGCAACTGCCGGTGGTGCTGGTACGTCTCTTCAACACTGTCGGCCCGCGCCAAACCGGCCAGTACGGCATGGTGGTGCCGCGTTTTGTGCAAGCCGCGATGAACAATCAAACAATCCGGGTTTACGGCGACGGCACCCAATCGCGCTGCTTCGGATATGTTGGTGATGTGGTGAATGCGATCACTATGCTGATGGATCATCCGGGTTCGATTGGGCAAATTTTTAATATCGGCAGCACCGAAGAAGTCTCGATCATGGAATTGGCGCAGCGCGTGAAAACGCTCACCGGCAGCAAATCGGAAATTGTTAAAATTCCATACGAGCAGGCATACGAACAAGGTTTTGAAGATATGGCGCGCCGCGTCCCCGACCTTACCAAGATTAAAAAGCTGATTGGTTACACACCCAAAGTCAAGCTCGACGATATTATTTTACGCGTTCGCGATTATTTTGCCGGACAGGAACATGACAGTAAAACTGTCGCAGCCAATAGCCAGTTCACTTCCGGCACACCGGAAGCCGCACCCGCGTTGCTTTAGAGTGACTAATTGTGTAAGGTTTAATACCAATCTGAAATCAAATTGGTGTTAAACTGTGTCGGTGTTGCAATAAATTTTTGTAAATCTATTAAAGCCAGTTACGCCTCATCAGGCATGAATTTTGCCTGAAAGTGTTCTGGCTTTTTTATTTTTTAAAATGATTCATCTGAGAATAAGACCGGCGTGCTAAATGGAGTAGCGCCAATGTTACACAAACGAGGAGATATGATTGTGCGGTCAGTTGGTCACATAAAGCGGCAAAAAGTTTTGCAAAAATGTTTACGTTATGCGGTCGCGGTGCTTGGCGCCATGTTGCTGCAAACGGTAACGGTTCACGCCCAAAATTCAATTTTTGAGCGCGAAAAACAAAAATGGATGGAACGCGATGGCAAACTTCTCGATTTTCTCGACAAGGGAACGGACAATTTCTTTGCCATCCTGGCGCAGGGCGCTGAAAACGAACGCTACGATATTATCCGCAATGGCGTCAACAAGCTGGTCGTCGATGAGTCCTGGCACAGTGGCAATTATGCCGGCGCTTTGATCGGGGTTCAACTTTATTATTGCTTCGGCGACAAACTGCAACCTGCGGAGCGCGACAAACTCTGGAATAGTTTGAAAGACTTGCCGACGGATCAATACTATTTCGGCAACACTGTTGCCAACACCGGCATTAACACGATGACGGCGCGTTACGTGCTTTCGCAATACGATAAATCTAAGCAAGTTCGTTACAGCGATCCGAGCAATATTTACGGCCCGCCGAATTTCACCTACGACGGCCGCAGCTACACGCGGGGCCGCACCTATTCTTCTTATGAACTTGCCCGCGATTATCTCTATCATTGGTTCGAAGTGTTGTTGGAAGCAGATTATCTCCAGGGCGAAATGTTCACCGAGCATTACGGCATTCATTTTGTTAATTCGCTGGTGACGCTCACCGACACCCGCATGGTGCAAGATCCGGAAATGCGTAAGCGCGCGAAACTGGTGACGGACTTTTTTCAACTCGAACATGTGGTCAACACCAACGATTATCACATGGCCGGACCATTGGGACGCAGTTATATGCAACTGCATTTGGATGGGTCACGCCATTTGCTGTACTGGGATTGTTATTGGGGCAAAATGTATCCGACGCATTACGGCCATCCGGACGGGCCATACATTTTGCAATATCGCATCACGCCGATCATGGAAGATATCGGCGTTTACAAAGATGAGCCGGCGGATTATTGGCATTTGGTAAAATCCAGCGTGCAAGGCCAGCGCAATGTTTTGATCGCCAAAGACTATACGCTCGGCAGCAATCCTGATGACGGCAATTGGCTGCTGGAAATTCACAGTAACGATCCCGGCCCCTATCCGCAGGCGCGGCCCGGCATGCTCTTTCGCATTTGGATGAATGAATATGACGATGACATGAACCCGGACGCCTGCACCGGCGAATGCTATTCGCAAATGGGAATGCACGCGCATCAATACAAAAATGCGTTGCTGGTGAATGTCGGCAACACGCGACTTTACGAAGCGCTTTCCACCAATCAATGGGATCATGTGGAAGGGGATAGCCGCAAGAGCTGGCGTTTTTCGCAGGAAGGCAAAATCGCCGTCGCCATTCGCCAGGCGTCGACCTCTTCGGCGTTGGAAGTGGCGCGTATCGGCATTGATTATAACTCTTTTGATGAATTTAAAAACGCCGTGTATGCCCGTGCGAAATTGGACGGCCCCACGTTCATCACGAGCAAGGGCGACCGCATCGAAGCCCGGCATAACCCGGCGAATGACCGCACTGAAACTTACGTTAACGGCCAGAGATACTGGCAAGGTTCCGCCCCGCGTTTGGAAGTGACCACTCATCGCGGCGAAAAAGTGGTGGAATGGAAAAACCGCATCATGACCGTGCGCAAACACGGACGCATGGGCATTTATGATTTCAACAATTGGACGTATCGCGAATTTGACGACGGTACCGTTGTCGACCGTGACCCGCCCAAAACACCGAGTGGATTTAAAGTCGGACAGTAAAAAACATCGCTCGCTGAAGTGGAGATCCCACTGAACTTCTCATTTCAGTGGGTTAAAGCTTTGAACACGGATTACACGGATGACGCGGATTTTCACAGATAAAAATCCGTGAGCATCCGCGTGTTCCGCGTTTAAGGCTTTTGCTTTTGAGCTGGTTGCCTCCAATTTCCCCACCTTTTACCGATATTTAACAAACTTACGCTAACCCCTTTTGGTGATGGTATTGAGAAGAAAATTATCACCAAAGGAATTGTTACCATGCAGAAATCTTCGCGCTGGCTGATGATCATTCTTCTCATCGCGGTTGGCGCTGCCCTGAGAATTTTCTATCTCGGCAAAGCCGCGCCGTGGTTGGATGAAGCCATTACCTATGATCGCGCGCTCTCCAGCGTCACCGACATCATCAAAGCCTCGTACGGCTGGGATATTCATCCGCCGACATATTATGTCATTGCGCATTACATGTTGAATTTCGGGCACTCACCGGAAGCGTTGCGCCTCTTCTCCGTCATTTGCGGTGTGTTGTGCATTCCGGTTTTTTATTTTTTCGCGCGCGAAGTTTTTGATCAGCAACGCGAAGCCCTGGTGGCGACGCTGCTCTTGACGCTTTCCGCCTACCAAATTCGTTATGCGCAGGAAGCGCGGATGTACACGCTGTTTTTTCTCGTCTCGCTGCTGGCGTTGTTGTTTTTTTATCGCGCGGTGAAGCACCAGCAAAAAAGTGACTGGTATTTGTGGGCGGGCATTAGCATTGTCAATTTTTATGTACATTACTTTTCGATTTTTTTGATGGCCGGGCAGGTGGGGTTTTATCTCGTGCATCTGATTCGCACCAAAACCCTGTCGCAGCTTTTTAAACAACAGCGGGTTTTTGTTTGGGCCTCACTCGTTCTGCTCGTCGGGTGCTTGCCGGCGGTGCCGTTACTCGTGCAACAAGCCACCGCAAAAATCAGCAGCTACGGCGTCAAACAGCCGACGGCAAATCCGCTGATGTACCTGCTCGTGTTTTTGAAATTCAGTTTTTATCCCAATACTCTCGCCAATCCGCTATGGGAGCGCGGCTTAAAATATGTTTTTGGCGCCGTTATTTTCTTCGGCTCGCTCATCGCCTGGAAAGAACGGAAAGAGATCATCATTTTTTCCGGCACCATTCTCGCTGTAGCGCTGAGTCTGGCGTGGGTTGCCTCGCATGTGGTGTTCTTCTCGTTGACGTTCCGGTATCTTTATTTTCTTAATGCGCCGGTGCTGATCTTGCTCGCGTTGGCGATCACCGCGGTGGCCGATAAAATTTTAGTGAAACAAAAAACGCTGGCGCTCGCCACCGTGCTCGGTGCGATTTGTTTGCTGCAGGTTTATATTCTCGCGCATTATTATCAAAACCCCCGCAACGCGGATTGGCGCACGGGCTTTGCCCGACTCAAACAAAACTGTCAGGAGAATGAAGCGATTATTCCGGTGCCGGCTTATGTGAGTTATGTGGCGAGGTATTATCTCGCCGGGGAAAAATATCATGAACGCGTTTTCTGGGAAAACAACACGACGCCCGCCGGCCTAGACACATTGCTCGACCGGCACCAGGGCCTATTTGTGGTGGTGACCGATGACATGTATCCACCGGAGTCGCGGCAGAAAGTTAATGACTGGCTCGCCGCCAATGGCCGCTTGCTCTGGGAAGATCCCAATTTTCCGGGCAACGTTATTTGGTATGCCCACAAAACCTCGCCGCTGGGGATGAAAAATTTGGAAAGCGAATCGAATTAAAACCCAAGGCCGGAGCTTGTTGAAGCCCGGCAATTTTACATTTCCGGAAGTTTGCAAAGTTTTTGCTCAAAAAAACGCTGAGGCAATGATGCTTCGGCGTTTTTTATTTTTTTACAAGAAATGGTTTGCACCGGGTGGGTGTTGCACGTGAAAGGAAATTGGGTGAGCACCGCGCGTAAGGTAGGCGGTGTTAGAAATCATAGTTTGCATTTACCACAAGCTTTTGTCCGAATTGAAAGACAGAGTTTGTTTCTTCCACAAGCCTGTCTTTTGCTCCTCAACCGCTGTCTTCATCATCAACTTTTATTTCTTGCCGACTCTCCCAGCTTGATGCTTTCATTGATTTGTGGCATGAGCGAATGTCTCGGCGGCCCATTGATTGATGCTTTTACCTCTTACCTCAGCAGCCATTGCCACCGCTGCATGAACTTCGGGGGGAACTCTTAACATTAGTTTTCCAGAATACGGTTTCTGAGGAGGACGATTCAGTTTTTCGCAAGTATTGAGATAATCATCAACAGCTTCTTTAAAAGCGGCACGTAATTTTGTCACTGACTCACCGTGAAATCCCACGATGTCATTAATGCCTGCAATATGACCGACGAAGCAACCATCTTCGTCACTATATTCAATTCGGGCAGCATATCCTTTGTATGTCATCGTTTTCATGGCTTGATTCCTAGTTGTTCTAAAAACCGTCTTGCATCACGTACCTGATACGGCTTGGCTTCTTTTTGAGGATGGGGGCGATGAAAGGTCGCAACGATATTATGCAATTCAAACCGCACCCTTGAACCCGCTCCTTCAATAACACGAGCCCCAAGGGCAATAAAAAGCGCCTCAATCCGCCTCCATTCCAAGCTGGCAGGAACTGGTGTCTTGAAGATAGACTCCAGAGTCTTTTGATGCTGTTTGTTCATTATTCTTATGATAGCAAAATATGCTATCATATGCAAGCATTTTGTGATGGCATTTCGAGTATTTTGTTTTTTATAGCTTTTAAAATGGGGTGAAAATTTTGCGGACTATCACGATACTTTATTTTTTACCGAGCCGTTTTATCTTCCAGCACTTCACAATACCTTCCTATTTGTACAAACTCTTTTTGATCTCAAAATTTCTAACACTGTTTATACGACAGGTTCCACTTGCATTTGTCCTCGGGGACATTTATCATTT
>CAYZFF010000104.1:0-12464 GCA_964477305.1 uncultured Cytophagia bacterium
GCTGCCCTTTCCCATTTCGCTTTGCACTTCAATAGCGCCGCCGTGTTGGTGCACAATGTTGTAGCACACTGACAGGCCGAGGCCGACGCCGTGCACGGCGCGTTTGGTCGTAAAAAAAGTATCGAAAATTTTTGCCAAATTTTCCGGTGGAATACCACAGCCGGTGTCGCGAATGATCATTTCGACCAAGCCATTCACGCTGGCGCTGCTGGCCTCGAGGCGGCCACCATTGGGCATCGCTTCAATGGCATTGAGAACAAGGTTGAGAAAAACCTGTTTCATTTGATCGCGGGAAGCTTGCACCACCGGCAAATTCCGATCAAGGTCGCGGGACACAACGATGCGGTGTTCTTCAAAACGCCGTTGCGAGCCGGCCAGCACTTCGGCAAGCGTCGCGTTGAGGTCGACGGACTGTAACTCAATTTGTCCGAAGCGGTAAAAATCCAACATCTGACGCACCAGTTTGCCAATGCGCAAAACTTCATCATGCGCGAGCTGAACGAATTGGCGGCTGGTGATTTCGTCCGGCATTTTTTTAAGCGCAGTTTCAAGGCAACTGCGGATGTTATGAATGGGATTGTTGATTTCGTGGGAAAGTTGCGCGGTCAACTTCCCGGCGGCAGCAAGTTTTTCGGATTTCACCAGTTCTTCCTGTGCACGGCGCAGTTGCGCCAGCGCGTTTTCTAAATCAGCGTTGCGCTCGACGAGGTTCGCGTTCAGCTCGGTGAGTTTTTCCATTTGCTGCTTGATCGATTGGCGCATCGCCTCAAACCGGCGGGCGAGAAAGCCAATCTCATCGCGCGCCGCAATTTGAATGGGCTGATCCAATTTACCGGCGCCGGCGGCATGGGCGGCCTCCACCAAACGCGCGATGGGCCGGGTGATGTTGCGGGCAATAATCAAGCTGAGTACCAGCGCGGCCAGAAAGGCGGCCAAACCAACAATGAACAGCGGGCGCTGCACCGGCCGCAAAAGCTGTTCAATCGAACGATCCAGCGAGCGCAAAAGAATCACGCGCGGCATCGGTTCAGTGGCAAAGAAGGGTAAACTTAACGCGAGAAAATTTTCGTTCGCCGTGGCGAGTTTGGCCGGTTGATTGGAAATCAATTGCGGCGACGAAATGACGGCGGCCAGTTGCGCGCGCACCGTGGCTTCCAGCGACGCGGCAACGATTTCTCCTGCGAATTGCACGATAAGATCCGCGCCGACCAATTGCTGCAAATGCGCGGCAAAGGAGTCATCCAAACGCATGCCGAGCGCCAGCGCGCCAATGACGGACGGCCCCAGCGGCGAGCCGCCAGCCGCGATCGGCACCAGCACCCCCCACCACTTTTGTTCGTCGTGACGCCAAACCACGAAACGTTCATCGCCGTTCCAAATCGATTGCAACACCGAATCCGGCAGCGCAAAAGATGCCGCCGTATCAGTGATGATCGCCCCATTTTTTTCGGCGCGCAGCAATGTGGTGATGGCGTGGCCTTGTCGATTATAAACCAAACAGAGATCGCTTAAATGGCGATGCACCCCGTGGTTCAAACCATTGCCGGTGGCCGGCGCCGGCAGAACTGCTGCCAAGGGAAACGGCGCGAACATTTCTTGATAGAACAGTTGTTCCAGTTCGGTGCGGATGGTGACCCGGTCATCGACGTCCAGCGCAGCTTTTAGGCGCGGCACGCTCGCGAGAATCTGGCTTTTCTCGAGCAATTGCAAACCGTCGCGCTGCTGCAATTCTACAAATAATCGCGCCGCGTGGCGAACTTCTTCCTGCAGCGTGGCCAAAACCTGCTGGCGCAAATAATACGTGAGCACCCAGAAAGTGGAGATAATCACGCTCAGCGCCGTCGCCGCCAATGCGAGAAAAAATTTCCCTTTCAAGCCGCGATAACCGCGAAATATTTTCGTTAGGAGACGCGATTGCATTTCAATAAAAAACCGTCATCTGAATTGCCGCGAGATCATCGGCCGGATCGCCCGCGGGCCGCGTGGTGCGATTGATTTGCCAGGCGGCTTTCAGCAAGGCGTGACGTGAGAGATGGTATCCTACAGCAGGCTCGAGGCGCCACACGGGAAATTCCCACGGTTCCGTCAGTTGGCCGTTAGCATCGCTATCAGCGGGGTCGGCAATTTCAGAAAAATTTATGCGACCGTACCGCGCGGCGAGAAAAAGTCGCGGCAAAATTTTATAACGCATTTCTGCCGACCAGGCCAGCGCCTCAAGATCATCGCGAAGCAAGGGGCTTTGCCAGCGGCTAAAAAGACCTTCACCATAGAAAACCAAATAACCGCGGCTGTATTCAACATCAACGCCGGCAAGCGTCTGGCCATATTTTTCCGGTTGCACATGGGGTTGGGAATTTTTTAGCAAGGTGCTATTGAGATAACCGCCGTTGGCCAACGAGGCACCGAACTTGAGGCCAATCAGCGGTTGCACATGCACGCGCCCGAACCACATCGGCCGTTTATTCTCGCTCATGTTGCTCGGATTGGACAAGGCGCCATTAGCCAAGCCCATATGATAGCCGGCCACGCCAACCTGGCCAAAGAACTGCACGCCGGTGAGATAAGCATTGCGCGCCATCAACATCAGGCCGGTGCCGGTAAAATTTTTGCCGCGTCCACCAAGCAAAGCCGCATGGTCAGCGGGAATATTATCAGTGGCCAGGCCGGTGCGATATTCATTATATAAAGGATAGCTGTAAACAAAATTCTGCGGGGCAAAGCGCCGCGGCAAAAAATTGCCAAACGGCGCGGCAAATTTGCCGGCTTCAATCTGCAAGCGCGGGCCGGAAATTTTATAGGTGAATGCCGCATTATAGAGACGCACTTCCCAGCCGCGCCAGCTTTCCACTTCGACAAAGGCAGAAACGTCGTCGCTGATGCGCATATTCACGAACAAGTTGCCGATCAGTTCAAAACCGGCCAGTCCGTTATTATAGCGCAGCGAGCTCTCGGCCCCATCGCTGTTGATAAAATTGGTCGTCATCACGCCGCCAACGGCAACTTGAAATTGCCCCACGGCTGCAGCGGGAAAAAAGGCGGCAACAACAAAACTGGAAACACAACAAAAAAAAGTTCTCATTATTTTGTTCGGAGTTTGCACTTACGGCTCAGCGGCAAAAACATTTGCAAGATTATCGCGGCAAAACAAAAAAATTTGTACTGCTTTCATTTTAAATATTTAGCCTTATTGAAACACAAAATCCAGCGTTATGGTTTCGCCGGGCCGGATGGTAACGCTGGCGTTTTTTTCCGGCAGACGGGCAAACCAGGCTTTCACCTGGTAAACCCCGGCAGGAATATCGCGAATGGCATAGTTGCCGTTTTCGTCGGAAAGGGTGAAATACGGATTGGCCAGCACCAGAATGAACGCATTCATCTGCGAGTGCATGTCGCAATAAACTTTCACGAGGCCGGGCTGGTTGAAGGTGATGGCTTTCGAGCGGCCGGTGGGGTAGCGGCCCAGATCAAACGTACGCGTTTTGCTGAAAGAGAAGACGTTGTGATACACCGGATCGCTGTTGGGAAATTCGACCGTTGACCCCGCGAGAATCGGCAGCACATGCGGCACGAAAGTCAACCCTTTTTGATCCATCACGAAACGCGGCCGGGCGGCAGGCTTTTCCGCCAGCGGAACGGGACGCGCCGCCGGAACCTCGTCAAGATAAACCACAAAACTCAACGGCTCGTATGCCAGCGGCGCCGGAGCAGTATTTTTTTGGTAGATGGCGCTGATTTCTTTGCTGACAATGCGGCTGTCATCATGCACGGGGTTTCTCAGCTCGACGTGGCCGCGGAGATGGCCATAGCTTTCCTGAGCCGGCGCCGGCGGTCCGGTGCCGACAAGTGTGCACAGCAGAAGCGCACCCCATAAATGTGAAAGACCACGATGAAAAAACATAGCCAATAATGTTTTTGCTCAGTTGGTTTACCATTCAACCAGGACCTAAAACAATGAAAATACAATAAACAAAAACACCCAAAGAAGCAAGCGCTTTATAGGGTTGCCAATGCGGTGGGGTGAGCGGGTTATTGAGGAATCCTTGCGGATAAAAAACGAGTTGCGAATTCCACCAATTTTCTGTAAATTGACCTGAACAAAAATATTAACGCTGTAATTTTTAAGATCGTGCGACAGGGACGAGCTATGAACTTTCGTAAAATTTTTAAACCGCAACTTATTCAAGACTGGACGAAGCTGCTGCGCGAAAAAGGATTTAAAGGGTTTTTGCGCGAAAAAGGCTGGAAAGTGGTGGTGGCCATTTTTCTTTTTTATCTGATCCGCGATTCGCTGGTGTATATCGTGATTCCGCTGCTGATCGCACAGGGTTTTATTTGCGGCAAATAGGTTACGCCGTAATTGGCAAATTGAACACTCCTCCGCTCGCCGCCGTCCTCTCTGGGTGATTTAAAGTTTATCAGCTTCGTTTTAACCGAATTGCCATGCCCCACAGTAAAAACCGGCCGGAAGCGTTTACGCTTTTTCGCACCGCGGCTTTCAAGAATCTGGAATTTTTGAAAGTTTCACATCAAACGCATGTTTATCCGCGCCACTGGAATGAAACGTACGTCATTCAAGTGGTGGAGCAAGGCATGAATGGGTGTTATTGCCGGCAGGCCACGCACACCGCGCCCGCGGGAAGTGTCGTTTTAATCAACCCCTTCGAGGTTCATACAGGATACGCGGTCGGGGAAGCGCCGTTGATATACCGCACGTTATATCCCACCCCGGAATTGCTGGCTGAAATCACTGCGAACATGGTTGAGCGCAACGCCGAAATGCCGTTCTTTCCCCAAACCGTGGTGTGGGATGATCGTCTCGCGCAGATGATCTTGCAAGCCCATCGCGCCTGCGAAGACGGCGCCGATTCGCTTACCGTGGAAACTCTCACGCTCACGGCGCTGACGTTTTTAATTCAGCGCCACGCAGCGCAGCGTTTTGCGGTGCGTCCGCTTAAAAATGAACTGGTCGCCGTCAAACGCGCTAAAGAATATCTCACCGAAAACTTTACCCAAAATATTTCTCTCGAGACGCTTTCAAAAATTGCCTACCTCAGTCCCTTTCATTTATTGCGGGCTTTTCGCCAGTCCGTCGGTTTGCCGCCGCATGAATATTTAATTAATTTACGAGTGGAACGCGGCAAGCAACTTCTCGCCAAAGGCCGACCGCTCGCAGAAGTCGCGTTTGCAACCGGTTTTTGCGATCAGAGTCATTTCAACCGGCAGTTCAAACGTCTCATGGGGATCACGCCCGGCCGCTATCTCAAAAAAAGCAATATCGTCCAAAACTTTTAAGCTTGGTTTCCGTTGAACCTTTGGGATCGTTGCGGTATCGTATAAAAACTATTTATCGCTAACGGAAATATCAGTTTTGATTTCATGCAAGCGCATTCTTTCATGGGCGCCGATTCACCCCGAACGCATTGGTTAGTCTGGAGCCTGATCGCCGGGTTTTGGGTTGCCGTTGGAATTTTGTCATCGGCGCAATTCTATTACACGCTGCTGGCGGAAAAAGTCGCCGTCTCGTGGCCCAAAATTTTTTCCGTGCAGGCCGGCCAATGGTTTTTGTGGATCCCGTTGTCGCCGTTGATTCTCCAACTCGGCGCGCGCTTTCCTTTCGAGCGACAGCGCTGGCTCATTCGCCTCTTTATTCATCTCGCCGCCAGCGCAGTGATCGCCGGCCTTCACGTTGCTTTGCATGCGCTGCTCATCGTCGCAACCCGGCCTTATCCCTGGCGTCAGAACTATGAATATGCCGAAATTTTGGGTGGCCAACTGCGTTCCATTTTCGATCTCGATTTTTTAATTTATTGGGGCGTGCTCGGTTTGGGGATCGGACTGGCCTATTATCGCAAATATCGCGAAGGCGAGCTGCGCGCGGTGGAATTGCAAGCGCAATTGGCGCAGGCGCAGTTGCAAGCGCTGAAAATGCAACTGCATCCGCACTTTTTGTTCAACACGCTCAACGCCATTGCGGCGCTGGTGCGCAAACACGAAGACCGCGCCGCGACGGACATGCTCGCCGGCCTGAGTGATCTGCTGCGGCTGGCATTGGAAAACGTCAGGACGCAGCAAGTTTCACTGCAGCGCGAGTTGGAATTTCTCGAACGCTACCTCGATATCGAAAAAATTCGCTTTGCCGACCGGCTCCAGGTGCGCCTGCAAATCGCGCCGGAAACGCTTGACGCCGCAGTGCCCAATCTCATCCTGCAGCCGCTGGTGGAGAACGCTATCCGGCACGGCATCGCGCCGCGCGCAACCGCGGGCACCATCACCATCATCGCCGTGCGCCACGGCGAGAAATTACTCTTGCAAATCACGGACGACGGCCCGGGATTGCCGGACGGTGCAGCGCTCAACAATGGCGTCGGCCTGTCCAATACGATCGCAAGATTGCAGCGGCTTTATGGCGCGGCGCAATCGTTCGTGCTGCGCAATGCACCGGAAGGTGGCGCGGTGGCGTCGTTGGAAATTCCCTTTGTGCCGGCTTCCACCATGCCAAATGGCAAAAGTTAATTTTTTATGGAAAAATTTCGCACCATCATTATCGACGACGAGCCTTTGGCGCGCGACAGTATGCGCGTTTTGTTGGAACGCGATCCGGAAATCATCATCGTGCGCGAATGCGCCAACGGCCACGAAGCTTTGCAAGCGATTGCGGAAGAGTCTCCGGAGCTGCTCTTCCTCGACGTGCAAATGCCGGAGATGGATGGCTTCGCGATGCTGGCGCAAGTGCCCATCAACCGGATGCCCATCGTGATCTTTGTAACGGCTTACGATCAGCACGCCCTGCGCGCTTTTGAAGTGCATGCGCTGGATTATCTATTAAAATCTTATTCTGACGAGCGCTTTGCGGCCGCGCTGCAGCGCGCCAAAGAACAAATCCGGCAGAAGCAAGTCAACGAGGCCAGTCAGCGCTTGGTCGCTTTGCTCGATAGCCAGAAACTGGGCCGCGAGCACGCTACGTCGGATAACAGCGTTTATTTGACGCGCCTGGTCATCAAGACTGGTGGCCGTGTTTTTTTCTTAAAAACTTCCGAGATCGATTGGATCGAAGCGGCGGATTATTACGTCTATCTGCATGCTGGCGGCAAATCTCACCTGTTGCGCGAAACCATGAACACGTTGGAAAAACAACTCGATCCACAAAAATTTCAACGCATTCACCGTTCGACCATCGTGAATCTCGATCGCCTCAAAGAGCTGCAACCGCATGTGCATGGCGATTACACCGTCATTTTGCACGATGGCACGCAACTCAAGCTCAGCCGGGGTTTTCGTCCAAAGCTCGAAGCTGCTTTAGGCCGCACTTTGTGATAGCGACTGGCCGTCACCCTCTCCATCCCGCTGCATTTCTCTTGAGACTTCCTGCAATTTCATTGAGCAAAGTAAAATGTTTCATTAAATTGTAAAACAAAAAAGATTGCAGAATCATGAATGCGCGCCGGCCGTTAAAAACCTTGCTGCAAAAAGAATCCTGGATCATCTGGAGCCTCGTCACAGTTCTGTGGCTGACGATTGCAGGTTTTTCCGCCACCCAAACTTACTTCGAATATATGGAGGAAAATGCGCCGGTGGCCTGGCTGCCGATCTTTTGGGTGCAACTGAGTTTGTGGGGATTATGGATTCCATTTTCGCGACTGATTTTGGGATTGGGGCAGCGCTGGCCTTTTGAGCGGCCTTACTGGTTACGGCGGTTGTTGATGCATTTGTCGATCAGCGTGATTCTAGCCTACGCACATGTATTGTTTTACGCCGTAGTCATTGTTAGCTTGCGGCCCTTTCCCTGGGATGAGAAATATTATGAATTTTCGCACGTCCGCGCCATGGAGATGAACACGACATTTAAATTCGATTTTCTGATTTACTGGGGCGTGCTCGGAGCGGCACTGGCGCTGAGTTATTACCGCAAATATCGCGATGGTGAACTGCGCGCCATCGAATTGCAAAGCCAGCTCGCGCAGGCGCAATTGCAAGCGCTCAAAATGCAATTGCAGCCGCATTTTTTGTTCAACACCCTCAACGCCATTGCCGCCCTGGTGCGCAAGCACGAGAACAAAGCCGCGACCGACATGCTCGCGGGGCTCAGCGATCTGTTGCGCCTGACGTTGGAAAGTGCGGGAGCGCAGGAAGTTTCGTTAAAACAGGAAATCGATTTTCTCGAACGCTATCTCGAAATCGAACGCATTCGCTTTGCGGATCGTCTGCACGTGCGTCTGCACATCGCGCCGGAAACGCTGGAAGCGCGCGTCCCGAATTTGATCTTGCAGCCGTTGGTGGAAAACGCCATTCGCCACGGCATCGCGCCGCGCTCCACGCCGGGCTTGATTGAAATCCGCGCCGCACGCGAGAACGGCAGGTTGCGTTTGCAGGTGCAGGACAACGGCGCGGGAATTTCACCCGACAAGTTCAATCGCAATGGCGTGGGCCTAGCAAACACGAGCGCGCGGCTGGAGCGGTTGTACGGCGCCAATCAAATGTTCACTTTCAACAACGCGCCGGAAGGCGGTGCGGTCGTGACGCTGAAAATACCGTTCGCCTTGATACGGGAGAATTTGCCGGACCGCATTTAACCGCCGTTCTTGGGCATTCGCTGCTGTTGCAAAGCGGTTTGCTGCAAATTCGTTTTAAAAGCCGCCGGCTTTTCATAAATTTTAACACCGCTTTTTGCTAGTACACTGTTACCTTAATTTGTCATGGTGAGCGGAGTCGAACCCTGACCGCACCCTTCGACTTCGCTCCAGGGTGACACACTAATAAAATATGGTAACAGTGTACTAGGTTTTAGAAAAATTTCAACTCGAAAGGAAAGGGCAATGTCAAAAATTCGCTTCGTTGTTTTGTTCGTCGTCGCCATAATTGGTTTGCAAATTTCAAATCTCCAGCCGCAAAAAGTTTTTGCACAGACTGTAGCGAAAATGACTTATGTTTGCCCGATGTTTTGCAACCAGAAGATGTATGAAAAAGCCGGCGCTTGCACGGTTTGCAGCATGCAATTGGTTGCAAAAAAAATTGCAGCGGGTCAGACGAATGCCGGTGCCAAAGATTTAACCGGCTACGTTTGTCCGCCGTGCGGTTCTCCCTGCGACCAAACCGTGCATGAAAAACCCGGGGCCTGCGCGGTTTGCGGCATGACGTTTATCGAAAGAAGGTTTGCGCAAACATTGGGCGCCACCAATGCGAACAACCGCCCGGCGGCGGAACAAGTGTTGGCGCGCAGCAAGAAAGTCGCTATTTTTATTTTTGACGGCGTGCAGATTATCGACTACGCCGCGCCTTACGAAGTTTTCGGCCAGGCCGGATTCGAAGTGTTTACTGTCGCCGAAAAATCGGACGCGATCACCACCGCGATGGGCATGAGCGTCAATCCGCAATACACATTTGCCAATCAACCGCAAGCGAATATTTTGATGCTGCCCGGTGGCGGCGTGACGCGACATCAAGAGAATCCGCAAGTCATCAAATGGATTCAGGACAATGCCAAACAAGCGGAAGTGGTTTTGTCGGTTTGCAACGGCGCCTTTTTTCTCGCCAAAGCCGGCCTGCTCGACGGTTTGGAAGCGACGACGTTTGCCTCGCTGATCGACGGCTTGCAAGCGGCGGCGCCGAAAGCGAAAATCGTTTCCAACAAACGTTTTGTCGATAACGGAAAAATTGTCACCTCCGCCGGGCTGTCCTCCGGCATCGACGGCGCCCTGCACGTGGTTGAAAAAGTTCTGGGCCGCGGCTGGACGGAAGTGATTGCGACCAATCTCGAATACGACTGGAATCCCAAGGGCGAGTACGTCCGCGCGGCATTGGCCGATAAATATTTGCGCAACACGTACAATTTTATGCGCAGCTTCGAACGGCAAGTCGTGAGCAGCAATGGCAGTTCTGAGCGCTGGGAGAACAAATGGAAATTGACTGCCGAGGCTTCGGCTGCCGAGGTTTTAGCGCAGCTCAATGAAAATCTGGCGACGGTCGATGGTTGGTCACAACAGGATGGCGCCAAAGCCAATGGCACATTGAAAAGTTTGTGGCAATTTTCCGGCAACGACGGCAAAACTTGGCGCGGCGCCGCGAGCGTCGAAACCGTTGCGAGTGAAAAGAATAAATTCATCGTTTCAGTGCAAGTGGCCCGCGCCGGCGCGAATTAAGAATTTCTGGAAAATACAAATGCAAAAATTTAGCATTCCGTGGATTTCTAAGCTCGGCCTATTGTTGCCGATCATGCTTTGGTTCAGTTGTTCAGCGCCAGAACAGCCGGAGCAAACGGCAGGCGCGCCAACATGGCGTTCGTATCAAAAAGCGCAAGCGATTTTAGACGCGGGATTGCAAGCGCTCGGAGGCGTTGAAAAAATCAAAGCGCTCGAGGGCATTGCAATTGCGTACGCCGGCCGACGGCACATGATCAATCAAAGCCGCGCGCCGGAGGGACCGTGGGATAAAGAACCGTCCACCGGCAAAGTGCTCATCGACCGTAAAAACAATCGCATGTATAATTTGAGCAGCTCGTCTTATCCCGGCATCGGCGCGTTTGCTTTTAGCTGGGCGATCAAAGGCACGGAAGGTTTTCATCTCGACGCGCTGCGCAATCATCACGGCACCGAAGTCATGAAATTATCGGAGCAGGAAACGAACTATCCGTGGGTGGCGAGCACGCGCTGGATGCCACCCTTGTTGCTGCTACAAGCTGCTGAAAACAACACCAGTCTGCGCTGGATTGACAGTTACAAAAAAGATGGTCGCAGCTTCGAGGCCATCAGTTTTGTGCAGCCCGATAAAAGCACATTGGTGTTGATTTTTGATGCCAGTAACCATTTGCTCGAAAGTTTTGAACTCGTGCGCGATGACGGCGTCTACGGTGACGTGACGGAAACGATTTGCTTTGGTGCGTACGAAGATTTTAGCGGCGTAAAAATGCCAACCAAGCGCACGGACTATTTCAACGGCGAAATCGCGCGCGAACTGACTTTACAGGTGGCACTCAACGCCGCCATCGCGGAAAGCCTATTCACAATTCCGAAAGGGTACCTCATGCCCGCCACAAATGCGAGCACAGCGTACACGCGGATCAAAAAAATCGGCGACGGCGTTTATCTCGATCAAGACATGGGCGGCGTGATGATCGTCGAGTTCAAAGATTTTCTTTGTGTGTTAGATTGTCCCGGAAATTTTCACATGTCGCAATCTACGCTGGACGCGGTCCGCGCCGCGTTTCCCGACAAGCCCGTCCAGTACGTGATTCCCAGCCACACGCACGGCGATCACGGCGGCGGCGCGCGGGCTTATTTTCATGCCGGCATCACGCTGCTGACGACGCCCGGCCATGTGAGTTTTTATCAAACGCTCGCGCAAATCAAGCAAACGATCAGCCCCGATCCGTTGTTCTATTCACCGCGAACGCCGGTGCTGGAAACGTTCAGTGACAAAAAAGTGATTACTGACGGCGCGCAAACGCTGGAGTTGCACAACGTTGGTCCGAACGCGCACGCCGAAGAAATGACGATCGCCTATTTGCCCCGGCAAAAAATTTTATGGCAGGCGGATTTGTTTTTTATTCCGAACACCGGCGCTGAGATAAATACCGCCATGCCCATCACCATCGCGTTCGCGGAAAAATTAAAAGAACTCGGCATCAACGACCCGGCACAAATCATTGACGCCCATCACAGCCGCGTCGCCACCGGCGAGGAGTTTCGCAAAACTTTGCGCCGGGGCGGTTATGAGAACTTCTGAAAAAGTTGCGAAATATTATTTGAGTACCGGCTGTCTTTTCCACAAATATCAACGGAGTTTTTATGTGCCAATCACTTCATCGCAAAATTTTATTTGCCGCGCTCGCAAGCATAGCCGTGCTGGTGTCGTGCTCATCCCACGCGCCCGCCATTCCTCCAATGCAGGGAGCGCCGCCGCGTGTAGACGTCGCACCGGTTTCATTGCAGTCGGCGCCGGCGGATTCACCAGCAGCGGATAATTTCACTGCCCAAATTCTTCCCCTATTGGGAAAATGCCAGCCGTGCCATTTTAAAGGCGGCAAAATGTATGCACAACTGCCGTTTGATGATCCCAAAACAATACGCCGGCTCGGCGAGAAGCTTTTCAGCCGCATTAAAGATCAAAAAGAGCAAGCCGTTTTGCGCGCGTTTTTTGCGATGGCGGCAGATTCAACAAAATAAATTTTGAAACAGCAAAGTTTAAAATTTTTTTGAAAGCCAGGCGGCTTTTTTAACCACGAAGACACGAAAAGCCCATCTAAAAGAATTCTTTCTTTGTGCCCTCGTGGTTCCAAAAGCATTGAATTCAATTCAAACCTTCACTGGAAAATTTATGCGAACCGCTGACAAGAAAACAATCAACTCATTGAGCATTGCCCTGATGTTGTTTGGTGTGTCCATTTTATCCGCCCAGGATTGGCCGCAGTGGCGCGGCCCCAATCGCGACGGCCATTTGTCCAAATTTTCCACGCCGGCGAAATGGCCGGA
>CAYZFF010000105.1:0-12434 GCA_964477305.1 uncultured Cytophagia bacterium
TCGCCGTGGAAATTTTCAAATGTGCCGCTGAGAAAAAAGCGGCGGGTGAGATTGACGTCCAACCGCAGGCGTTCCCACGGATTGTATTGTGAGGTTCCGCCGGTACCCATGCGATAAAGATATGCGCCGCCGCCGACCGTCGCATAAATGACACTAAAAAAACTCCGCGACACATCGATGGCCGGGTAGTATCCGCCGGAAAGGGCATTGCCGAAATATGCGAGGCGCGCACTGAATCCGACGCCGCTGCGCAACACATTCCAAACATTTGCCGAGAAGCCGGCAGAATAAACATTCGGCGTGCCGTTGTGCTGTTGCAAGCCGCCATCGACGCTCAGCCGGACCAAAGCGGTGGGCTGAAAATTTACATTGGCGCGCCAGCCTTGCCGCAACGCTTGATCGAACAAGCTGTCGGCAATCGCGCGCGTCTCCCAGGTGCGAATGAGCCGGCGGGCATCATAAGAAACGCCAACGGAAATCCAGGCTTGCGGATAATAACTCGCGTTGAAATAGGTGTTGCTCAAGTCGAGGGCGCGAGTCTGCGCCGTTTTCCGCCAGTTGCGATTGTAATCGATCTCAAAGTATTGGGTGAGATACAATTGCTGCGACCAGTTGAAATCGAATTGGGCGGCGACAAACTCTCGGCTGATTTGACGGCGCCGGTATTGGCCGACGCCGGTGGCGGCGAAAACCAGCTCGGCATTTTTGCGCAACGGTTTTCGCATTTGCAGAAAGCCGCCGAGCTTCTTCTCCTCGAGGCTGAAATTATAATGATAAAGACCGGGTTGGGTGCCGGCAAACACGCCGGCCTTCCACGTTTCGTTGAGGCGATATCCCAACGCCGCACCATCGAGATACCCGACGCCGCGCCATTCATTGCGCAACATGCGGCCCATGGTAAATTCCATTGGCGCGTTCGGCGCGCTGAATTCCAGCGCGATTTCGTAGACGCGATGTAACATCGGCTGTGGACGGATGCTGCTGCCGCCAAATTGCTGCTGATTTTGCGAAGAACGCGCGCGCGTGCTCAAACGCAAGGGCAAACCCGCCAAACGGTCGATGCTCAAACGCACGTAAGCGGAAGATTCGAAGAAATCAAAGCGCTGGGCGCTGCGATCACGTTGCCCGAATGCTTGCACACTGAGCTGGCCGTTGAAATTATTATTGAGAGCGCTCCGTTTGGGCACGAAACGTTTTGGCTCGGAGGAATTTGGACGTGCTTTTTTTGCCGGTGCCAGAGACCCCGCGTTTGCTGGCGGTTCTTCCGGCGGCCGCGTGCGCTTCATATATTCCGGCAGTGGAATCGTCCACAAAATCAAATCATCCACGCGCACCGCGGGAATGTTTTCGCGCTGCACGAGTTCCCGGTCGAATAGGCAACTGGCATTATGTTCGGAAACGTATTTGACTTCTAATTGCACAATCCTTTGGCTGCCGCGCATTACCCAAACCTTATCGCCGGGCCGCACGCCGAGCGTGGTGCCGCCGTTGAAGTAAACCGCTTCCGCAGTCACATAGCGCACGCGAAACTCCAGCCGCGCGTCGTTTGGCGTTGGTTGCGCCGAGACGTTTGATATTGCCAGCGCCATAACAAAGAATGCGGCCGTCCCCCAATTTTTATTAAATACTTTCATCCATGACTCTCCGGAAATTTTCCAGCCCGGCCGCAGGGTTACACCCGCGGGTGGCATTTATAACACGATTGGCTGTTGTATTGATAACCCGATTTGTTGCGATGCTCGGAGTCCATTTTGGTTTGATTGTGGTCGTGACACAAAATACATTCGAACACTTTGTAATTCGTCGCATTCACATGGCAGGTGGCGCAGCTTTGCCACTTGCCGCGATGCTTGCCGGAATAGATCCGAAAATATTGGCCATCATGATCGAACGTTGCCGGCCGCCAGGCATTCATCGTATGGCAAGTTTTGCAGTCGTGCGCAAAATTCAAAGTCACGTGATTCGGATTCGTTGGCCGTTGAAAATCCGCCTGATGGCAAGAATAGCAATCCATGGGCGTGCCGGCATAACGATTATTGACGTGGCACTGGTTGCATGTCGTCGTCACATGCGCGCCGAGCAATGGAAAGCGCGTTTTGCCGTGATCAAAAGTCGAGGGCTTCCAGGCGTTGGTGGTATGGCACGATATACAAGTGTGCGAAAAATTGGCCGCCACGTGATTGGGGTTGGCCGTGCTTTGGAAATTGCTTTGATGGCATGAGAAACAATCCGTCGGCGTGCCGGTAAAGCGATTGTTGACGTGACACAGATCGCAGGACACGGCCAAATGCGCGCCGGTCAATGGAAAGCGCGTGCGGTTGTGATCGAAATTTGCCGGCCGCCACGCATTATTGTTATGGCAGGTTAAACAATCACGCGGATAATTGCTGGTGACATGATTCGGATTGGTCGTGTTTTGAAAATCCGTTTGATGGCATGAAAAACAATCTTTCGGTGTGCCCGCAAATCGCCCATTAACGTGGCACTTGGCGCATTCAACCGTTATATGCGCTCCGGCCAATGCGAAATTCGTACGATTGTGATCAAACGTCGAGGGCTTCCACACACTTTCGGTGTGACATTGCGTGCAGGTATGTGAAAAGTTGCCGGTTACATGATTGGGGTTGGTGACGCCTTGAAAATCCGTTTGATGGCACGAGAAGCAATCTTTCGGCGTGCCGGTGTAGCGGCCATTCACATGGCATTGCGCACAGTCGACGGTGCTGTGAGCGCCACGCAAGGGAAAGGCCGTGAGATTGTGGTCAAATTTTGCCGGCTTCCAAGAATTGTTGTTGTGGCAAATTTGGCAATCTTTGGAAAAATTGCTCGCCACGTGATTCGGATTGGTTGGGCGTTGAAAGTCGGTTTGATGGCACGAGAAGCAATCCGTCGGGGTGCCGGTGAAACGATTGTTCGCGTGGCACTGACTGCAATTGACTGTTGCGTGCGCGCCGAGCAGGGGGAAGCGCGTTTTATTGTGATCATACGTCGCCGGTCGCCAGATATTATTGTTGTGGCAAATTTGGCAATCTTTGGGAAAATTACTGGTGACGTGATTCGGGTTGGCGGCGCTTTGAAAATTGTTTTGATGACAGGAAAAACAATCTTTCGGCGTGCCGGCAAAGCGGCCATTGATGTGGCATTTCGCGCATTCGGCAGTCGTATGGGCGCCAACTAATGGAAAACTGGTTCGGCTGTGATCGAAGCCCTGTCCGCCAAATCCTGCAACTTGCCAACCGGTAATCGTGCTGTTATGGCACTGCTCGCAGCGCATTGAAAATCCGGCCTGACGATGATTGGGATTGGTGGTGGCGGCAAAATCTTTTTGGTGACAGGCCCCGCACTGCAGCGGCAAATTGACGAATTGCGTGGTGCCCGCTGTGGTGTGGCAATTATCACAGCCGACGTGTTGATGCAACCCGACCAGCGGAAAGCGCGAGGCTTGATGCACCACCGGAATTTTTGAAACATCCTGCCACGCCTGCGCCGTGTGACAACGTTCGCAATTTTTGCCGAGCGTGCCATCGTGCACGTCTTGATGGCAGGCTTTGCAGTCTTTGGAAACACCGTCGAATTTAAGCGAAGTGTGGCATTGCTTGCAGGCCACGCCCGCATGTTGCCCTTCCAACGCAAATCCGGTTTGCTCATGTTTGAATTTTAAATCGAGCCGCAGCGGCGACCAGCCTTTGGTGGTGTGACAATCGCCGCAAGCGATTTTGATTTTGCCATGCGGATGGTTGACCGTGGCAATCTGGGCTTGCGCGGGTTTATGGGAAAATAAAAATAACCAAAGTAAAATATATAGCGTGAAACGTAAAATCGTCAAGGAAAGACGTTGGGTTTGCGAAGAGTTGGCATGAATGAGACAACGTGCCGCCAACAATCGATCCGCGCCAGACGGCGAGGATTGGCCGCGACACGCGGTCAGGGCCATCCACGTCCAACTCAACGATGACACGCCGCACACTCGAGCTTGAGGGGCTTGTAAATCACCACGAAAGTTTGATCTTTTAGCTGTAAGGGAAAATGGCATTTTTCGCATGGGATTCTTTCGTGTGCACCGTCGAGCTTAAAAGCACTATCGCGATTGTGCACAAACAGCAATTCACTCCACAACGTTGGTTGATGGCACTTTTCACAGCGTCCTTGCTCCTGTTTGCCGAACTGGCCGCGATGCACATCTTGATGACAATCACTGCAACGCAAAGCGAGCGGCCGGTAGCGAATGAATTCAGGCGCTGCATTCGCTGACTTTACTGAATTCGCCACAGGGCGAGGCCGCGCCGCCGCTTTCTCGCGAGGATGGCATTTGCCACACGCCACCTTTTGATGCGCGCCCACCAGCTTGAATCGCGCGGTGCTGTGGTCAAATTTGGTTTCATGCCAACTCTCGTTCTGATGGCAGATTTCACAACCGCCTTTTTGCATACGCTCGGTAAATTGTCCGGCGTGGGCATCGCCGTGGCACGCGGCGCAGCGTTGATTCGGAAAAACAAAAAGCAATTTGTCGGCAAATGGTCCTGCGGTTTGGCGCGTGTGACAATTGCCGCACGGCACCGCTTGATGCGCTCCCAACAGCACAAATGCAGATTTTTGATGCGCGGCTAAAGTGAATTGCGTTGGAACAAAGCCATCGACCAGATGGCAACTCTCGCAACGGCCTTTATCGGTTCGCCGGGCAAATTGGCCGGCATGGGTATCTTGATGGCAATCACGACAAAATTGATGCGCCAACTTTTTCTTGAAATCGCTGCCACCATGACATTTCTCACACGTAACCTTGCGATGCATTCCACGCAAGGGAAAGTCGGTTAAATCATGGTTGAAACCGCCGCCGCGAATATTTTTCCAGCCCTCAGTTGCATGGCATTTCGTGCAGACATTGCCGAAACTGCCGCGATGGGGGTCCTGATGGCACGGGGTACAATTTGCAAACGGCATTCCGGTATATTGCACAAAAGCGGCGATGGACTCGTTGCCCATTTTTGCTGATGCCGGCTTTTCAGGGTGACACTGGACGCACGCAACGTTTTTGTGCTTGCCGGTGAGCACAAATTGCGCTCGATCATGCGAAAATTTTACCGCCGGTTTCCAACCGGTGAAATTATGGCAGCGCTCGCAAGCCGTACCCAGTTGTCCGCGATGCTCGTCCGCATGACAGGAAAGACATTTTTGCGACAGGCCGAGAAAGGTTTTGGCCATTCGCACGTTGGCGTCGTTCGCAAATTTTTCCTGAATATTTTTCGGCTGATGACAATCGCGACACGCGGCTTGGGCATGTTTGCCTTCTAAAATATATCCGGCCAGGCGATGATCGAAATTCGCTTCGCCTTTTTCCCAACGAATCAAGGCAAACTCTGCGCCGTGATGATCGCTGTGGCAGGTGGCGCAGAATTTGACCCTGTCTTCTGTCTTGCTGGAGTTCGACATCGTGATGCCAGCGTGATACCCGCGCTTGGCTTGCAAGCGTTCGGCAATGGCGACGTGACATTGCAAGCATTTGGCGTTGCTGGTTTGCTGGCCAATTTCATGGCAAGACAAACACTTCGTCAAACCTTCAAGTTGGGCATGCGCCGTGGCCAAAGGGCCGGGCGAAATTTGCGCAATAGATCGGCTGACAAATAAAAGCAGAAAGAAAAGGTATCGCTGTGAGTTGCTGTACAAGTGACTTATTGCTCTCAAAGCTCAACGCGATGATAAAACGATTTTCAAAATATAATGCAAATACAAAAGTATTGTATTGGACAAAAATGATGCCAGGCTCACTACGGGATCCAGTTTTTATTTGACGAATTCGCCATTTTTTAAGAACCAATTTTTTAAATGACAAATCAGGTTGTAGAATAATCAGGTGAAATAAAAAAGCGTGCTGCGCTCTGCACCGCGACAACCCGGTTCAAACTTGTGAGAATGGGGGGAGTCTCATAGTTCGTATCGCAGCACTCACACAGCACGCCGTGTATTGTTTTCTGACGCACTATAAGTTACGGCAAGCAAGATTAAGCTTTGATTAAAGAACAGTTAAAAAGCATTAATTTTCATGTTCTTCCATTTCGGAAGCGTCGTCGGAGTTTTTGTGTTTTCGGCGTTCGTGGTCGCCAATCGTGGCCTGCAAGCCTCGAATCAATGTTTGTTTTTCTTCGGCAGAAAGCCGCGCGGCGGCATGCAAAGGCAGATAAAACCACAGTGGCATTTCGCCTTTCTGGATTTGCTCGGCGGCTTCCTCCGCTTCCTCTTGTGGGCGGTCCCATTCTGAAAAATTTAATTTACGGCGTCCTTCAGTAACGTCGTTTTGCACCAGCCAGGAAATCGGCGCCACCTGGCTATACCACGGCCATACCGTTTCGTTACTATGACAATCAAAGCATGCGCGTTTGGCCAATGCTCGCGTTTCAGCGCTGTCCCACTGCGGCTCCACTCTGGCGGAAGGATTGGTGTGATTGCGGCCGTGGGGAACGAACTGAATGATGAGCAGCAATATCAACACGGCAATGGCCGCGCGGCGTAAAATAGTTTTGAGCATAAACATTCTCTAGCGTTTTTAGTTTCACGAGCCGAGGCAAGGTAAGAATTACGAAGGCGGCGGGATTGATTACCACCACAAACCGCCATCAGCATATTCCCACAGCAGAAATCCCAGCAGTTTAAAATCGAACGGTTTTTCACCGGCCACGGGAATCTGTCCGCCGAGCGATAGTCCAATATGGCCCCGCTTGACCAGTCCGATATACAACTGCGGCGTCACGAACCATTGTGTCGCGCCATTTTCCATATTGGTAATGCCGTTGGCCTCTACCATCGGAAAAAGTCCTTTTTTCTCTTTGGTCAATGGCAATGTGAATGCAAGATTATACAATAATTCGGTTTCGCCTTGATTCTTTTGCAGCGGCTTCTCAAGCTTGACGCTTGATTGCAAGGTGAAACTGTCGAACCCTTTTCCAGCCGCCAGATACGGCGAAGCTTTCCACGCGCCACTGCCGATGCCGAGTGATGCGGCTTTGCCGGTGGGCACGGCCACTTCCAAACCGCCGCTCAAAATTGTTAGCGACGAATGTTGGTGCGCCAAAACATACTTGCCGCTCAACTCGATGTCGCCCAGCCCTTTTGTCGTTGGCTTGGCCCACTCGGCAGCGAGAGGAACGGAAATCTCCCATTGTCCCCGGCTGCCCAATCGGCGTTCGTAAACAAACTTGGTTTGCGCGGCATTGCTCTCACGGCGCGTAAATTGCGGAACGAACACGGCTTCGTTTTCCGGAAAAGCTTTGGAGGTGATTTGGGGACGACGGAAATTCAACTCACCCTGCGGCCAGTTGCGGTCGGCGCAAAAACTTTTGACATAGCTGATGATGGCTTCAATTTGTTCATCCGTGAGCGCGTCATTAAAGCCCGGCATCGTCATGGAAAGTCCGCGCGCCGGCCCGCCATGCACCATCACCGCCTTCCAATCGCGGCGCGGCTCGCGGGTGTTGAAGGCGCAGTCGCTCAAATCCGGCGGTGGTGGTTCGAGCTTGACGTCTTCGACCTTGCCCTTTCCATCCAAACCGTGACAACTCGCGCAACCGGCATACTCTTCATACAAAATTTTTCCATCCAAAATTTTCGTGATGTCGATTTCTTGTGCCCGCCCGGTGCGATAATGTGCGGAAGTCAACAGCAATATGAAAAAAAACAGGCGACGCATTTTACTCTCCTTTGGTCAGTACCATTTTAGCCTTGCAGGATAAAATAAAACTCCGGGCATTGGCATGTCATGAAGACTGCATTAAAATTTTTTTAATTTAATCTACTCAAAATTAAAATTCGATGAAAATGAAATTTCCGCTTGCAATCTCGCGTAGAAAACCGTTTTATAAGAAGATTGGTTGATTGACTCATCGGATGAGCAACCGAGGGCAGAAGTGTATGAATAAATTACTCATTATCGAAGATGACTTTCGCGTGCGTTCGCAATTAGAGCGTGGCTGCGTCGAAGAAGGTTTTGAAGTAACCGCCGTCGGCTCCGGCTGCGAAGGCGAATTATTGCTGCGCAACGGCAATTACGATGTGGTGATTTTAGATTGGCGATTGCCGGACAAAAACGGCGTGGAGATTTGCCGCGATCTGCGCCGTGAGGGTTTTACGATACCGGTGCTGATGCTGACGGCGATGGAGGCGGTGGCCAATCGTGTCGAAGGTCTGGATGCCGGCGCGGATGATTATCTAACCAAACCATTTTCTTTTGATGAATTGTTGGCGCGCTTGCGGGCTTTGCAGCGCCGCGCCGAACGGTCTGCCAAAAAAGAGCCCGCTTGGTTGGCGTACGGCGAATTGCAGCTCAACCCACGCCAGCACGTTTTTCTAATCAATAATCACCCTGTCGCGCTCACCAAAAAGGAATTTCAACTGGCGGAGTTTTTTCTTCGGCACCCGGAAGAAGTTTTGTCGCGCCAGGAGATTGCGCAAGCGGTTTGGCGGCTTTATTTCGATACCAACACCAATTTCATTGATGTTTATGTGACGCATTTGCGCCAAAAAATCGCGCAAGTCACCACGACGGAATATTTACGAAGTGTACGCGGCATCGGTTACGTGATGCGAAGCTCTGAATCATGACCATTAAAACTCGTTTGACCATTTGGTATGCCGGCATTTGGGTCGTGTCGATGCTGCTTTTGATCGGCATGCTGTATTTTGTGGTTAAAAATGCCATTCGCCGTGAAATGCGGGAAGTGTTGCATGCCGAAGCTTTAGAAGTGCCCAAAAGCTTCACGTTGACCGCCGGTTTTTTCAAAATCACCGAAACCCACCCCTGGGAGGAAATCGAGCATCAAGTTGATTCCGATTATGCCCTGTATTTGCAAATCTTGAATGCCGACGGAGACGTGCTGCATCGTTCTGATAATTTATTATTGACCAATGATTATTTGCCGATTACGTTTGTGGCGGAAAAAAGCACCGATCACTTTCTCGAAACCAGCAAAAACGGCAAACCTTTCTTTCTATTTTATCATCCGCTCCGCGAACACGAAGCGACGGGCGCCTTTACTGGCTGGTTGCAAGTTGGCGCCTATGAAGGCCGCGTAACGACTTTTTTGCAGGTGTTGTCGCAGTGGTTGCTCATCGGTGTGGCCGGCACGTTAGGGCCGGCGGTGTTGATCGGCTGGTTTATGGCCAAAAAAGCTTTAACGCCATTGGAGCAAATCGCCGCAATTGCCAATACGGTCACCGGCGAGAAACTCGACGTCCGCTTGCCGATGCGGGCCGGCGCCTCAACCGAAATCATTCACTTGACCGACGCCCTCAATAATCTGTTGCGCCGGCTTGAAGAAGCGTTTGCCAAAATTTCGCAATTCACCAACGATGCGGCGCACGAGCTGCTCACACCGCTGACTTCTTTGTTGAGTGATATCGACATCACTTTGCGCCGCGATCGCCCGCCGCAGGAATATGCCGAAGCGCTGCAGCGCGGAAGAGCCGACACTGAACACATGGTGGCGATCGTCAAGAATTTGCTGTTCCTGGCACGCGCCGATCGCGGCCAACTTTCGCCGCCGATGACGGCGCTCGATCCCGACAGTATTCTGCAAGATACGCTCGACGATTTCGCGCCGCTCATTTACGCGAAAGCGCTGCAACCGGAAATTCATTCCATGCCGGCGAACGTTGCCGGCAACGAAACACTGCTGCGGCAGTTATTTGTCAATCTCATTAAAAATGCCATTACTTATTCCAATGCGAATGGCCGTTTGACCATTAAAGCGCAGTGCGCTGGAAATGAATGGCGCTGTGAAATTGCCGACACGGGCATCGGCATTCCCGCGGCGATGCAGGCAAAAATTTTTGAACGCTTCTTTCGGCTGGATGAATCGCGGGCCCGCGACACCAGCGGCGCCGGCCTCGGCTTGCCGATTGCCCGCGAGATTGCGCGACACCACGGCGGTGATATTGAGTTGATATGGAGCGAGCCGGGCAAGGGCACCATTTTCATGATTCGCCTGCCGACAGTTAAAAAATTGTAAAAACTGTTGGCGTTGTTTTTGCAAAAAACGGGTTTTTATATCTCATTGTTGCCGTCTTGCAGCCCAGACAAGCGCATTTTTGTAATACGCATTACGTCTTTGTGAATACATGCTTGGATTTTGGTTTATTATTGGTATTGCCGCGGTGGTGATCATCTGGAGTCAACGCCGTCGGCAGCAGAAAATTTTAGCTTCAGACCGGTTGGCGCAAAATGTGGCCGCCGAAACAAAGACGCCGCCCTCGCTGCATCCGTTCATTGACACGACGCAATGTATCGGTTGCGGAAGTTGTGTGCAGGCTTGCCCGGAACAGAACGTACTCAGTTTGGTAAACATGAAGGCCGCACTCGTGCAGCCCGACCATTGTGTCGGCCACGGCAAATGTGAAACGGCTTGTCCGGTCGGCGCGATTACACTGGTCATCGGCACCCACGACAACGGCGTCGATGTTCCAGTGACGGATGAATTTTTTGAAACGAATGTTCCCGGCATGTATGTCGTCGGCGAATTGCGCGGCATCGGACTTATTCGTAATTCTTTGCGACAAGGCATGCAATGCATTGATCGCATCGCCGCGAAGCCGCAACGCCAGCGCGCGGCATTTGATGTTATCATTGTCGGCGCCGGCCCGGCGGGATTGGGCGCGACCTTACAAGCTGCGGCAAAAAAAATGCGTTATCTCACGCTGGAGCAGAACGATATCGGCGGCACCATTCTGAGTTATCCCCGGCAAAAGATTGTCATGACGGCGCCGGTTCATTTACCCGGATATGGCAAAATTCATTTCCGCGATGTGCGCAAAGAAGATTTGCTGGCGGAGTGGCAAAAGATTATCGCCGCCACCGGCGTGCAGATTCACACCAAGAAACGCGTTGAAAAAATTTCAAAAACCGGCGCGCGCTTTGAAGTGGTTGCCGCCGGCGAAAAATATTCGGCCAACCACGTTTTGCTCGCGCTTGGTCGCCGTGGCACGCCGCGGCAGCTCGGTGTCCCCGGCGAGCATTTGCCCAAAGTTCTTTACCAACTCGATGATCCGCGCGAGTTCGCCGGCCGCCATTGCCTCGTGGTTGGCGGCGGCGACAGTGCACTCGAATGCGCTTTGCTGTTAGCGGAAGCCGGCGCCCGCGTCACGCTCTCTTACCGGCAAAAGAGTTTCACCCGCGCCAAATCGCGTAATCGGCAGATGCTTGCGGATGCGATCAACAATCGCCGCCTCCGCGCCTGGTTGCCGAGCCAGGTTAAAGCGATTACACCCGACGCCGTTCGTTTGGAAATCAATGGCGTAGAAAAGTCTATTCCGAACGACGCCGTCATCGTCATGGCCGGTGGCATTCTGCCTTTTGATTTTTTAAAGGAAATCGGCATCCAAATGCGGACTTTGTATGGTGAACCATTGCCCGGAAAAAGCATTGCATAAAGAATCCGGTGCGATACAATTTTTGTAAGCTCGAAATCATTTATGGAAACGTCGTCTCTTCGCAAACCGCCGCCACGACAAAATGCCCGGCCTGAAATATTTCCGGAGAAAACCATTTTGCAAAATACGACTGCGGCGCTGGACCAACCGGTAGCGGTTGAACCCTCGCGGGCAAAAGCGAGTTGGGGAATCGAAGCGCACACGTATGTTATTTTGGGATTGATTTTTCTCACTGCGCTGGCCATCTTCGCAGCGCTGCGCCTTGGCGCCGATTATTATGAAGCCGCCATTACCGCGCGTCCCCAACATCCACTGCACGATATTCTCAAACCGAGCGGGATTGTTGGACAGGGCTTTGGCGTATTCGGCGCGTTGTTTTGTTTTTTGACGTTGCTTTATCCGTTACGCAAGCGTTGGCGCCGGCTCGAAAATTGGGGGACGCCGCGCACCTGGTTTCAGTTTCATGTTTATTTTGGCATTGCCGGGCCTTTGCTGGCGACGCTGCACACCACGTTCAAATTCGGCGGCGTCGCTTCGATCTGTTATTGGTCGATGATGCTGGTGATGGCGAGCGGTTTCGTCGGACGCTTCCTTTTTGCCCTGATGCCGCGCAACCAACGCGGCGTCATACTCTCACTGCAAGAAATCGACGCCGAAATTAGGGCCGTGCAAAGTTATTTGGAAACCAGCGGCCTCCACGAGGAAACGGCATCTAAATTCTCCTCGCGCCACTTTGCATTAAAAGCCGAGGCGAATTCGGCGACCCTTTGGCGATTATGGAGAAAACGGCGGCGTGAGTTGCGTGATTGGAATCAACATCTGCGTTCGCGAGGATTACCAATTTCGAGCGCGCGCCGCGTTTTATCGTTGCTCTCCCGAAAATTTTTTCTCGAAAGCAGCCGCCTGACCTTGAATGCCACGACTCGCGCGTTTTCTTATTGGCACACGCTGCACCTGCCTTTTACTTACCTCATGTTTATCACCCTCCTCATCCATGCCGGCCTGGCCATTTTTCTTGG
>CAYZFF010000106.1:0-2095 GCA_964477305.1 uncultured Cytophagia bacterium
TCAACTGCGCAAAGAAATCAACAAACGTTTTGAGATTGCGCCGGCCGCGAAATTCGGCAACATATTTTTCCAGCGCTTTGGTGATAAAGGCCTGCTCGACTTTGGAAATCGAAGTTTGCTCGCGCTCTAAAATCAATTTCTCAATAAACGCGCGGAGAAAAAGCTGCTTTTTCGTATCAAAATTCTGCCCGATGAGCGCGAAGGGATTCAGGGGAATCGGGTTGTCGATATTCAGCTCGATATAACGGCCTTTCAGCAGCGTGATCATTTTTTTATACGAGCCGCCGGTGTCGCCGACGCCGCCAACGTCGAGGCCGAAAATTTTCACGCCCTGTTCGAGCAATTGCAGCAGCAGCGCCTGCATCAAATAACTTTTGCCGGTGCCGGTCGGGCCGACAATGATGCTGTTCCACGAATTAAGCTGCGGCTCAAAATAATCAAACAGAATCGGCTCGCTGTTGCGGTTTTTCAACACGATGCCGTGATGATAGCCGCGATTGAAATTAGTGAGATTGACAAATTGCGCCGCGTTGGAAGTTTTGACGATCAGCCGGTGATAATTCTCCGAGGAATTGCCCGGCAAGCAGCTTACAAAAATCGGCATCACATCCAGCGTTTCTAAAACCGCCTGCGCTTTGTCAATCGCGCTGAACGCGAGATTGGCGTGATTGATTTTCTGATTGAGCCGCTCGATGTCGGTGTCATAAATAATCACATTCAAGCTGAGGCTCGCGAGCTTTTTGTGCTGATGATAAATCTCGTCGAGCAAATCATTGAGCTGACGGTAGCGGACTTCACTCTTGCGGCCCTCGCGATTACGCGAGAAACCCATGATGAAACGCGTGAAATTCAATTGCCGCGACAACGAGGCCGTTTCTTTTTCCATGTTCAAATTCTGCGTGGACAGCGCGACCCGATGCGGGAACGGCAGGCTGTGCAGCAGCGGGAAAATATACGGCAGCGGAATGCCATTAAAGCTCGAATGCGAGCGCGTCATTTCCGGCAACAAACTGAGCGAGAGGCACGCGACAAATTGTTGGCCGACTTTCAAATAGCCTTTTTCAATTTGATAGTCGCGGCCGGCCAATTCGTTATTAATGGCCCGGCCCGACAGTTGGCCGGTAAAATCCTCTGCGGTCAAGTTCAGCGCTT
This sequence comes from uncultured Cytophagia bacterium, assembly GCA_964477305.1. GTDB lineage: Bacteria > Zhuqueibacterota > Zhuqueibacteria > Zhuqueibacterales > Zhuqueibacteraceae > Zhuqueibacter. The sequence continues at coordinate 1,153 of CAYZFF010000106.1, forward strand.
TGTACAACACATTCGCCAGCTCGGCATTTTTCAAGCGCTTCAAACGCACCCCGGTGTTCTCGATATTGGTCTTGAGCGTTTTAAGATCGTGATTCTTTTCAATCACCAGCTTATCGTGCTCTTGTTGCAGACGTTGCGTGGCCGCCGTGGCGTTCATCAAAATATTGTACGGCATTCGCAAAGTATGGCCGGCGTCGAAATCCACAAACAGATGCATCCGGCAGGTGAGGTATTTATAAAACGAATAATATTGATGCCGGCGAAACTTGAAAAAATCCAGCGCGTGATCGTCGGTGTAGACGAAATCGTTTTTGTACGGGTAATAATCGAAGTCGTACAAAAATTGCAGATTGACGCCTTCGGCCACCTGATTCAACACATTTTCCAGCCGCGTGCCGAGCGTGCGATAATCATCGATGGACATGCCCATGTTATCGAGCGGCAAAATCTCGAAACCGGCGACAAAGTTGCCGTTTTTCTTGATCACAAAGTCGTCGAGCAGATCGAGATACGGCAACGCTTTGGCGAGCGCCGGCCGTTCGTGATGGACGTGGTGTTCAGTCAGTTTAATATAGGCCATATTTTGTAAAAGGCGAAATTAGTTTTCCCCCAATCCGGCAACGCGACGCCGCGCCAAACTATTGCTTTTGCACCAAATACTCGCGCTCATCCAAACGATACGCCGACAATTTTCGCGGCCAGAAGAAATTAAAACAAAGATACGACAGCAGCCCGTGCTCGAAAGGTGAAACCCGATTGCCCAATCGAAACAAGAAAAACAAAATGAGATCAAGCACGAGAATATAAAAAAAACTCACTTGCAACAACGTAAAAATCGGAAACAGCACAATCGGCACCCCCACCAGCGCAAACAGGGCGAAAAGGCCGACGCCGGCAATCTCGCCCCGGCTCTGCAAGTCACGATAACATTTTTCTTCCATAA
>CAYZFF010000106.1:2195-5007 GCA_964477305.1 uncultured Cytophagia bacterium
TTTAAAACGCCACGCCGGTGGCGCCGGGAACAAGGTTGATGATGGCCGGCACAATAAATTTAGCGCCAAAAATGAGGATGGCCGCGATGACGATGCCGATGATTTGTTTTTTCGCTTTCTCCTGCCGCCCGCCGTCCGCGCTCGCCATGTTGAGGCCGGCGTTGATCAACGCCACGACGAGAATCAACGAGGCAATCAGCACCACGGCGTTGATGATGTTGTTCAAGGCTTGAAAAATCGTCTGCATATTTTCCTCCGTGAATTTATGAAGGGATTAAGAGAAATGTTGTTTTAAAAAATTTAGTGCAAAACACGCGCTGTGTGACAAATACGCAAAGGGGGTTAAAAAATCCACAGACCCTTTGGTAAATGACTAAAACTTGCAAGCAAGATGCCATCGCCGCAGCGCGGATAATCGCGCCCAAGTCTAAAATTATCAATCGCCAATGGCAATACGGAAATACTCAAATTGAAAAAATTTGCTCAAAACCAAACATCAATGTCCAAAAATGAGCAAAATTAACGTTTCAAAGTTTTTGCTTCGCCGTCCCGCCGGACATACGGCAACAGCTTGTCGAACTTAAAATAACCGGTTTTCAAAACGCCCAAAACGCGCGGCTGGCGCACGAAGGCGACGCAACGCCCGACTTCGAGGTGGCGGAGAAACTTCGGGTCGATGACGATTTCTTTATTGGGCGTTTTCGGTTCATCCTTCTTTTCTTTTTTATCAGCTTTACCGCTCGGCGGGCTGGCGACCTCGATTTTTCGCTCCGGACCGATGCGATTCAAAATCGCGTCGATACTCTCCGGGCTGCCGAGATGAAAACAAAACATCGCATTAGTGTGATCGACGAGTTGATCAACAAACGCGCGCGTGAGGTGCAGCGCCGGATTTTCCAACTCCGCCAGCGATTGATTGGTGTAACACACGCTGACGCCGATATTCCGGCTGACCCGCAGCAATTCAATGAATTGCGGATTGAGAAATTTTACCACCTCATCAATGATGAGCAGGCCGTCGCCGGTTTTGATATTGGCCTGCTGGCCCTGCATGCCGAGTTGGTGAAAGGTGGCGAGAACGTCACCGAGAATAAGCTGGCCGAGAAAATTCATCGCCGTATTGCCGGGGCCGATAGGGAGGGAAAAGTAGCAATCTTTGCGTTTTTGATAAACCTCGAGAATATCCAAATCCGGCTCGGCGGTGTCGAGCAGCCAGGCATATTCCGATTGGTCGATCTCGCGCAGCAACTCGGCGAAGAGCGCGGTTTCGGTTTGAAACGTCGAGTAATTTTTCAGCCAGTCCGACACGCCGTCGTGTACGTAACGATCGTTGAGGCGGCGCAGTTGATCATGCACATGGGTTTTGGAGAGAAAATATTGCGCCAGTTCATGCAGCGTCAGCACCGCGCCGGTTTCCTTGATGGCGCGCAACGCGAGGTTGAGATAGTAATCCAACCGTTCGCGCGTTGCTGCGGAAATATTGGTGGCGCTCAAACTAACGAGCAAACGATTTTTGATTTCGGTAATATTGCCGCGACGCAGCGGATTGTAAGTGGCCGAACGATCCGGATCGGCGGGGTTGAAATAAATAATCTCATGCCCCTGGGCGAGTGAACTGGCAATCGTATACAGCCGGTCGATGTTTTGTCCGGCGGCTTTGCCATCCAGCACAAATGTCGGCACGTTGCGCCGCACAGATTGAAACCACAACGGCTGAATGATGCTCTCGGTTTTGCCGCTGCCCGGCGAACCGATCACCTGCACGTGCCCCTGCAGCCATTTATTTTTAGCAAAAAACGGCGCGCCCTGCCGGTTAATATCGATGCCAAAAAAGATTTCTTCGTCCTTCGCTATTTCAGCAAAACGGACAATATTGACATCGCGCACCGCCTGATTGCGCAGCTTGACGGCCTGCTTGAGCGAGCGGGTGGTGGCGACCCAACGAAAGCCGATATTGCACACCAGCAGCACCGGCACCAATAAAGCGTAAAACGAAAAGAGCAATAGCGTCCAGTTCACTTCACCGCCCTGACGATAAATGAGAACGGTGTTCAGGGGCAGAAGCAACTGCGCCAAAAGCCGAACCGCGTCGTTATAAACGGTAATCAGTAAATCCACGCCATGCAGCGCAAAGAGCCGGAGCGAGCCTTTGGTGAGATAAAATGCGTAGGACGTTTTAATCAGATAGACGGCGAACAAAACCAGCGGCGTGAGCGCGAGCAGCCACGCGACCAATTTTTTGCGCTTGCCGATCTCGAGGCGATATTTTCGAAACACCAGCGGCTGCACCAGGTACTCAAACAGTTTTTCCGAAAGGTACCAGGGCAATAAGAACGGCAGCACCGCCAGACTGAGGATGAATTGGATAAATTTTTTCAAGCTTCCATACCTTAAAATAAACCTATCAACGCATCCAGAATTGATTATAAACCCGGCGCCAGTCGCAAACAGAGAAAAAGGCGCCGCGCTGTTCACAATCCATCAACGGACGAGAAACGATTTGCACAACAAAAAACTTGAGGCCGGCAAAGCGGCTTGCTTTTGTACAGATAGATGAGGTGAGATTACTTTTCTTTCGACCATGCTCCGCCATCACGGCAGTTCGTCAAAACAAAAGTAACTAACAGGATGGAGAGCTGAGTTCTCCTCCGCTCTTTCGCGCTGCATTTTCTCCGAGGTCTACTCGCGAACCTACCCGGTTCTTCCATGCGCAGGAGAAAATGCAAGAGTAGACGAATATACAAAGCTAATTCAAAATAGTCAATAGCAATTTGTAACTAAAATGTGACGACGTGGCCTGCTTTTTGATACG
>CAYZFF010000106.1:5107-12409 GCA_964477305.1 uncultured Cytophagia bacterium
ACCACCTCAAAAGGATCGAGCAAGATCGGCGTCAAGCCCGCATTACGCGCGCCAACAACATCGCGATCATAATTGTCGCCAATATAAACGCATTTTTCCGCCGGCATGGCCATCTGCTGCAGCGCGATGGCGAAAATGCGCGGATCGGGTTTCTCCACGCCGACGACGTGTGAGTCGATGATACAATCAAAAAAATGCGTTAGTCCGAGCTTTTTCAGCGAGCCGGCAATGGAGCCGTCGGAATTAGAAATGATCCCGAGCGGATAACCGAGTTTCTTGAGATCAGCAAAAACCTGCGGGGCGATGGGATCAAGCCAGTTCCAAAGATGCTCGCGTTTGTGGCGCTCAAAAATGCGGGGCAAAATTTCGGGAATTTGTTTCTCTGGCGCGCCGGCAAACTGCATCCAAAACGAAAAAAATTCCTGCCAGCGTTCAACGTCACGATAGCGAAATATTTTTTCGCGCGCGGTGGCCGCGCCTTTATTGAGCGTTTCGACCTCGGTGGTAACACCGTATTCCGCCAACAAGCTCTTTAAAAATGGGAAATCTGGGTAGAGAAAAGTTTGTCCGACGTCAAACAGAATCGCTTTGATATGGCTGAAATTATTCATGACTGATTTAATTTGAAAAACCTTTGGCAGAATAATTTAACGGCAGAATTATTTTGCCATTAAATTATTCTGTCAGTATTTATTTTATTAGCATCACCTTGAGCGAAGTCGAAAGGTCTCACTGCGAACCCGAAAGCAGCGAAATCACGCCGATGATGGCAAGAATCAAAATCACCAATCCCGCGATTTTCCACGGCGAATACGGGCGGCTGCCTTGCACTTCGCCGGTGCGGGCGTTGATGAGAATGCGATGTAATTGTCCGCCGTAACGATAGGCCGAAACCCAGACCGGCAACAAAATATGCTTGAAGGTGATGCCGGAATATTGCGTGTTCAGCGAAGCGATACGTTGCTCGTCGCCGCCGATGTCGTAGCACACCATTTTTTCGATCTCGCTTTGCATAAAAACTTTCGCACGGTTAAAACCTTCTTCCAGACCCACCTGATACCGTTCAGTGCGAAAGCCGCCGAGGTAATCCGATTTGAAATCGACGAGCTGCGGCAAATCCCACGGCGCGAGCTCTTCGGCATAATTTTGCGGCAAACCTTTCGAGGCGACGACTAACACATCATCAAACCAGTTGCGTACTTGCCCTTCTTTGTACGTCCACTTGGTTTTGCGCACTTGTCGCGTTTGCCGTACCGCTTTGCCATTAACGATAGCGTCGTATGATTCTGTCACGTAATAATACGTGCCGCGCTGGCCGGTGTAAAATGTAAACGTCATCGCATCGTACGTCCAATAAGGCGTATACAATCCGGTGAGCCGACCGAGATCGGCAATTTTCACGAAATCATTCGGCGCGAACCAGCGCGAGCCGACCCATTGCGTAAACGTTTTGCGCGCGGCGTTCTGATCGATTTTAAATGGCAACACCGCACTTGGCTCGATAAACGGCTCCGCGGTTTTTGGCTGCGATTGCAAATGCACGCCGCAAAACGGACAATCCTGCGTGGCAGTTTTGGCGTCCATCATAATAATCGCGCCGCAGGCGTGACACTTGGTTTCCAATTCCGCGCCGGCAGTGATTTTCAATCCAGCGCGGCTTTGTTGCAAATACGCCTCATAAGAATTTTCCACAATCTCGCCGGCGCTGTGCGGAATTTTTTCCTCATGCCCGCAGTAGGGACACTTCAGCGACTGCGCCTTCGGATCAAACGCCAATCCGGCGCCGCACGCGCTGCACGGAAATTTTTTATTGTGCGAGGGATCAGGCTTCGGCTCGACCTTCAGTTGATTAGAATTTCCGCCGGAAACCACTTCGGGAGAAAGCGGTTGTTCAAGAGAAGCAGGTGATGGTGAAGCGGACATCAATATTTCCTAAAAACTTTTATGGCAGAATGATTTTCGGCAGAATAATTATTTTACCGAAAAATCATTCTGCCATTTAGTTGCGGTTATGCCCACTACGATATTTAATCAAATTACTTTTGCGGCAGCGGCGGCGGGGTTGCCGCAAACAAAGTGGCGAGATCAGCAATTTGCCCGGCAGCAATCCAGTTCGCCATTCCCTGCCGCCACATCAGCGTGTCGCGCGTGATTTCACCGGCATTGATTTTAGCCTGCAAAGTTGCCGGATCAAACGGGCCTTGCTGTGTACCACCGATGCCCGCATAATAAGCGACGCTACCCGGAAGCGGTGGAGGAGCAGTTGCCGTCGCGCCGGTTTGCGTGCCCATGCTTTCCATCATCCGTTGCGCAATGCCCATTCCCGCGCCAAGCCCCGCGCCGATGCCGGCGCCACCACCGCCGGGATTTTGCGCCGCGTCGCGCACCGCTTCGGCAGTTTGATATTTGAGATACGCGTCGAGATTGCCGACCACGCCCATCGCGGTGCGACGATCCAAAACCTCTTCAACATTGGAGGGCAGCGAAATGTTTTCGATATAAAAGTTGAGCAGATCGATGCCGAACGCCGTGAACTCATCATTGATACGATCGCAAATAAATTTTCCCAGTTTATCGTAATTGCCGGCGAGATCGAGCACCGGAATTTTTGCCTCGGCCAGCACATCAGCGAAGCGGGAGACGATGACGTTGCGCAATTGCGTGGAAATTTCATACACCTCAAATTCGGGATCGGTGGAAACAAGTTGTTGCACGAAAGTTTTCGGATCAACCACTTTGATCACGTACGTCCCATATGCGCGTGTGCGCACCACGCCGAACTCCGCGTCGCGCATCATGATCGGGTTGCTGGTGCCCCATTTCAAATCGGTGAATTGTTTGGTTTGAATAAAATAAACTTCGGCTTTGAACGGCGAGTTGAAGCCGTATTTCCAACTGTTCAGCGTCGTCATGATCGGCATATTCTGCGTGCTCAATTCATACATCCCGGGCTGGAAAATATCCGCGATTTTGCCTTCGTTGACAAACACCGCGACCTGCCCCTCGCGCACGGTGAGCTTCGCGCCCATTTTGATTTCATTATTATACCGCCGGAAACGATACGCCATAATTTCATTTTCCGAGGGCGCCGTCCATTCGATAATATCGATGAACTCGCCGCGAATTTTATCCCACAGTGCCATCGGGGTCTCCTTTCAAAATAAAATTGAATGCTAAACAGAGTTGTCAAAATATAATGACATGTTGGGAAAAATGCAAATCTTGCTTTAGCGGAAAATGTTCTTGAGTTTGTCCTGTCAGTATTCTAAAATATGGATGCCAAATTGAGCGAACAAAAACGCTGATAAAATTTCTCATCGGCTTTTCCATATTTCTGTAACCTTTTCCTCCAACCACAGTCTGTATTAATGAACCGAAAAACGAACCAAAAGGCGCAACGCGGGTGAACGAGCTGGCAGACAATCTCATTATGTTAAAAGTACGCGACGGCGAGGTCGGCAGACTCGGTATTTTGTTCGAGCGCCATCATGTGCCGTTGTACAATTATTTTTTGCGTTTGACCAACCGCCGCGAGGCCAGCGATGATCTCGTGCAGGAAGTTTTTCTGCGCATGTTGAAGTACCGACAGGGCTATCGCGGCGACAGCCCGTTCACGGTGTGGATGTATCGCATCGCGCGCAACTCGTGGGTGGATTATTTGAAAAAAGCGAAACGCGAAACGCCGTGGGACGAAAATTCTGAAGAGCCCGCCAGTGACGACCCTCTGCCGGGGCAGGAGTTGGAAGAGAGTCAAGAACTGGCGCAACTGCGCCGGGCGCTGGCCCAACTCGCGCCAGAGAAACGGGAAGTGTTGGTGCTCAGCCGCTATCAGGAAATGAAGTATGAAGAGATCGCCGATCTGCTCGGTTGCGCGGTCGGCACCATCAAAGCGCGGGTGCATCGCGCGTTGAAAGATTTAAAAGAAATTTATACCAAACTTTCACCAGAAACAATCATATGACTTGTCAGCAAGCCAATACAGCGCTTCCCGATTATTTGCTCGGAAGCTTAGATGAAGCTGTCCACTCCGAACTGCAGGCGCATATCAATTCCTGTGTTTCGTGCCGCGAGGAAGTGGCCGGACTGCGCGCGCTCTGGGGCAAATTGGGCACGTTGCCCAATGCGCAACCCAACGAAGCCGCACGCGCGCGTTTTTACGCCATGCTCGAGGCTTACCAGCAGGGCATGCGCCAAACCCACGCGACGCCACGGCTGCGCGATGTGGTGAATGGCTGGCTTGAGCGCTGGTGGCCCAAACAGCCGGCGTTTCAATTTGCGTTTGCTGCCATGTTTCTGCTTGTCGGTTTATTTATCGGCCAGCGTTTCAATGCCACGCCGCGTGAAAATGGCGAGTTGGTGACGCTGCGTAGCGAGTTGCACAGCATGCGCGAGTTGATGACACTGACGCTTTTGCGCCAGGAATCGTCGAGCGAGCGCTTGCAGGGCGTGAGTTGGGTGCAAAACATGACCAATCCGGATAACGAGCTTTTGTCCGCGTTGCTGCATCGTTTGGATTACGACCCGAACATCAACGTTCGTCTCGCTGCCGTGGACGCGTTATATCTATTCGTCAATCAACCGTTGGTTCGGCAAGGTCTCATGCAATCACTATCGCGGCAAACTTCACCGTTGGTGCAAATTGCGCTGATCGACTTAATCGTGGAAATGCGCGAGAAGCAGGCTACCGCGGCGCTCAAGCAACTCATCGGCAACGAGAAAGTCAATGCGGATGTCAAACAGCGCGCTGAGTGGGGCATCCAACAGTTACTGTAACTCTCGACGTTCATTAAAAATCAAATAAGGAAAATCGGGACTCGTCTGGTATTTCGGAGAGAAATATGAAACATGCAAATTTACTAATACTTTCTTGCTTGCTCGCATTCACCGCGCAGGCGCAAAACTGGAAGGTTGAGAAAAAAGAAGAGATTCGCCAAACGCTCAAATTCCCCAATCCCGCCGCGGCGAAAGCGGTGGAAGTGAATAATGTCAACGGCTCGATTTCCCTCGTCGGCTATGACGGTCGCGAGATCGAGTTGGTCGCGCATAAAATCATTTACGCGCGCACGGAGGAGAAAGCACAGGAAGCGCGGGAAGATGTGACACTCGATATCAGCACCCGGGACAACTCGATTCGCCTTTATGTCGATGGGCCGTTTCGCAGCAAAGACGGTTCGGTGAATTACCGCGGCGGGCGCCATTCCGGCTATGAAGTGAATTTTGATTTTGAACTGAAGGTGCCGCGCGACACGGATTTTTTTCTCAAGACCGTCAACGACGGCGAAATTACCGTGACCGGGGTGGCGGGCGAATATGAAGTGGAGAACATCAACGGCGGCATTGTGATGAATGAAATTTCCGGCGCCGGACGGGTTTATGCGCTTAATTCCGACGTCAAAGTTTTGTTCAAAAAAAATCCCACCGCCGGGTCGTATTTCGGTTCGCTCAACGGCGATGTGGAGATTTCGTTTCGTCCCGAGTTGTCGGCGGATTTGCGCTTCAAAACTTTTAACGGCGAGGTGTTCACGGATTTTCCGGTGACCACGTTGGGCAGTGGCGCGCCGAGCCGCGAGCGCCATAAAGGAAAAAATGTTTACAAGTACGACAAAACTTTCAAAGTCCGCGTCGCGGCGGGCGGCCCGGAATTGGATTTTGATGCGTTCAACGGCGACATTCGGATCATCAAGCGGGAAAAGTAAAACCTAATTCGTAAAATTTAAAACGTGAAACTTGAGGTATTGAAAATGAAAAAGACTTTTTTATTCAGTTGGCTGGCGCTGGTTGGATTAGCGGGATCAATCTTCAGCCAAGAGCCGCCGGCGGATCGGTTGACGGTGGCCTTTAGCGATCCTTCGCGACCGGGTACGTTGAAAGCGAGCTTGATGAACGGCGGTATGACGATCAAAGCTTATGAGGGCAAAGAGGTGTTGATCGAAGCGCGCATTCGCCCGGAGCGGGAATCGCGCCAGGAGCGCTCGGACAAAAAGAAGATGGGCATGCGCCGTTTGGAAATTGCTTCCACCGGCCTCACGGTAGAAGAGGAGGACAATGTGATGCGCGTTGGCGCCGAGACGATGAATCGCACCATCGACTTGATGATTCAAGTGCCGAAAAAAATTGCACTGAAGCTGAGTTGTCTAAATGACGGCGACATCAAAGTTGACGGCGTCACCGGCGAGATCGAAGTGAACAACCAAAACGGCGCGATTGCGCTGACGAATGTTTCCGGTTCCGTGGTGGCGTATGCCCACAATGATGACATCACGGTGAGTTTTGTTAAAATTGAGCCGGATAAAGCGATGTCCTTTGTCTCGTGGAACGGCGATGTGGATGTGACGTTTCCGCCGGAGATGCGCGCGAAGACCAAAATGAAAACCACCCAGGGTGACGTGTACAGCGACTTTGAAATTAAACTGGAAGCCAGCGCCAATCGCGTGGAAGAAGATGGCCGCAAAGACGGCGGCAAATATAAACTAAAAGTGGAAAAAGCGATCTACGGCCTCATCAACGGCGGCGGGCCGGAAATGCAGTTCTCGACGTACAACGGCGATATTTACATTCGGAAGGGCAAGTAAGAATTTTCGCAACGCCAACATTACTTCACCACCTGGACGGAACGACATCGTTAGGAATTATCTAAAATTCATCCGTAAAACAAAAATCCCACTGCTGATAAAATACAGCAGTGGGATTTTTAATTATAAACGACTACATTCGCGGCCCGACATTCGACTTCTTCAGCCCCTTCGGCCTTCCACCATTAAAAATATCCTCGGCGATTTTGAGGCCGAGGGGCATACCACCAATATTCCGCGAGAGATTGGGGCGGTCATTGTCATCAATGACAAAGGAATCAAAAAGCCAATGCACGCCGAGATAGACGCGGCTGCGGCAATTCTCTTCAATCATTTGCCACAAGCCCCCGGGGAAACTGCGAACGTGCCGCGGTCGCACGGCGCCAGCGTTGTCCTTGTTGAGGCCGTTCCATTCATCGGACACAAACGTGAGGTCGGCAAAAAGATTGTCCGGCCCGTAATTCGACACGCCATAAAACAAGCGCGTGGTGTGAAACGCCGCGGCGCCAAAAGTGGCATGACCGGAAGGATACGCGGGAAAAGGCGGGGTGAAATTTTTGGCGAGCGCATTGCTCTTGGGCGATCCCAAAGGCAACCACAATGGATCGCAGTCGTTTAAAATATCGTTGCTACCCAGCGTTGCCGCCGGCCCCATGGACTTGTCATGCTCGCGAATGGCCACCACCGGCCGCCAAAAATCATGAATATATTTTTGGTCCCACGCCAGAAT
>CAYZFF010000107.1:0-2912 GCA_964477305.1 uncultured Cytophagia bacterium
GTTATGCCCCAGGAAAATCGAGGTGCGGAATTTTTAAAAGGCGTGTTCATCGGCGGCGCGATCGGCGCGGCATTCGCGTTGCTCTTTGCGCCGAAAGCCGGCAACGAATTGCGCGCCGATATTCGCCGCAAGTCCCGCGAGTTGTATGATGAAACGGAAGAAAAAGTCGGCGAGTGGAAAGCGGAAGCCACGGAAGTGATTGAGCAAGGCAAACGGCAAGCCGAGGCGTTGCGGACGCAGGCGGAAGCCAAAATCACGGAAGCGCGCGCCAAAGCCGAACAACTGATGAGTGAAGGCCGCAGCAAAGCGCGTGATCTCGTGGATCAGGGTGTTAAAACCGTTGAGCGGGAAAAAGGCCGGATTAAATCGGCGTTTGAAGCCGGCACCAAAGCTTATCGTGACGAAATGGAGAGCAATAAAAGCCAGGCATAATTCGCGGCCTTAAATAATCGAATGCGACATTGAATCAAAGTTAGAGGCGGCTCGCCGCCTCTTTACCTTGCGAGGTAAAAAACGCATGGAAATGATGATGGCGTGGAGCCTGGTGGTCATCGCTTTTTGCATGGTTATGATCATGTTGGCGGCGGTGGCCGTGTTGCTGCGCCTGCGTAAACTGGCCATGGAGGCCGAAAAGCTGGTTGAAACGGTGCGCATGAATATGCCGCCGTTGATTCATGACCTCACCAGAATTACCGGTGATGTCCGTAGCATCGTGCACAATGTCGAGCGCCAGGCCCCCAAGCTTGGCGATGCGATGGAAGCCGTGCGCGCCACCGCGCGTGATGTGCATGATTTTGAACGAATGCTGGTGGAACGTTTGCATCGCCCGCTGCTCGATCTCACCTCGTTGATCGGCGGCGTGGTGCGCGGCATCGCCACGTTTTGGCGAACGTTAATTTCGCGTTGAGTTTTTTTATTTCCCATGGTCTCTACATCATGAACTAACATCGGGAGTAGTTAAATGCAGTCATCCGAGCTTGATCGCCGGTTGCAAATCGTGCGCGACATCGCATGGGCAGCCGGCGACGCCGTTATGCAGTTTTACGGCGAACAGGTTGAAGTTTCGTGGAAAGCGCCGGGCAATCCGGTCACGGCCGCGGATCACGCGGCAAACGCGTTGATTCTCGAACAATTGCACCGGCATTTTCCGGGCGAAGCGGTGCTGGCGGAAGAAACCGATGATGACATGAGCCGCCTCGGCCGTGACGTTGTCTGGGTTGTGGACCCGCTTGATGGCACGAAAGAATTTATTAAACGCAACGGCGAATTTTCCGTGATGATCGGTCTCATCGAAAATAATAAGCCGGTGCTTGGCGTCGTATTACAGCCGGCGCCTCCAAGCGGAATCAAGCCCGGCGCGCTTTATACCGGTGCGGTTGGGTTGGGTGCGTGGTTGGCGCTCGGCGGCAGCGAGCGGCCGATTCGCGTGTCGGCGATTGAAAATGCAGCGCAGATGCGCATGATTGCGAGCCGTTCGCATTTTGATGAACGCGTCGATCAAATTCGGAAACGCTTGGGCATTCATGAAATTTTGCGCTCCGGCTCGGTCGGGCTGAAATGTGGCGTGATCGCGACCGGCGCCTGCGAGTTGTATATTCATCCGAGCAGCAAAGTGAGTTTGTGGGATAGTGCCGCGCCCGCCGCGATTCTCATGGCGGCTGGCGGCGTGATGACGGATTTAAACGGTGCGGCGTTGAATTACACCGCCGTTGATGTCGGCCATCGGCAGGGTTTATTAGCGACCCACGGTCGGTTGCATGAGCAAATTGTCGACACGATTAAAGAAGTTGGATTGAAAACCGAATGAGGGCGCAATCGTGACGGTTTATGTTTTAGTCAACGATCTTTTCTTTCGCAGTAAAATTCGCGCCGTGGCGGAAGCGGCCAGCGCGGCGCTGCAATTCGTACGCAGTTTCGATGAATTGCAAAGCCTGCTGACCGCTGCTGCGAAGCCCGCACAGATTATTGTGGATTTGAATGATCGTTCGTTACGGGCATTGGAATTTATGCCGGGGCTGGCCCAAGTCGGCCATCGGCTGCTTGGTTTTGTTTCGCATGTTGACGTGACAACGATGACTGCGGCGCGTGAAACCGGCTGCACGGTTATGCCGCGCTCGCAGTTCGTGGAGAAGTTACCGGAAATTTTGCAGGGGCGGCTTTAGGTAAATTTTATTTATGAATAGCGCTTCGACTCGTTTACGCCTCGCCATCTTTGAAATTCCACCCCATGAAGAAGCGTATTTGCGGCAGTCCGCGCTCACGGCGCATGAATTGCTTTTTCATGCCGAACCGTTACGGTGGGAAAATATTCATCTCGCGGCGAAGGCGGAGGCGATTTCGATTTTCATTTATTCTCGCCTCGGTGCGGCGGAATTGGCGCAAATGCCGCAATTAAAATTGATCGCCACGCGCTCGACGGGCTTCGATCATATTGATTTGAAAGCGTGCCGCGAGCGTAATATCACTGTGACCAACGTTCCATTTTACGGCGAAAACACCGTCGCCGAACATACTTTCGGTTTGATTCTCGCGCTGTCGCGTAATATTCATCGCGCTTACATGCGCACCTCGCACGGCAATTTTTCTTGGGACGGCTTGATGGGATTTGATTTGAAGGGGAAAACGCTCGGGATCATCGGCGCCGGGCATATCGGCTTGCACGTGATTCGCATGGCAAAAGGTTTTGGCATGAATGTGCTGGCCTTCGACGTGCGGCAAGATCGCTTTCTTGCCGAGGTGCTTGATTTTAAATATGTGACTCTGGAAAAGCTGCTGGCGGCGTCGGAGGTGATTTCGTTGCACGCGCCGTACAACGTGCAGACGCATCATTTGATTAATGACAACACGCTGCGGCTGATGAAACGCGGTGCGATTCTCATTAATACTTCGCGCGGCGGGCTTATCGATACGGC
>CAYZFF010000107.1:3012-12398 GCA_964477305.1 uncultured Cytophagia bacterium
TCAATGTTGTCCAAGATTGAATGTCTGCACAATCTGTGACTGCGCGCATAATTTTTTTTTGCTTTCTGCTGGTTAGCGATATTGGCACGATGCCGAGATTGATCGCGCAGGAGGCGCCGGAAAACAAAATCCCCGCCACCCCCGCGCCGGATGATTCCGGAGCGCCGGTCGATGTCAAAGTTCGGCGCTTGCTCTCGAAGTATGAATCGGAAGTTTCCTTTCTGTTGCCAGAAGGCGAATTTGACGCCACCCTCGATAAAAAAATCGGTTACTTCTCCACGCTGGCTCGCGCCCGCTATAATTTTGTGCGCGGGGAGATGGGATTCTCGCTGCAAAATACGTATACCCGGTTTCGAGTGGTGCCGCAAACCGCTGTGTATGATCGCTTGCTCTTCGTTCCCGTTTTTGAAGCGAACCGCAATGACCGGGTTTGGCGGCGTGAACAGGGCGTGCAATTGGGTGCGCGCCTTTTTCTCTTCTCGCCGATCAATGCGCTGACGGGTTTTAACTATCAACGTTATTCGTTTCCTTCTACGGTCAATCAACAAAAATTGAGTTCACAGCAAGTCCATTCTATCAGCCAGGCCATTGGCGTGCAAGCCGACTCGGCACGCTTTCTGGGCTTTTATAATTCCGGCACGCTTGATCTGGCGGTGGTCCGCGCTTTTCCTTATGGCAGCAATCACGCCCAGTTTTGGCAATTGCAGCTTTCAACTCGCGGCATGGCGGAAACCAGTTGGCTGGCGATTATTGGCGAGGCAAGGCTGATTTCCATGCTCGACGAGGGCGAAGGCGTGCCGCTGTCATTTCTCGGCGGGCGCAATCGACTCTCGGCTTATGACACCAATGAATTTTCCGGCGTCAATCTTTTTTACTTGTCGGAGTCCACGCGGTTGCATTTGAACAAGGAAAAAGCTGTGGAGTTGGCTGGCGGCTTCAGCTTGCTGGAAACTAATTTAATTTTGCATACGGAAATCGGCCAAATTGGGCTGAACGATCAAGTGCGTGATTTGTCGAGTTATCATGTCTCGCTCGGGGCCGGATTCAACAGCATTCTGGCCTATCGCCAACGCCGGGCCTGCGAATTTTTTTTCTACACCTATAAGGCGTTGGAGCCGCGGCGGAACTTGCGCTATTATTTCGGGGTGAAGTTTTAAGTTTAAAAATGGTTGCGGATGATTGGGTTTGGGCTAAAATAATTCTGGTGTCGAATTTTGAGATTGCCTTTAATGTTATTGCAGAAAATAAAGTTTAAATTTCCAACGCGATTTATCGCTTTACTCGCTGGCGCTTTACTTTTGTGGCCTGATGACGGGCGTGCTCAAGACAATTACGAAATCAAAACCTTCAAAATCGACGGGGTGCGCAGCGTTTCCAAAGAGGCATTACGCGAAGGTTTAGCAACTCATGGCGGGCCTTGGTCCAATCGTTTCTTATGGTGGCGAGACGATCCGTTGTTCAACATGGAAGAGTTTGAGCGTGATCTCCGTCGGATCATCGAATTTTACCAGCGCGAAGGTTTTTTTCATGCGCAGATTGCCGCACGCGACCTCACCGTGAATGACAAAAAGCAGCAAGTACACCTGCGGGTGACGGTTGCCGAAAACCAACCTACGCGCATTCAGGATTTTCAATTGGCCGGCACGGATTTGCCGCGCGTTGATGAACTCTTTAAGATTGTAAAATCGTCCCTTAAGCCGGGAGACCGTCTCCGCGCGGCAAAATTGCGCGACACCCAATTGGCGTTGGCAACGGATCTGGCCAATCACGGTTTCCCGCTGGTGAATGTGGAAACGCGCATTCAACGCAATGACACCAGTGAAACTGCGCTGATCCGCTTTCGCATTAACCCGGGTCCGGCTTATGTTTTTGGCAATGTCCAGGTGAGTGGGACCGAGCGCATTTCACAACGCGTCGTGGAAGAACAATTGCCGTTTTCGCCGGGACAAGTTTTTGATCAAAGCAAACTCATCGAAGGGCAGCAGCGCGTTTATCGTCTTGAGCTTTTTCAGTCCGTCAATATTCGCGCCCTGGCGGCAGATTCGAATAGTCGCATGATTCCGATTGATGTGCGCGTGCGCGAGGCCTCGGCGCGAACGTTGAAATTTGGCATTGGCTACGGCACGGAAGATCTCTTTCGCGGATCCGTCAATTTTCGCCGCCGGAATTTCCTGGGCGGTGCACGCCGCCTCGAAGTCGAAGTAAAATATTCTGATCTCGAGCCGTGGCGTTTGCAGACGCGTATTTTTCAGCCGCATTTTCTTGAAACCCGCACGGCTTTGATTGTCAATCCGTTTTATTTGCGCGAAGTCAAAAAAGTTCTTCAGTCGCGGGCAAAAATTTATAGCCTGCGCAGTTACGGCGGCGAATTAACCGTGCAACGGCAATTCGATCTTTATACCAACGCGTTTATCAATTATCGCCTGGAAGACGCCCGGGTGGAACCGGGGCCGGCGCAATCCGACAGTTTAAAAATGCGCCTCCCGAGTTCGTACCGCAAGGCAAGCTGGGGGCTGGGATTTCTTTATAACAATAGCCATCCGTTGTTTGCCCCGACGCACGGCCATTACTATGCGGCGCAGCTCAATTACAGCGGCAAGCTCAGTGAGTTTTATTATTTTGGCACCGCTTTTCATTATATCAAAACGGTTGTTGAAGCGCGGCGGTATCGCGAGCTTGCGCCCCAGACGGTTTTGGCGTATCGCCTGAAACTCGGTTCGCTCGAAGTGTTGGATGATCCGTTCAATATCGCCCCGCTCGAAGAACGATTTTATTCCGGCGGCAGTTCTTCCGTTCGCGGCTGGCAACGCTCCGAGCTTGGCCCTCACCTCGGAGAAACGCCCATCGGCGGCCAGAGTCTGCTCGAAGGCAGTGTTGAAGCGCGTTTTAAAGTTTTCCCCTCGGCAAGCTCGAGTTTAATTCGCTCTTTGGGCGCCGCGCTGTTTCTGGACTTTGGCAATGTTTGGTCGACTGCGCTGACGTATAAAATTGAAAAAATCCGTTCGGCGGTCGGCGCGGGCTTGCGTTACGAAACCCCGATCGGGCCTATTCGTTTCGATATCGCGCGCAAAAATTACCTCAAGGCCGCTATTGAAGAGAGTCGCTGGGGATATTATCTCAGCGTCGGCCAGGCTTTTTGATTTGATGGAACAACCAGTTTTGAAACTGGTAAATTCATGTTACTTTTTTTTGTGAAATAATATGTTCAAGCGCCTGTTAAAAGTTTGCCTGTTGGCGTTTGTGGGCTTTATTCTTTTGCTCATTGTCGTTGCTGGCGCCACGCAAACCCGCCGTTTCAAATCCTGGTTGCGCGACAAAATTGTGCAACAGAGCGCCGAGTTGATTAACGGCCAACTCGGACTTGGCCGCATCGAGGGCAATCTGGTATCAGATTTCATTTTTCATGATCTGTGTATCGCGCTGGAAAATGACACCCTGCTGTTTGTTCCAAAAATCGAAGTCGGCTTAAGCCCGTTGGAATTATTGAACCGCAATATCCTGATCACCAATTTGGTTTTTCAAAGGCCGACAGTCTCGGTTAAACAACGCCCCGATAGCTCATGGAATGTGGCGCATTTGGTTGATTCGACCGCGGCGCAAAGTTCGACGAGGGCGTGGCGCCTCGCATTGCAAAACGTGCAGATTAATCATGGCGCATTGGCGCTGGCTCCGTTGGATACTGCGCAAAAATTTTTGCCGCGCCGTATCGATAGCCTCTCGACGAATCTGCGGCTTGATTTTGCCGAGTCGCATTTAATGATTATGTTGCGCAATTTGCAACTGACGGCCTTGACGCCGCCGGTTGAACTTGATAGCCTAACGGCCCAGATTGCCTGGAGCGGCGACTCATTGCAAATTAACAATCTTCTATTGCGCAGTCAATATTCGCGCCTCGCCGGAAAAATTCTGTTGCGCCATTTCGCGCAGCCAAGTTACGACGCGACTCTCAATGTCGCGCCGTTGCATTTTAGCGATCTGCGCGCGTTTTTCAAAAAAATTCCGGTCTCCGGCCCGGTGCAAGGTTCATTGCATGTTATTGGCGATGCGGAAAGTTTGCGCACCACTGTTGATTTGCAACATGCCGATGGCCGCGTTAATGGCAATTTCTGGATGGCGTTTGGCGACGCGGCGCCCCGTTACGACTTCGATCTCACTTTGCGCGAACTGAATCTCGCACCGTATTGGCGTGAAGAACCGGGGCCGACCAAGCTCAATTTAAATCTCAAGCTCACCGGCACGGGAATAACCATGGAAGATCTCAATGCCAACTTAGCCGTGCAGCTTGAACCTTCGCTTGTGTTGGGACGCGAAATCTCGGCGGTAGCGCTCACGGCAGTGGCCGCGAACCAACAGATTGATACCCGGCTGTCGCTCAGCGCACCTGCCGGCGAATTGGAATTTTCGGGTAAATTAAATGATCCGCTGCGCGCGCAAAACTTTGAATTCAATACCGACGTGCGCCATTTAAATTTGGCGAAGTTTCTGCAAAATGATACGTTGGATTCTGATCTCTCGTTCCGCCTGGTAGGCGCCGGTCAGCATTTTGATAACCTCCGCCGTAATCTCAAAGGCCAACTCCAAATCGGCCCCTCGCGAGTGCGCGACATTGCGTTGGAAAACGCCTTCTGTCGATTCAAGACGCTTGGCCCGGATTTGCAGCTTGATACATTGCACGTGGCGAGTTCAATGGGCAGCGTTTTTGTCGGTGGAAATTTTAGCTTGCGCTACGCCAATAATTTCCGTTTTCGCGCTGAGTTGGGCGATGTCGCATGGATCAAACGCGCTGTGGACGCCGACACACTGCGCGCCGGCGGCGTTTTTACCGGCAGCGCCAGCGGCCCCATGGATTCGTTGGCGGTGTTTAGTCAATTCGATTTGCGGAAAGTCAAATACAACCGCACGTTCATGGAGCGGTTAGCGGGCACGCTGACGTTTCGGCGGGTGGGCGCTGAGGGCAGCGGTTTTATTGTGGCGCGCGGCAATAAGATGATGATGGGAGTTGTTCCGGTTGATTCCATGAAAGCGACCGTTTATTATGATTTCATTCGCGCGCAACTCCTCGCCAATTTTTGGCAGGGCGAAAAAAATACGGGAGAATTGGAAGGCGCGTACACCTACGGCGAGATCGGCCGTTTCGATTTGACGCGTTGCACACTCAATATTCTCGGGCAGATTTGGCGCACCCCGCAAAACCATCCGATGTGGATCGAGGTCGGCGATGATGATTATGATTTGCATGACTGTGTGCTCACTTCCGGCAACCAGCGTTTTTCTATCGATGGTCGTCTGAGTTACGTTGGGGCGGAAAATTTGCAATTCAAGTTGGAGGGCGTCGACGTTGCGGCGTTGGCGGCGATCCTTCGTAACGGTAACGAAGCGACTCCTAATAATGTGAGTGGCAATTTGAGCAGCGAGGGGCATTTGACCGGCACTGCCGACGCACCGATTTTGCGCGGCATTCTGCTCTGGGATAACGGCCGTGTGGCCGATTTTGCCTTTGAGAAATGGGCGGTGGATTTTGCTTACAATGACGAAAAGTTGTCGTGGAATTTTAAACTAAATCAAACCCCGGAGCGCTTTCTTCGCGGCGACGGTTACTTGCCGATGAATCTGTCTTTGAATCATACCGGCGAAATTTTGTATCGCGACCGGCCGATGCGGATTCAAGCCAGCACCCAGGATATTGATCTGGCTTTTTTGCAAACTTTGACCAGCCGGGTTCGGCAAGTACAAGGCAAAATTGTTTTTGACATCAAATTGGAAAATACTTTGGCGGTGCCTCGGCCCAACGGCGTGTTTCGCATCCTCGACGGCGCTTTTATCGTGCCGGAATATGGCGCCAATTATAATGACGTGCAAGTCGCCGTGAGCATTGATAGTTCCACCGTGCGGTTGATTGATTTTAGCCTGCGCAGTGATAAGGGTACGCTTGGCATTTCCGGTAAAGTCAACCGGACCCTAACCGCGATTACTGAAGCGAACGCCAGTTTGAAAGCGAGTGATTTACTGATGGTGCGCAATCGCAACATGGAATTGCGCTTGGATGCGAATATTACCGGGGACGGCGACACTGAAGGTCCGCGCTATCGTGGTGATATCACGGTTGAGCGGTCGCGATTTTTTCTGCCAGCGCTGCAGCAACGCAGCATTATTCAGTTAAGCGAAACCGGCGCGGTTGCCGATACCACCAACCGCGAAGTGGCGCTGCAAACCGATACGCCGCTGCGGCGGTGGTTGCAAAAGCTACGCGGTGAAGTTAAAATCAATATTCCGCGGAACACTTGGCTGCGCGGGCCAGAGTTGAACGCGGAAATCAGCGGCACGCTGGATTTTATTCAAGAAGGCTTGACCAAATTTTCGCTGTTTGGCACGCTCAATATTTTGCGCGGCAACTATGAGCTTTATAGCGGCAAAAAATTTGATATTGAGACGGGGCTGATTACTTTTGAAGGCGATCTGGAGACGCCGCAACTTGAACTGACGGCCAAACACGTTTTCCGCTCGCTGGGCAGTGAACGCGAAAAGAAAACCCTGGAAGTCAAAATCAGCGGCGACCTCAACAATCCGAAAATTGAATTTCAACGCGATAATCTGGCGCTTGATACCAAGGAATCTTTGGAAGGAAAAGATGCGTTAGCGAATTTATTGTTTGGGGTCGATTTTAATCAATTATTGCCAGGCCAACGCGACAATCTCATGAATGAGGCGGGCGTGTCGGCGGCGACGGGCCTGGTTTCCGGGCTGGTTTCGCAAGAGCTGACGCGCGAGCTTGGGCGCAGCTTAAATCTTGATTTGATCGAATTTCAAAGCGGCGAAGACATTACCAAAAGTTCGGTGTTAGTGGGAAAATATTTAACTGACAACGTTTTTCTCAGCTTCGGTCAGGAGCCGGAAGGCCGCGTCGTTTCGCTGGAATGGGAACTGTTGAGGTTTCTTTTTCTCCAGGCCGCACACGGCGGCGAGGAAAACCGTAAAACCGGTTTTGATTTGATCTGGAAATGGGATTGGTGATTTCATGCTTTCGGGCGGCTTGGTCGTGTCATGCCCGCAAATTCGCGCTGTCATAAATTTTTAGAAATTCCGAATTCCCGTCTACACAGAAGCGGCGAAGTATGCGCTGGGTTTATAAAATTTGTTGTTGCATTTTTTTTACAGGTTGCGCGGCCTCATATTTCGTTCTCGACATTATTGATCTGCCGCCGCCGCAGAATGTCCGGGCCGTGCGCCACGACGGGAAAATTGTCATTAATTGGCAACCCGGCCGCGAACGCCGGCGCCCGCTGTTTGCCGGGTATAAATTATTTTTTGCTCGTTACAGTTTGGCGGCCACGCCGGTGCACGAGTTGCCGCCGCCCCTTTTGCTGAGCGCAGCAGAATCAACCTTCACATTGGCGACGAACGATACCGCCAAGCTATTTTTGCATCTGCGCAGTTATTTAGACCGGCAAAGAATCAGTTTGCCGTCCTTGCCGGAAGTGATCGTGCCGGGAAACCCGGCAAAATAATTTTTATGTCAAAAAAATGCGCGATTTTTTTCGACATTATCTGATCGGGCTGTATGATCGCCTCGATGAACATCACGTTTTTTTGCTCGCCGGCGGACTGGCGTTTTCCTTTTTAGTTTGTATTGTGCCGCTGGTGCTGGTGTTGCTTTCCGTGCTCGGCAATGCTCTGGCTGCTTCCGCCTTTGAGTATCGCATCGAAATAGTGATCGAAATGCTGTTTCCCGCCACCCAATATACGGCCTCCCTTAAAAATTTTTTCTTGGCGCGGGTCGACGAGATTATTCGTTATCGCGAGGTTGCCGGCTATGGCGGCGTGTTTGGCCTTTTGCTCGCGGCCAGCGGCTTGTTTAGCAGCATGCGAACGATCCTCAATAAAGTTTTTCGGGTGCGCCGCGATGTGCATATCGTGATTGGCAAACTGCGCGATTTCGGCATGGTCTTGCTCGTATTGCTTTTTGTGTTAACCTCGACGACTTTATTCCCGTTGGTGGAATTTATGAAAGCCATGATGCATAAAATTACCTGGTTGCCCACGCTCTCACTCAACAGCTCGCTGCAGAGTTTATCCCCCGTGCTCTTTTTTATCATCATTTTCCTGCTGTTTTTTATTTTGTATAATTTTATTCCCAATGAGAATCTCGGTATCATGCCCACCGGCGTCAGCGCGTTGATGGCGACGATTTTTTGGGAAATCGCCCGCCAAATCTTTGGCTATTATCTGGCGCATGCCGCCGCGTTGGATCGCGTCTATGGCGCGTATCTTTTTCTTGTGGCCGTGGTGTTGTGGATTTATTATTCTTCGCTCATGTTCATCCTCGGCGCAGAAATCGGGCAGTTGTATCGCGAACGTTTGGCCGGCGGCAAGAATGAAGTTGGCCTTGGAATTGACGCGTGGGATTTGTAAATTGGTACCATGTTTATTGATTACGCAAAAATTTTTGTCGAAGCCGGCCGCGGCGGTAGCGGCTGCATGAGTTTTCGCCGGGAAAAATTCGTTCCCAAAGGCGGCCCGGATGGCGGCGACGGTGGTGACGGCGGTGATGTGATCATCGAGGTTGGCGCCGGCCTGCGCACGCTGCAGGATTTCCACATGCACAAGCATTTTCGCGCCGAGCGCGGCGAACATGGCAAAGGCGCGAACAAAACCGGTCACGACGGCAAAGACATCGTGTTTGGCGTGCCGCCCGGCACCGTGGTAAAAGATTTTGAAACCGGCGCGGTGCTGGCCGATTTGGTGACCATGAACGAACGCTTCGTGATTGCGCGCGGCGGCCGCGGCGGCCGCGGCAACGCGCGGTTTGCCACCTCGACCAATCAGGCCCCGCGCGATTGGGAAGTCGGCGAAATGGGTGAAAGCCGCTGGCTGATTCTCGAATTGAAATTGCTTGCCGATGTTGGACTGGTGGGCTTGCCCAACGCCGGCAAATCCACTTTGCTCTCCCGCATTACCTCGGCGCGACCGAAAATTGCAGATTATCCGTTTACCACGCTCACGCCCAATCTTGGCGTGGTGCAATATAAAGAAAATAATTCTTTTGTCGTGGCGGACATTCCCGGCCTCATCGAAGGCGCGCATGAAGGCCGCGGCCTCGGGATCGAATTTTTGCGCCACATTGAGCGGACATCCGTTTTAGTGGTGATGATCGAGGTCACCGCAGAGAATTTGGCTGCGGATTACGAGACCCTCATCAGTGAAATGACGAGTTACAATCCCATATTGGCGCAAAAACCGCGCATTGTGGTTTTAACGAAAATGGATCTCGTGACGGAAAAGAACCGCGGCAAGAAATTTTTGCAGACCCTCGATTATCCAACTTGCCGAATTTCCGCAGCCACTGGTGAAGGAATTGACGAATTGCTGGGAATGATGTGGAAAGCGGT
>CAYZFF010000108.1:0-12369 GCA_964477305.1 uncultured Cytophagia bacterium
AAGTTGCAGGTTAGATCCGTAGTATTGAAGGGCGCGCCGAATTTGCCGAATGTCAATATTGCGCAGCCTTTTGCCGCGGATGTGGTTATTGAAAATGTTGGCGAGGAAGCCGCGGATACCGTGCGGGTTAATTTCAGTGCGACTGAAGCTTCTACCATCACGCCGCCAGTGAATCGCACAATTACCGCCATTCCTGGCGGCCAAACGCGGACGGTGAGTTTCGATATGACCGCCGCGAGCAGCGAGGATTTGGACGGCGAAATTTTCCGCGCGGCGATCACCGCCGGCAAAGCGCGCAACACCGGCACAACGATTACGCCGAGCCCCGCGCCGGACGACACCGGCCTCGTGTTTATTCAGCGCCCGGCCGAATTTTTAATTACCAGCGTGATTCCGTCGGAAGCCCGCGTTGAAGCGGGGCAGGCGATACCGTGGTTCATTGACGCCGTGGTTACCAATAATGGCGGTGCGCCGATTGTTTTGACGAAGCCGAGCGCTACGGACATCACTGTGCAAATCGGCGGCGCGACGCAAATCGATTATACCATTCAAGCGGACACCCTGTTGCGGCGCAATCGTACGCGCCAACTGGCCGCCGGTGAAATTGACACCGTGCGTTATGCCGTTCTCATCACCGGCTCGCAGCGCGGTGGACAGGCGACGCTGTTCGTGAATATCGGCGGCCGCGATAAAAATAACAATGCGGCCTTGAGTGACAGCGAAACCGGACAGATCGAAGTCACTACCACGGCCGCGGTGCAACTGGTTACCACCTCGCCGGAAGGCATTCGCAAAATCGGTGAACTGGGTTTTGCCAACGTGGATCAGAATTTCAACGTTGAAGTGAAGGTGCAAAACATCAGCCCGTTCGAGCGCGTGGAAAATGTGCGCGTGCAGCTTTTCAGTGATCTTGGGCGTTCGCTGATTACCGACGCGGTGCAAGTAATTGATTCGATTAAAACGCGCGAAGAACGCTTTGCGATTTTCTCTGTGCGCGCGGACACCGCTAATCCGGCGGCGCTGCAAAACGAAACGTTCACCGCGCGTATCATCTCTGCAGTCACGCGCAGCGGCCAGCCCGCAGTGATTCGGCAAGGAGTTGGTGATTCCACGGCGCAAGTGCTCGTCCAGCGCCCGGCCAATCTCTCGGTGAGCGCGACGATTAGCGAGACGACTTTGATTTTAAGCAGCAATCAGGTTTTTGATTTTAAGGCGTATGTCACGAATTTAGGGCAATCCGTGGTTGATGATCTTGGTGAAGTGACTTTGAGCTTGCCGTCGGGATTTTCCTTTGAGCCAGGTAATCCGGCCGTGCGCACGTTCAAAGTTCGTGTGCCGGCGGATACGGTATTATGGAAAGTTCGCGCGCCCAACACGGCGGCGATCAATGCCGATTTGCAAGTTGCCATTACGCAACCGGCAAAGGATTTGAATATCGCTGCGGCGGCCGCGGTGAGCAAGGCCTCGCATACGATTCGGGTCTCGGTGGTACCGACGGATTTGAAAATTAATCGCGTTTACGTGAGTTCGCCCGCGGGCGCGGCTGATCGCACGGTGTCGACCGATCAGACTTTTACCGTGACGGCGGATTTGATTTATAGTCTTGATCTCACCCGCACCGAGGTGAAGTTCCGCGTGCCCTCGCCATATCGGCAGGTTAGCCCCGATCCGCTATTTGGTGACTTTGTTTCGTGGCAAGTGCAGGCGCCGAATGACGCGAATGAGATTCCCACCTTTCTCGTGGTACGCGCGAGCGGTTATGATCGCAGCGGGCAACTTGTTGAGCGCCTTGATAGCCTGAGTGTTATCACCGTGGAAAAAGCCGATTTAGCGCTGGATGCGAGAATTACCAACCCCCCGGGCGCGGTCAACGGCAATTTGGCGCTGGGCCAGACATTTACGATTACGGCAGCGCTGCAAAAAAATGGTCGCGCCGATGTCATCGATACGGCGAAAGTAGCGCTCGAATTGCGCAATGGTTTTACCACCACGGAAGCGTTGGAAAAGATCATTGATCCGAACGGCCAGGTCCAGTGGCAAGTCACGGCGCCCAATACGCGTATAACGGACTCGCTGACCGTGCGGTTAACGCGGCGGCCGTTTGATGAAAATACGAACGCCGTGCTTGACATTCCAGCCAGCCGAAGGTTCCGGCGGTTTCCGGTAAGCACGGATGACCCGGGTTTTACGCAAGTCGTCTCCTGGACAATTATTTCGCCGCTCGGCGCGACGGACAGCACCGTGAGCACCGGCCAGCTTTTCAATGTGCGTGCGCAAATCGACGGCCGGCGCGCGCGCAACGTAACGGCGGAATTGAAGCTGCCGCTGGGTTATCCGCCCATTGCCGATGCGTTGCGCCGCTTTGACACCGTCAATGATCGGCAAAATATTGATTGGGTGATTCAAGCGCCGGGTGTTTCCAGCAACGGCCGGCGCGACACCATTCGTGTTGAGCTTACCGGTTTCGATGACCGCAGCGGACAGCCGATTCTTCGGCAGCGTGGCAGCATCCGCGTTGAAACCGTCGAACGCGCCCAATTAGAGTTGCGCGCTTCGATTACTGAACCGCTGACGGCCTCGCAGGGCGGCACCGTCGGTTTGAATACGTTGGTTACGATTACGGCACGAGTTGGGAATCTCGGGCAGGCTGGAATTCTTGGCGGCGCGCGCATTCGCTTGCGCTTGCCGGATGATCCAACGCTGCCGCCGGCGCAGGATTACCGGACGACTGAAGATTCGATCAAAACCGCCGATGCAAGCGGTGTGGTCACCTGGCAGTTCCGCGCGCGCAGTTTGCCGTCGACCCGCTCGGAAACGATTAACTTGCGGCTCCTCCTCCCATATCCGAATGATGTGAATACGGATGGCGCCGCGCTGGTTCTTGATAACGAGGTGACGATTCCGATTCAAACCGAGCGCAAGCGTCTCACCGTGCAAACGTTGCCGGCAGCACAAGGGCCGGTGGTGCGCGGTGAAACCGGATCTTTAATGATGCGGTTAAAATTAACCAACGAAAGCAATATCAATTCAAGCAACATCCTGCTGCGCGCATTGAAGTTTCATGTGTTGGATCGCGACAGCAAAGCGTTGAACGCGAGTCAGGTGCTCAAAGAGTTGCGCGTGGTGGATACCAATAATCCGGCGCGCGTGTTGGCGCGTTTAACGCCGATTCCGGCGGCGGATTCTCTGCGCGTGCCGTTTGCTCCGGCAGACACGCTGCGCGGCACCTCGCCACAAGTCATCGATGTCGTCGTCGATATCGCCGATAATTCCAGTGCGGCCTTCCGCTTGGTATTCAAACGCGCCGCAGATGTGGACGCGATTGATCAGGATTCCGGCGACGGCGTGGAAATTATTTTTCAAGATGAACGCGGCAACGATATCACGGCAAGCCAGGTGGTTTCATCCAAGCGCGTGATTGCGGAAGCGGATTTTCAGAAGTCGTTTTACAATTATCCCAATCCGTTCGATCCGGATGCCGTTTCGGATACGCATCCGCAGGGCGGCACATATTTCAATTATATGCTGACCCAGGCCACGGAAGTCGAGTTCCGCATTTACACATTGCTCGGCGAACTGGTGTATGCGAAATCTTACACTTCGGCCGATCCGGAAGGCCGGCCGTCGACCAGCCCCAAACGTATTTTCTGGGATGGCCGTAACGGCAACGGCGCCCGGGTGTTGAATGGCGTGTATCTTGCAATGCTTAAAATTAGCGGTAACACCGCCACCACGAAAGTTGCGGTATTGAAAAAATAGCCCGACGCTGGTTGGTGCCGATGTCCGAAGTTAGTGGTTTGTCAAGTCGTGAAGATTTTGTAAGATTTTTTGCTTGTGAGTTACAAGATGAAGTGGCAAGAAGCCGATGATTTAAAAGTGCAATAAAATAATTTTGCCACAATTGTTATGCAGAAAGCTTTTAAGATTTATACGCTATCGTTTTGGCAAATGCCAGCGGTTGCTTCTATAATATGAAAGATCAACGGTGAAAAACATGCAATCACGAATTTCAAGATGGTCGGCGGTGTTTCTACTTGCCGGGTTGCTGTGCGGGGCAAAAGGTTGGGCGCAGACCAACACGGCGCGCGGCACGGGCGGAACGCACGAGCTATTTCGCTTCGGCGTCGGCGCGCGCGCGCAAGGCCTGGGCAGCGCCGTCGTCGCCATGCCGCTGGATGCCTCCACGATTTATTGGAATCCTGCCGGCCTCGATCATCTGGAACGCCGCAACGTGGTCATGTATTATTCGCCGTTGTTAGCCAATTCAGATGCCAAGTATCATTTCATTGGCGCGGCCATTCCCATTCTCGACTTCGGCACCATTGGGCTGGGGTGGTTACATTCCGATGTTGGTTTCACGGAACGCGATAATGTCGGCGATGAATTGGGCGAAAGCTCGGATGCACACGACGGTTTTTTCTTTTCTTTTGGGCGCCAAATTTCTTATGGTCTTTCGCTCGGCGTCACCGGCAAAATCCGGCGTGAACAATTTAATGGATTAGCGGCGCGCTCGTTTGGCGGCGATGTCGGGTTGCTCTATCGCCCCGATTTCGGTGACGGCGTTTTGCAGAACGTGAGTTTCGGCGTCTCGTGGCTCAATGCGGTGCAACCGGGCTTGAAACTGGATTCTTATCTTGAAAAACTGCCGCGGATTCTGCGCGCCGGCGCCGCCAAATCGCTGCTCTTCGGCTCCCGGCCGGATCAAGCCAATATTTTTTTAGCGATTGAAAAGCCGGAGGGACAATCGGAAAAAATGCGGTACAATGCCGGTTTCGAATATGCCTATCAAAATCTTGCGATGCTGCGCGTCGGTTATAGCGGCGGCGGGCCAACTTTTGGCGGCGGCGTGATGTATCAGAATATGTTTCAGATCGATTACGCGTTCGGCCAATTTGAATCCAATGATGCCGGCCTCGGCGGCATTCACCGGCTCAGCATCACCGCGCACCTCGGCAAAACCAAAGTTCAATTGCGCAATGATCGCGAAGCCCGGGCGCTGCGGAAGATCGAAGAAGAGACCACCAACAAACTCGCCAAGAATCGCCGCGACGAGTTTGATGAGAAAATGAATCTCGGCAAAAATTATTTTCAGCAGGGCGAATATTTTAGCGCCTTCATCAATTTTACGCAAGCCCGCGACATTGCCGCGGTCGGCTCCAGCAGCATTCTCGGCACGGATAAAGAAGACGTTGACGTGTGGGTGGAGCGCACTAAAACCAAGATGGATGAAGAAACGCGCAACAAAGAAGCGCAGGTGGCCGCGAGCGAGCGGGAGAAAACGCTGGCCGCTGCCGATCGCACTTTTATCGAAACCCAGCGCCAGAAGGGTTTGCAATATTTGCAGGCCAACAAGTACAACGAAGCGATCACCGAATGGAAACGCGGCCTGGAGCGTGATCCTAATAACATCGAGCTGAAAGATTTAGTTGCTAAAACTGAAAGCCAAATTTCTCGCAGCCGTAGCGATCTGGCTCGTCGAGCGCAAAGTCTGGTTAATGATGGCAAACCTTTGGAAGCAGTCAACGTTTATAATCAGTTGATGAATCAACCCGATATTACGCCGGCGGAATTGAAGACGTATCAGGATAAAGTCGTGCAGTTACAAAAGCAGTTGGATGTCACGCAGCTTTATCAGCAGGGATATGAGGCGTATTTAAACAAGAATTATTGCGCGGCGAAAGGCTTTTTCACGCAGGCGTTGCAAAAGGACGCCGGTAATACAAAACTCCGGCAATCGCTTGCTGATGCGGATGAACGCTGCAATGCGCGGGTCGCACCAATTCCCGACGCCATTCGTCCGCGTTATCTCGAAGCCATCGGGTTGTTGAACAATGAAGATTACGCCGCGGCGTTGAAAATTCTTGAAGAAATCAAGCCGCGCGATCGCTACAACCAACGCATTCTGAGCGCCATCGATCAGGCCCGCGACGGGTTGAAGAAAAAACCGGAATAAATTTTCCGGCGCGCTATCGGTTGTCATGTCATTGCGCGTGTTTTTGCGAAGCAAACCCTCGAAGTTGGGAGATCGCTTCGATCAAGAACACCCGCAATGACTTTTTATATCATGCCAATCTTGCCGAAGAAACTGGACAAGTGAGTGCGGGAGATTTAATCAAACCGAATAACTCCGGCAGCCCAGTTGTGCTTTCCGGATGATGCGGCGGTAATGGTATAAAAAATAAATTCTTGCACTTTTCAAAAAAAATACCGAAGTTAAAAACATGGCTGTGACCATCTGTTTTTTTGATCTGCCGTTTAATCCCTTAGGAGAAGCTGTTGTTTAAAAGTGTGACCAAAGAGCAGCTCAAAGTTCCTGCTCACACCGATTATCTTGCCGATTTGCGCGATTTCGTTACGCGCATCGGGAAGAAGCACGGTTTCTCCGACCGCGTCATCAATGCCTTTAAGCTGGCAATTGATGAAGCCGGCACTAACGTCATGCGGCATGCCTATCGCGACGTTGGCGGCGACGGTTTCATCACCATCCGTGCCATCGTCAAGGCTAACAGCCTGACGATTTGCCTCATCGATCAGGGGAAATATTTCGATCCCAAGCACGTCAAAGATCCGGACCTGCAGCGCTACGTCGATATCGGCAAAAAAGGCGGCCTCGGTATTTTTATCATGCGCCGTTTGATGGATGAAATCGACTATCGCAAAACTGAAGAGGGTAATGAGCTGCGGCTCACCAAGAATCGCGATGGCCCGGCGCAGTTGACTAAGTTGCGCGCGCAGATTCCCAAAATGGCGAACGCTTTTAAGTCGATCCCGCTTTCTCTCAAGGCGAAATATTGGACGTGGACAACGCTGGCGCTGGCAGGAATGATCGGCCTCGGCTATGCTTATTTTTATTGGCAGGCCGAGGAACAGGAGACGGCGCAGTTTTTTTCGGATTTTCGCGGCATTAGCGAGCCGATCACCGGAGGGTTGAAAAATGCTCCGGAAATTTTTACCGATCTCAGCGGCGCCAAGGGCCGGAAAGCCGTCATCGAAATTTATAAAAGCGACGAAGTCCGCCGCATCGTGCATGAAATCGTGATCGTCGATAACAGCGAAGCGATCGTTGGACACGCAGACGTTAATCAGCTCATTAAAACGTTCGAGTTGCCGGCGCAGCGGGTGGAAGTGTTTCCACAAATTTTTTCTTACAAACTACCGGTGACGGACGCGAACGGCAATCTGGCGATTAAAGAAGTTTACGACCAGATTTTACCGCTCGGCGCCGGCAGTTTGCACATTCGCGCGCTCAAAGAGTTGTTGGATCAGCGCATTGCCAAGAAGCGCTGGATGTATGCGCGGGATGCAGGTTTTTTGCTGCTGTTGAGTTCAATCGGTACGTTCTTCCTCATCTACATCTTGATGAATCCGTTCCGCAAATTAGCGGAGTGGGTGCGCCGCGCCGATCACGGCGATGTCGAAGACGATATGGACATCGACACTTCAACGGAAATCGGCGAAATTGCGCAGGCGTTTTCCGAGATCACCAACCGCTTTCGCGATTCGCAAAAGAATCTTGCGGATCAAGAACGCCTGCAAAAAGAAATGCAGGTGGCGCAAGAAATTCAGCAGATGCTGCTGCCCAGCGAGTTCCCGGATTTGGAGGGCTATGAGCTTGCCAGTTATTACGAAGCGGCGCGCGAAGTCGGCGGTGATTACTATGATTTCGTCGAAGTGGATAAAGACACCCTCGGCATTGTGGTCGCCGATGTTTCGGGCAAAGGGGTGCCGGGCAGTCTGGTGATGACGATGATTCGCACGGCGCTGCGCACCGAAGCGCGCGGCATCAAAGACGCCGCCGAAGTGTTGTCGCGCGTGAATGATTTCGTTATTGGCGACATGAAAAAAGGCATGTTCGTCACCGTGTTTTATATCATCATCGACGGCAAGCGCCGCCGCTTGAATTACGCCAGCGCCGGACACAATCCGATGATTCTGTACCGGTCGACGACGAAGCGGACATATTATCTCAATCCGCGCGGCTTTCCGATCGGTATTCAATTGCACGAAAAAGATTTGTTCCGCAAGTCGATCGAAAGCGACACCATTCAGCTTGCCGAAGATGACATTTTGTTCATGTACACGGACGGCATCACCGAGGCGATGAACAACAAACGGGAGCTGTTTGGCGAAGAACGTTTGTTAAAAATCTTCCGCGACTCCGGCCAACTGCGGGTAAAACCTTTTGTTGAGCAGATTAAAGAAGAGATCCTTTCGTTCACCGAGGGCTTTCCGCAATCCGACGACATTACGCTGGTGGCGATTCGCGAAAAAACCTCGCCGGAAAAAGAAGAGTTGCGCCGCGCCCGGGAAGCGCATCGGAGAACTTTAGCCGGAACGAGTATCCGTGAAGCCTGCGAAAGTCTCGGTATCACCACATACACATATTATAATAAATATAAAAAAGAATTTGAAGAAAAGGGCGCCGACAACTTTGAAGTTGAAGCCGAAGTTTCGGTGGAAGCCAAGCACATTGCGATTGAAGATAAAGTTAAAATTTACGATATTATAAAAAACCATCCGGAGTACGGCGCCAAGAGAATTAGCGAAGAAATCAATACCGATAAATACGGTTTTACCGTCATTTCCGAGAGCAAAATTTACGATGAGCTGGTGCGCAGCCGTTTGAACACGCGGCAGTTGCGCGAAGCCTTTGTGGCGCGAGGCGGCCGCACGCGGCGGCCGATGAAACAGCCGGGCACGCCCATGTTGACGCTGGACGGCAAGATTATTCTGGATCGCGCGCGCGTCGAACCGTCGCGGATGGATGAGGTGATGCCGCTGCCGGCGGAAGAGCCCCGCAAGGTGCGCGAACCTGATTCCAGCCAAGAACCGGCGGTGGAGAAAGCGCCACGCCCGTTACCGGTGAGATTCGATCCCGCCGTGGCGATGGCCAACAGCGAGGCGGCAGCCCAAGCGCGGCCGCGCAAAGACGCAGCGAAATCGGAAATTGATGCGCGCACGCTGCAAACGCCGCTCGAAGATTTGCTCGCGAAAAAACGCAGCGATATTGAAGTGCCGCCGGCCCCGCCGGTGGCAAGCGAATTCGAAGAATTACTGTTTGCAGTGGAGCCGGCTGCCGAAGATATGCTGCCGCTCGCAAATGTACCGGAGGAAGTTCAACCGGAAACCGCTTTCGACACGCCCGAGGCCGCACCGGCAGATCGCTTCGGATTGCCAACGGTAAATTTGGGCGGCGATTCCGATGAATATTCCGACTCCACCGGCGCCGGGTTTGATTTCACCGCGCTGACGAAAACCGAAACGCCGTCGGAAAAAACACCGGCAGGCATGTTGGACGTCAGTTTTGAAGAGCTGTTCGCGGGCGGTTCGATTTGGGAAGAGCAGAATGCCGCGACACCCGAATCTCCAAACCGGACACCGAATTTTGTGCAACTGGATGATTCGTCCTCGTCCGGTGCGAGTGCAGAAGAAGAAGCCTCGTTTTTTGCAGTTGATGACATCATGCGGCAGGAATTGGAGAACAGTTTTAGCAGTTCTACCACAATGACCGCAACGGACACGCACGAAAGAATTAAAAGTTCATCGCCACCGGAGTCCGGTAAATCAAGTCCCGCCCCACCGTCGGATATGGATTTGCCGTATGTTGATGTGCATGAAATTCTCCAGCAGGATGGCGCCGATGCCAATGCCAGCGTGATTGAGAATGATAGCCACGCCCGACGCGATGATTTGCCGCCGGTGAATCGCGACAGCAGCCGCGCCAATTATGAAGCGGCCAATGGCTTGGAAGCTGATTATGGCCAACGCCGCCCGCCGTCTCGACCCCAGGGACAAAACGGCGTGGCCGCGAACCGGCGACCGTCGGATGAGCGTGAGCAATTGTTAGTGGCGGGGTTGCGGCATTATAAGAACCAGCGATTTCAAGAAGCCATCGCAGAGTTTGAAAAAGCGATTCGACAATTTCCGGACTTCAAAGAAGCGTACAGCATTCTGGGAAATGCGTATTTTCGCAATCGCATGTATGATGAAGCCACGCATGCTTACGAGCGCGTTAAAACGCTTGATCCGAACGACACCACGGCTTATGAGAATATGGGGGTGATTTACGCCAATTGTGGCGACTATATGCAGGCATTAAAAGAATGGCAGCGCGTGCTGGAGATTGATCCCGGCCGCGATGATATACGTAAAAAAATCGAGCGCGCCAGCCGTATGGTGACGCGTAAAGCAGTTGTTTAAATTTGTTATTGACTTTTACTCATTCCCCATGTATATTGCTAAATCGGGTTTGTGTATGGTTCGAAAGCCTCAGGAGTGAACCATGGAAGGTATTCAGGTGTCTGTCGAAAAAGCAGGCGTGCATAACAATATTGCGATCATCAAAGTCGGCGGTTACATCGATACAACGACGTCGGCGGAGTTGGAGCATTCACTGGATGCCCTGCTAAAAGCAGGCACATACAATATTGTTATCGACCTCGGCAACGTTGACTATATTAGCAGCGCCGGCTGGGGCATTTTTATCAGCGAAATCAAAGGCATTCGCGAAAAAGGCGGCGATTTAAAGCTCGTGCGCATGATTCCGGATGTTTATGAAGTTTTCGAACTGCTGGAATTTCATTACATTCTGCGCGCCTTCGACGCGATCGAAGAAGCGGTGAATGATTTTGATCGCGGCGGCGCGTTGCCAAGCGGATTCAATCGGTCGCAACCGCAGACGGCTACCGCGCACCAACATACGGCATCCAAGAATGACGGTCCACGCAGCCGCCACGCCGTGGCCACGCCCACGAGCCGTCCGGAAATTTCCACGGCGGAAATTTTCAATCCGATGCCGGAGCCGAAAGCCACCGGCAACAATCTGGATGAAAGAATTCGCCAGGTTGTGCGTGAAAATCCGGAAGCCGGGACGCTGAAGATCAAGCAAATGCTCAACTCGGCGCGCTACGGCAATTTTAAAATTAGCTGGTGGGATGTTCGCCGGCGCCTCAAAGAACTGAGTCTCGATTCCAAATCCAAGCGGCTCGAATATTTTCGCAGCGCTTGAGAACGCCTAAATTTTAAGCATCAGATGTTGTGCCCCTGCTATCGCGACCACCGAACGACAGCGGGGGTTTTGATTTTATAGACCTCACAGCGGCGAGGCTCGCTGTCAGCTTCGTTGTTGTTCATAAGCTTAATTCTGCGTATAAATTTTTTTGAGGAAAGCGATGGAAAAGTACCTGCGTTTGACCCCACCCCAAAACGGCGAAAAAATTTCCATGAAAAACGGCCAGCTCGTTGTGCCGGAACAGCCGATTATCCCATTTATAGAAGGCGATGGCACCGGGCCGGATATTTGGCGCGCCAGTCAAATGGTTTTTGATGCGGCCGTGGCGAAAGCGTATGGCGGCAAGCGCCGTCTCGTTTGGTTTGAAGTATATGCCGGTGAAAAATCATTGCAGGTGTACGGCGAGAATGCCTGGCTGCCCGACGACACCTTGACGGCGATGAAAGAATATCTGGTTGGCATCAAAGGCCCGCTAACCACGCCCGTCGGCGGCGGCATTCGCAGTTTGAACGTGGCGTTGCGCCAAATGATGGATTTATATGTTTGCCTGCGGCCCGTGCGGTATTTTACCGGTGTTCCTTCCCCGGTGAAAAAACCGGAGCTGGTGGACATGGTGATTTTTCGCGAGAACACCGAAGATATTTACGCCGGCATCGAATATCTATCCGGCACGCCGGAAGCAAAAAAAGTTATCGCCTGGTTGCAAAGTGAAATGGGTGTGAAAAAAATCCGTTTCCCGGAAACCTCGAGCATCGGCATCAAACCGGCTTCGAGCGAAGGCAGCAAGCGGCTGATTCGCGCCGCGATCCAATATGCGGTGCGCTATAATCGCAAATCGGTGACGCTGGTGCACAAAGGCAATATCATGAAATTTACCGAGGGGGCGTTTCGCGATTGGGGCTATCAGCTCGCGAAAGAGGAGTTTGGCGGCGTCGAGATTGACGGCGGGCCCTGGCTCAAGCTGCCGAATGGTATCGTGATCAAAGATGTGATTGCCGACGCTTTTTTACAGCAGATTCTCACGCGCCCGGCAGAATATGACGTCATCGCCACGATGAATCTGAATGGCGATTATATTTCCGACGCGCTCGCGGCGCAAGTCGGCGGCATCGGCATTGCCCCCGGCGCGAACATCAATTACACCAACGGCTACGCGATTTTTGAAGCCACCCACGGCACCGCGCCGAAGTATGCCGGCCAGGACAAAGTCAATCCCGGTTCGGTGATTCTCTCCGGCGTCATGATGCTGGAATATCTCGGCTGGACCGAAGCGGCGCGCATGATCGAAAGCGCGATTGAAAAGACCATTCAGCAAAAAGTGGTGACCTATGATTTTGCCCGCTTGATGGAAGGGGCGA
>CAYZFF010000109.1:0-12277 GCA_964477305.1 uncultured Cytophagia bacterium
AATTGCTTCTAATTATGTTGAGGAAATTCCCAGCAGCGCCGAAATTCTGATTGAGCAATTTTGGCCTGGCCCGCTGACCATAATTTTCAAAGCAGCCGTGTCCGTGCCGCCAAAATTAATTGGGAATTCCGGTAAAATCGCGATGCGGCTGCCGGCGGCGAAACTCGCGCGTGAAATTTCTAAAAACCTTGGCGCGCCGATTATTGCCACCAGTGCCAATCGCAGCGGTGAACCGGTGTTGTCTGCTGCGACGGCCATTGCTGAAATTTTTGGCGGACAACTGGCGTTGGTTTTAGACAGCGGGCCGCCGTTGCAGACCCAGCCCTCAACGATTATTGATGTGACGACTGTACCACCGTCACTTGTGCGCACCGGCGCCGTGCCGGTGGCAGAGATTCGCCAATGCATTGGAGAGTTAAAAACTTGAACACAAACTCGAAATTTCAAATTCTGTTTGTTTGCAGCGGCAACAGTTGCCGCAGCCCGCTGGCCGAAGGCCTGTTGCGGGTTAAGCTCCCGTCGCGGTTGCAGGATGAAGTTGAGGTTAAATCCGCCGGCACGCTTGGCATCGAGGGTTCGCCGGCCGCACGATACTCGGTCGAGTTGGTCAAAGAAATGGGCGGCGATATTTCCAAACATAACTCGCAGGGATTGACCGAAGAACTGCTGCGCGCGACCGATCTCATTTTGGCGATGGCTGCCGAACACGTCGATTATTTGCACGAAGAGTTTCCCCAATACCGTGAAAATATTTTTTTGTTGAAGCGTTTTGGCCGTGCTGCCGGCGAAGCCAACACTGATGATTCCGACGACGATATTTTTGATCCCGTGGGTTCTTCCAAAGAAACGTATCGTCTCTGCGCTGAGATCATCGCAGAAGAATTAGAACGTATTTTGCCGACGCTGGTCAATCTCATTCAACAGCGGCGGGGGCACGCCATCGCCGAATGAGCCGAAAGAAAATTTTGTTGGTGCGGACCGACCGTCTCGGCGACGTCATCCTCTCCACGCCAGTGGCCACGGCTTTGAAAAAAAAATGGCCCGAGACGCACGTAACTTTTCTCGCCCGGCGTTATACCGCGGAAATTCTGCGCTGCCATCCGCACGTGGATGACAGCATTGAACTGGACGGCGCAGAAATCGCTGGCGATTTTTCCCGGCTCAACCGTGTTCTGCGGCAAAAAAAATTTGACACCGCGATCATGTTGCATCCGCGGCCCGAATTGGCTTGGGCGATTTGGCGCAGCGGCATTGCCCAACGCATTGGCAGCGGTTATCGCTGGTACAGTTTTTTATTTAACCGGCGTGTTTTTGAGCATCGCAAAAATGCCGCGCATCACGAAGCGGAATATAATTTGCGTTTGCTCCAACCGTTGGGAATTACGAAAGCAGAAGTTGAATTTCATTTCACCCTGGCGCCCAAAGAGCGTGAACGCATTGACGCCAAGTTAGACGCGCTCGGCGTTGGCGCGCGTCCGATTATTTTGCATCCAGGCAGCGGTGGCTCAGCGCGCGATTGGCCACCCGAGTATTTTGCGAGTCTTGCGGATTTGCTACGGCAGCAAATTGGCTTGCCCGTGGTTTTGACGGGCGCAGGAAACGAAGCGGCTCTCATTGCTGCGATTCTGCAACAAACCGCAACGAAACCGATTTCACTCTGCGACCGTTTAAGTCTTACCGAGTTGGCGGGACTATGCCAACGCGCGGCGATTTTTGTGAGCAACAGCACCGGGCCGTTGCATCTGGCGGTGATGGTCGGTACGCCGGTTGTCGCGTTTTATCCGCCGATTCAGGCCTGCCGACCGGAGCGCTGGGGGCCGTATGGCCGGCGGACGGAAGTGTTAATGTCGCAGGATGCAGAATGCCGGCGTTGCCGTGCGGCAGCAACTAAGGTTTGCGATTGTATGCGCGCCATTTCAGTGCAAGCCGCATTTCAAAAAGTTTGTGAAAAAATTTCCACAATAAAAGGATAATCGAACGAATGGCGGTTTTTCAAAAAAGGATTTGGCGTGGCAGGATGCTTCCAGTTATTTTTTTAATCGCGTTGGGGTGCAATGCCGCATCGATCATTGCACAAACAAAACCGCTGCGCCAGGATTCCTCGGTGAACGCGGTGACGAAGCCGGCGGTCAGCAAACCGGATTCAAATACGACAACGGCGATGAATAACGGCGCCGCGCCGCTGCGCGTCATGCCGAATACGGCGTTTGGCGTCGGCGAAAGCCTGACGTTTCTCGTGCACTATGGCCCTCTTGCCGCGGGCAATGCGCGGCTGGCCGTGCCGCAACTCGTGACAGTGAACGGCAGGCCTTGTTATAAAATTACCTCGGAATTGTGGTCGAATAAGTTTTTTTCCTCTTTTTTTAAAATGGATGATCGCGTCGAATCGCACACCGACGTCGACGGCCTGTTTAGCTGGTGGTTCAAAAAAAGCCTCCACGAAGGCGATTATCAAAGTGAGCATACCGTGGCGTTTGATCAAATCAACCATCGCGCCCTCATGCAGAAAGGTGATAAACGTGATACGCTGGCCGTGCCGCCGTTCGTGCAAGATGTGTTGTCGGCGATTTATTTGGTGCGCACGATGAAGCTCGCGCCGGGCGATACGGTTCGCCTGCCCAACCATTCCGACGGCAAATTGTTTGATTTACAAGTTATCGTGCACAAGCGCGAAAAAGCGCAAACCAAAGCCGGCAAGTTTCCCTGTCTCGTGGTTGAACCGGTGCTCAAAACTTCCGGATTGTTTCAACAGAAAGGCCGTTTGCTCATTCACATGACGGATGATCATCGTAAAATGCCGGTGATGATCACCAGCCAGCTTTATGTCAAAGGTTTTAAGCTGGGCGCGATTGTCGCGGAGTTGGAAAAAGTTGAAGGCGTGCCGGGATTTAAAAAATAATCATGGAGAATCAAACGGCAAATTCTTCCGGTTTACTTTCCGCGGCTGAGGCCGGCGCGGCATTTTTACCGCTGTTGCGGCAATGGTTGCTCGGCGATTTAACCGCGAGCCTTTTACATGACCTCAATAACCCGATTACGGCGATTTTAAATTATGCGCGGTTGCTGCAGATGTCGCAATTTCAACCGGAAGAAATTGCGGAATTTGCCAGAAGCATTGTTGCCGAGGGCGAGCGCATGGCAGCAATGACGAACCGCGCGCGCCCCCTAACGATGGAATCGAGGCGAGAGGAACACGGCGCCAAACTGCATGAAGCGTTGGCTCTGGCGTTGGAGTTTAATAAAGCGCGTTTTCACCATGACAGTATTGCCGCTGAAATGCCGGACGAATCCCGACTTCCAAACACCAAACTTTCCCTCGCCAGCTTGTTGCAATTAATTTTGCCGGTGCTGGAACAAGCCCGCCAAGCGCTCCAAACGTTGCCGCCGGAAACCGCAAGGAAGCTTCGTTGTACTTTAACTGAAAACGCTGCGCATCAGCAGCGCCTGACGATCACTCACAACGGCGCCGGTTTTCCAGAAATGGGAGTTAATTTTTTGAGCGCATTTTTCCCTCATTCGCCAAAACCAGAACAAATTCAAATTACGGCGGCAATGTCACGCACATTGTTGAATCAATTGTGTTGTCATGCGAATCGCGAAACTTCCGAGAACGGCTGGGTGGTGTTGCATCTCGATTTCCCTGCTGAAATGTAACCCTGTTGTCATATCCTAACCCAGAAATACCGATTAAGCCACTGACGTGTAAGGTCGTCGTGCGAAACACTTTAATTGCGCCTCCACTTTCTCGGACAGATCAACAGGAGTGTCTTATGAAACAAACACAATTGACCCATTGGGAAGCCGCCAAAATCGGGCTTTTACTTTCTGCGGGTGTTGCTTTCCTGTTATTAATTTTCTGGCCGGATAGCAGGTACTTCACGATCTTTAGCGTGAATGCCATGATTGTCGTTATCCTATTCGGCAGCACAGGCGCCCTCGCAGGCAGGTTTCTTTCGAAAACTCAGAAAGGAGCCTGGTGGGGTACGGGGATCACCCTCTTACTGTTGTTTTGGTGGCTTTATACAATTGCATCCGACGTGCCCCTTGATTAGTTCAGCAAGATTGCGGTGAGGTATTCAGCCAATCTCTGTTTTACGGAGTTGCTCGTCAACAGGTATCGGCTATTGATGAGAACCTTGGTTTTTTGAAGTGACAAAAGAGATCAGAAGGGTTGGGGGAATTCGACTTGCCTTCTCATGCAACTTCTCGCCTGGCGCTTCCGTAAGAGTATGGGCAAATTCGGAGGCATGATTTGAATATTATTCAGACGGAAAATTTAGCGAAGCATTTTAATCGCGGCCGGCTGCGCGCGTTGGACAGTGTATCTTTGCAAGTCGGCGCCGGGCGCGTGTTTGGTTTATTAGGCCCGAACGGCGCCGGTAAAACCACGCTGGTCAAGCTGTTGCTCGGCATTCTCCATCCCACGACCGGCGCGGCGGAAATCTTTGGCCAACCGGTAACGAATTATAACTTGCGCGAACGCGTCGGTTATCTGCCGGAGAATCATCGCTATCCGGATTTTCTTAAAGGCGGCATGGTGATGGAATATTTTGGGCGTTTCGCGAATGTGGCGCCGGAGATGCGCCGGCAACGGATTCCCGAGTTGCTCAAATTGGTCGGCATGGATAAATGGGCCGACACCAAGATTCGTAAATATTCCAAAGGCATGATGCAGCGCCTCGGCCTCGCGGTGGCCATGATTAATGACCCCGACCTTCTGCTGCTGGATGAACCGACCGACGGCGTCGATCCGATTGGGCGCAAAGAAATTCGCGACATTATTTTGCACTTGAAGCAGCGCGGCAAAACGATTTTCATTAACTCGCATTTGTTATCGGAAGTCGAAATGGTTTCCGATGAAGTCGCCATCATGAACAAAGGCAAAATTGTCGTGCAGGGCGCGGTGGAGCAGTTGACGAACATTGGCCTCAGTTACCGCATTGAAACCTCGCCGCTGGCGAGCGAAGCCAAAACCCAATTGACCGAAAAGTTTGCCAAACTCGGTTTGGTGAATAGCCATTTGGAAGTGACCGTGCAAGATCATGCGGAATTGAACCGGCTCATCGATCATCTGCGCACCAGCCGTGCCGAGATTTATGCGATTGTGCCGCAAAAGCGCACACTGGAAGAGAGCTTTTTTAGTGCAATTAAAGGCGCGACTTCTGGAGATTTTAACGAGATTGCCAAATTAAGCTCGTAGTATCGCCTTCAGGCGCTGAAGTGAAGTATTGAACGCTTCGATAAGAATCGATAATTTGTGCTAACACCAAGAGGCGACGCCTAAAGGCGTTACGACTAACATGAAATTTTTAGCCATCATCTTATATACGTTGCGTGAATCGCTGGCGAAGAAAACGTTTATGGCGTTTTTCGTGGTGGTCACGCTGGTGCATTTGTTGTTCATGTTTTCCGTCAATGTCGATGTCGTCGACGGCGCGATGGCGACGGTGAAATTGATGGGCAATGATGAGCAAAAAGAAATGGCCGTCGAGAAATTGCGCGACGGCATTATTAAAATTGAAGCCGGCGTGGCGACGGCGATGTATGTTGGCGGCATTTTTCTTTCCATCTTTGCGACAGCCAGTCTTGTGCCCAATATGTTGGAAAAGGGCAGCGTTGATCTCATGCTTTCGCGCCCGTTTGCGCGCTGGCAATTGCTGCTGGGGCGTTATCTCGGCGGGTTGAGTATCGTGGCCATCAACGTCGCCTACTTGATCGGCGGCGCGTGGCTGATTCTCTCGATCAAAACTGAATTTTGGCATGTGCCGTTTCTTTTAAGCGGTCTGCTGATTATTTCGGTGTTCGGCGTGTTGTTTGCAATCATGACCTTCGTTGGCGTCACCGCGCGCAATTCCGGCGTGTCGATTATCGCGGCCTATCTCGTTGTTTTCTTCAGCCCAATGCTGTTGGCGCGCGATCAAATTTATGCCTTGCTATCGCAGAAAATTTATCAGTGGTTGCTCGACGGCATTTATTATTTGACACCGCGCACCACGGAGTTGGGCAAAATCACTACTTCACTGGTGTTGGGCGATGCGATAACAAGCTGGACGCCGCTTTTTCAATCGCTGGCGATCGGCGCTGGATTTCTCATGGCCGCGATTTACGTTTTTGAGAAGAAAGATTTTTAAACTTTAATCAGGAGATTTTTAAAATGAAAAAAAATGTCTCTTTATGCTTGTTGATGCTGTTCGCGGTGTTGGCCGTAGGTTGTTCGCGCACCGGTTCAACCGCGATGTCGCCGACGGTTGAGCAGCATCTGGCCTGGATTCCCCAGGAGGTGAATAGCGTCGCTTATTTTGACGTGCAGAGCCTCCGACAAAGCGAACTGGGCAAAAGCCTGGAAAAAGATTTTGACCATAAAATCTCGCGCTGGCGCGATGACAAGGACTATAAAGAATTTTTGGACAAAACCGGCTTTGATGTGGAAAAAGATTTGCACAATGTGCTGATGGGTTTTGAAGCCGATAATCGAGAAGTCTCGCGGCACTTTGCCGTGATCGCGACGGGCAACTTCGATGAACAAAAAATTATTGAGGCCATCAAAACGGCGCGCGATTCGATGGAGTTTCATCACCACCAAAGCGAGTTGGTGAGCGAAACCTACAACGGCAAAACGATTTATATCGTCAAGGAAGACGGCGAGAAGGCCTGTTATTTCGCCGACGCCCACACGCTGGTGGCCGGCAGCCGGGAATGGATTCAGGCGGTGATTGACGGCAAGAGTGCAGATAAATCGGTGCAGAAAAACGCGGCGATCGCGGAGTTGCTGGGCAAATTACGCTATCAAGAGCAATGCTGGTTTGTGGCCAACACGACTATGATGATGGAAAAAGTCGCGGACGAATTGGGCGAAAGCGGCGGTTTCAAAGGTACGCGCGCGGTGAAAGCGGTACAAAATGTTGTGTTCTCTGCAAAGGTCGGCAACAAAGCGGATTTATACGGCGAAGCGTTGTGCGATAGCGACGACAACAGCCAATTGTTGACGGAGGCGATGAAAGGCGCGCTGGCCACGGCGAAGCTGGCGGTCTCAGATGATCGGGAAGCGGTTGATATGTTGAATCGCGTCGACGTCAATCAAGCTGGTAAAGCAGTCAAGATGTCCGCGAGTCTTGATAAGGCGTTTTTTGATAAAATGCGTGCAAGAGTTGAAAAGGGCGGGAATGCGGTGGCACTGTTTTAGATTAAATCTCGCAATGGTTTGGTCGATCCGGTTTAATAAAAACGCCTCTGTAGAGTTTCTACAGAGGCGTTTTAGTTTTTACGCAGCGGGAACGTGTGGGAATCGAACCCACCTCTCCGCGCCAAGCGAGGAGACAACGGTTTTGAAGACCGCGAAGGCCACCAGGCGCCCATCCATTCCCGGGAAATTGAGTGTAAAATATATTAAATTTTAAATTGCAAATTTACAATTTAAAATTTTAAAAAAGCCATCGCCCCGGCGGCTTATTGATTTTGCGGTTTTTCTCGCGAAGTCTCAGTGATCACCGGTGAACCTCCGGGAGCCACAAAAGCCTTGAACACTTCGGCAAAATGCGCGGATTCTTCCATCCACGGAAAATGGCCGCTGCGCTCAAAAATTTCCAGCTTGGAATTGCGAATGGAAAAATGCAATTGTCGCGCCGAGGCTCTGATAAAATACGGATCATACATGCCGTACAGTAGCAGCGTCGGGACGTTGAGGCGCGTTTCCAAGCCATCTAAATTATAGCGCACCAAATCGCTGCGCAAAAATTGATCAAAATTGTGAATTGATAGTTTGCCTTCCTGAAGCGATCTTTCAAAGACGGCGCGCTGCGATTGGCCGTAATAGTTAAAATAAAGTACGGCGGTAGTTTGCAAATTTTCGCGCAGGGCCTCGACCGTGCGAGCTTCATATTCGTTTTTGAAGCGGGCGATTGCCGTTTCCCAACGTGGTTCTTTGCGGCGGGGATGGCGCTGTAAATTTTCATTTACAATCCGAATGTCGTCTTCCAGGTTGTTGAACAGAATGCAATCGACGATGATCAACTGCGCCACGCGGGTGGGAAATTTTAACGCATATTTCATGGCGATGAAACCGCCGTGCGCATGGCCGAGCAAAACGAGGCGGCTCAAACCGAGATGCTGGCGCAACGCCTCGAGATCGTCGACCATGTGATCGCTGCCCAGTTGGGCCGGGTCGGTAAGTGGCGTCACGTCACCCGTGCCGCGCGGATCAATATAAACCAGGGTGAAATTCGTTTCGAGAAATTTGAGCGTGTTTTGATAAAGCCGCGAATCCAGGCCCCAACCGACGCCCTGCACGAGAATAACCGGACCGCTGCCGCTGACGGTGTAAGAAATTTCAACGTTGTTGAGCCGCGCCTTAAACGCGCCATTCTGCAGCGGCGCCGGGGTGGCGCTGCAGAATGAAACCGCGGAATGGCTCAAAATTAAGGCCGCGGTGAAAATGAGGAATCTCTCCTGAATCATTATGCCTCCTTGCAACCTCGATAAAAGAAAATGTTTGCCGGTCTGCCGGGTCATCGGCGAGCGGACAAACCGGCAAACATTTTTAAACTAATCTGCGGCGATGGTGCCGTTCAGCGCGCGCTGGGCGTTGACGCGGCCACCAGTGACTATTTTACCCTGCAAACTCGTCGACGTTTCGACGGT
The DNA here is from genome assembly GCA_964477305.1 of uncultured Cytophagia bacterium. Taxonomy (GTDB): domain Bacteria; phylum Zhuqueibacterota; class Zhuqueibacteria; order Zhuqueibacterales; family Zhuqueibacteraceae; genus Zhuqueibacter. The sequence goes on from CAYZFF010000109.1 coordinate 8,638, forward strand.
TGACAGTAGACGCTCACGCACTTGCAGATGCGTCCAGGTGGGGAATTGCGCGAACAACAATCCTGCGACACCAGACACATGCGGCGTCGCCATCGACGTGCCCGACAACTTCTGATAACCGTTGTTCGGTGTCGTGCTCAGAATGTCTTTACCGGGCGCCGCGAGGTCAACCGTAGTGGCGCCAAAATTTGACCCCGGCAGACCGATGACACTACCGCCGCCGCAACCGCAAATGCCGCCGCCACCACCGCTGCCAAAAACCGCCAGATCACCCTTGTGATCAATGGCCGCGACTGCCACGACATTGGGCACGTCATAATTTGAAGGATAATTGGGCGAGGCGTCGTTGTCATTGCCGTCATTGCCGGCGGCCGCAACGAAAAGCGAACCGGCCGTGTTGGCATAGTTGATGGCATCCTGCAGCGCTTGCGAAAAACCGCCGCCGCCCCAACTGTTGTTCATGACGCGCGCTTTTTGGTTGGCGCCGTAAATGATGGCGGAAATCGCGTTAGCCAACGTTCCCGAGCCGTTGCCAGCCAAAAATTTCAACGGCATAATTTTTACGCGCCAGTTTACGCCGGCGACGCCGACGCCGTTGTTCCCTATTGCTCCGATGGTACCTGCAACGTGGGTGCCGTGCAGATTGTCATCCATCGGATCGTTGTCGTTATTTGCAAAATCCCAGCCGCGTACGTCGTCGACGTAACCGTTGTTGTCATCGTCGAGGTTGTTGCCGGCGATCTCACCGGGATTCGTCCAAATGTTGGCTGCCAGATCGGGGTGATTATAATCCACGCCGGTGTCGATCACCGCGATCAAAGTGGAGTCACTGCCGGTTTGGGTATCCCACGCTTCCGGCGCGTCGAGATCGGCATCATTGGTGCCGCCGGTTTGGCCGGTGTTGTTCATGCCCCACAACTCGCTGTACTGCGGATCATTCGGAACGACACTGGCGCGATAAATGTAATTCGGCTCGATGTATTCGATGCGCGGATCGTTTTTGAGTTGATCGCTCATCACGGCGACATCGCGTGTGGCGGGAACGCGCATCAGCGACAGCCCGATTTCCGGAAACGTCTGCACTTTCGTGCTCGACATGCTTTGCAATAGCGTGTCGGCCAACAATGAAACGGTTCCTGTTCTCCATTTGACAATAAATTCACCCGGCACGGCTTCGGGCTTCTTGTCCTGTTTTACTTGGGCGCTAAAGATGAGCGTCAACAAGCAAAGGGCCACGAGAGTCCAGCGACTTTTCATGATCTTCATCCTCAGATTGTTTGGAATGGTGTAGTTAATTTATAAAGCAAAATATGATGCTTGCACTGTAACGAGGCGAAATTTTCGCAGCGCCCCAATTTAGACCAAGGGCCGCGGTTGTCGGCATCGTTCGGCGAAAATAAAATTCCTCTACGCTATCAGGACAGGCGTGTCAGCCTTTGCCGCGAGAACTATCAGCGGCTATAAAGCGTTAAGGAGTTTAGTTTTGCTCTGGAATTTTTACCGTGCTGTTAGGCTCGGCGTATTCCACGCAGGAATCCGATTGACAAGCCCGCAGCACTTGCGCAACGGAGATGCGCGGTGAGGTCCGGAAAACCCGCACGCCGATCGCTGGCAAATCGCGAACATGTTCCAAACCCAGGCGCGCGGTCAGCGCCTGCACCGAATCGGCGGGCACGCCCGGTTTGAACTTGATGAGCACTTCTGTTGACGTTGGAGTATTCACGTTAGACTGCTTTTGCGCCGGCTCACGATGACAGGCGATTAAAATGCTGGTGGCACCCAGAACGGCGGCCAAATAACCAAAGGCGGACTGGCTGATTTTAAAACAGAATTGTTGACTCATAATGCTATTAAGGTAATGAAGATTTCCGCCGGATGCAAGACTAAAAACAATTTTCACGGCTCGCCCATACGAGCGACGCGGCATGCAGAGCGCAAAAATTTTTCTTGATCATGGTGTTTCTTTTTTGTATTATTTGATTAGGCTTTGATGGGCTTTTTGGTAGATCGGCAAAGCCCGTTGTTCAGAACTTGACGGATAAGTGATTTGCATTGATCATTTAGAAGCGAAACCCCATCCATAGCGGCAAACGCATTGGTTGAAGTTGCGCTTTTTTTTTGCCGCGCGTGAGCGGTGTCTGATGATAGGCCGCTTGCTTTTGGCGTACCTCCGAGTTTGACGATTTTCTGGCGGAACGAAAACGGCGTACCACGGGGCAGGAATGATTTAATATTTACCGATGAACGCGCTGCGCCGTTTGTGAAAATGAATTGTGCCGCCATTCCAAAAAATCTTCGCGAAACAGAATGGCCGGGTTTGATTTGCGATACCTTTCACAGGTGCAAAAATAATTTGAGCGGTGGTTTGTATTTTGCGATGCAAAATTGGGACAACACAAAGCGTTGACGAATTAAAATTTTAAGGAGAAATCATGTTGAGGATTCAACTCTGGCGCCGGCGGGTTTTGTTTTGCAGTTTGTTTTTGTTGGCCGCAATCAGCGGCGCCCGCGAAAATCCGGATAAACTTTTTTTATATTTGCAGGAGATTTTTAATCGGCATGATAAAAATTTGCACAGTTTTTTGCTGGTCGAGTTGAATCAGTACATCGTCAATTTCCCCGCCAGTGAAAAGGCGTCGGAGGCGCAATTTTTAATCGCCAAAGTGTATCAGGAAAAAGGCAATAAACCGCAAGCCGTTGCGGCGTTTTTGAAAACGATTTATCTTTATCCCGGCTCGAATTGGCAACAGGAAGCCGCGGCGGCCGCGCGTAAAATGATTACGGAAGAAGGCGCATTCAAAGAGCAGCGCGCCAAGTTGCTGGCGCTGGTGGAGGCAATCCCGAAGGGCCAGACGCCGGCAGACCGGTATTTCGAGTATTTGCTGGCGGTGAAGGGAGTGGAGTATGCCGACGTTTATGGAGTGGTGGTGGATGATGCCAGAAAATTTTTGATTCTGTTTCCGGAAGAGACGCGGCAAGACACCACGATTCAAATGATGGCCGAGTTGTATGCAAAAAATGGCGAAAAACACGAAGCGGAAGCGTGCTATTTGCGTTTGGAATATTGTTGCGCGGAAAGCCCGTTGCTGCCTTACGCCCGTTACAGCCGTGGCGTGTTGCTCTCCAAAGAACTGGGCGAACACAAAATGGCGATTGACGCGCTCAACGATCTCGTGAGCAAGAGTCCGGAAAGCGAGTATGCGACGCTGGCGATTTTTAAAATGGGTGAAATTAAAAAAGAGAAGCTTAAAGATTTCGGCGGCGCGATTGCGAATTATCGTCGCTTTGTGGAAACCAGCACCGACAGCGCAAGAACCGTGGATGCGCTGTGGGCGATTGCCGAGATCAACACCGACAACACCAAAGATTACGGCAGCGCGATTGCGGCCTACACCGAAATTGTGGAGAAGCACAAAGGCGATAAGCGCGCGGCAGCAGCATTTGAGAAAATTGGCGATGTTTTCAAGGATAAGCTGGCGGACTACAACAAAGCTGCCGAGCAATATGCGAAAATGATCGAAGTTTTTCCCTATAACGAAAAAGCGCCGGCGCTGGCCATTAAAGCCGGAGATTTGTGCGAAGACAAACTCAAAGATTATCAACGCGCGCTCGATTATTATCGGATGGTTATCGACAAATT
>CAYZFF010000110.1:0-12267 GCA_964477305.1 uncultured Cytophagia bacterium
AGCGTCAATTCCAGGAGATTTTATGAAAAAGCAACACCTCATTGGGCTGGCCGCGTTGAGTTGCGTGGCTATATTCGCCTTCACGTGTCAAAAACAGTCCACGTCGCTTCCCCAGGCGCTGCAGAAAGAAATCGCGCACGGCGAAAAAATTTTTGCGGAGAAACAGTGCGGCAAATGCCACACGAACGGCAGCAGTTCGGTGGCGGCGGAAATGCAGGCGCCGGATTTAACTTCGGCTTTTCTCGCCAATGATACCATTTTTGTCAAAGCGCATCTGCGCTTTATCGAGTTGAGCAGCATGCCGCGGCTTGATTTGACGCCGGCGGAAATCAAAGCGTTGACGCAATATGTTGCGCATCTGCATGCCCAAGTCAAAACGGATCCGCTGTTGAAAAATCCGGACGGCGTCTGCCCGGTATGTGGCGCGCGGTTGCAAGTTTCTAAAGCGCAAGCGGCGGGTTTCGAAATGGCAGTTTACGGAAAAAATTATTACTTTGATTGTGCGGATTGCCAGCGTCTGTTTGAACGGGATACGAACTGGTACGTGGAACATGGCCATCTGATGGTGCAGCAAAATTAACAACGCGGCAAAAGTTTATGGCTGAAATCACCGACACCGTCTCGCAAACGAAACTACCCCTGTATCCACAGCAATATGTACAGCCATGGACTATGCCAGATGGTACCATCGTCACTATCCGCCCGATCCGGCCGGAAGATGAGCCGCTGATGGTCAAGTTTCACGAAGCGTTGTCCGATCGCAGTGTTTATTATCGTTACTTTGAATTTATCGAGTTGAACCGGCGCATCGCGCATGAACGCTTGCGGCACATTTGTTTTGTTGACAACGAGCGGGATGTGGCGCTGGTCGTCGATTATCTGAATTCTGCCACCGGTGAGCATGAAATTCTCGGCGTCGGCCGGCTCGCCACGCTTCCCAAGTCGAATCACACGGAGTTTGCCGTGATTGTGAGTGATCGCTGGCAAAAGCACGGTTTGGGCAGCGAGTTATTGCGCCGGCTTTTGCAAATTGGCCGCGATAAAAAATTGCCGTGTATTGCGGCGGTGATGCTTCCGGAAAATCGCCATATGCAACATGTTTGCGAAAAGCTGGGCTTTGCATTGCGCTATAATCGCGAGGAGCATTTGGTGCGAGCGCAAATTGATTTGTGAAATAAGATTTTCAGTAAGTGATCTCGCAAAATGAGACTGGCAAAATTATTAAAATTTTTTAAATTGGCTTGTCACGATCATTTTGCCAACTAATGCACCGTCATAAAAATTTATTAGTGTCACCCGGAGCGAAGGCAATGGGTGCTGAGAGGAACAAACTATGATCATCGGCATTCCCAAAGAAAGCTGGCGCGATGAGCAACGGGTCGCGTTGATCCCGGCGGGCGTGTTTGCGCTGGTGAAAGCCGGCCATCAAGTGATCGTGCAGGCTGACGCCGGTCTCGGCTGTGATTTCACTAACGCGGCTTACGACGAAGCCGGCGCGAAGTTGGCCTTTAACCCCGGCGAGGTTTTTGAGCGTGCCGATTTGATCGTCAAGGTCATGCCGCCGTCCTTGCCGGAAGTTGAAGTTGTCGCCCGTCACAAAACGATTTTTAGTTTTTTCAATTTCGATGTGATCAATGCCAGGTTGATGTCGCAGTTGATCGACAAGCAATATACCGCCATCGGCTATAATTTGATTGAAGACGATGCCGGTAATTTGCCGGTGCTGATGACGATGAGTGAAATTGCGGGAATGCTGCTTCCGCAAATCGCCGGACGTTACCTTACGACGCAAGCCGGCGGCCGCGGCATTACACTCGGCGGCGTTGCCGGCATTCCTGCGGCAAACGTTCTCATCATCGGCGCCGGCGTCGTCGGTAGCACCGCCGCAGAAGCTTTTGTGGGCGCCGGAGCCAATGTGACGGTGATGGACACCGATCTCAGCCGCTTGCGGCAAATAGAGAAGTGGTTGCCCAAGCGCCTCAACACGGCGATGACAACGCCGTATAATATTGATCGCTACGTGGACTCGGCGGATGTTTTAGTCGGCGCGGTGATGATTCGCGGGCAGCAGTCGCCGCACGTGGTCACTGAAACCCAGGTACGGCGCATGCGCCAGGGCAGCGTGATTTTAGATGTTTCGATTGATCAGGGCGGATGCATTGAAACCAGCCGCCCGACGACGCATTCCAATCCGGTATTCACCCAGCACGGTGTGACCCATTACGCGGTACCCAACATTCCCGCGATGACGGCACGCACTGCTTCCCATGCGCTCAATAATGTTATTCTACCATTTGTTCAGCTTATCGTTGAAAGTGGAACTACTGCATTTAAAACGGAAACCGCGCTGCAGCGTGGCATTTATCTTTTTCAGGGGCAATGCACGCAGCCGGAAATCGGCAGGTTGTTGGGCTGGCCGACCGCTCAGATAGAGGAGTTACTCGGATGAAATCCATGTCATGGTTGGAAAGTTATCGGCAAAAACGCGGTACGGCAGATGAAGCCGTGCAACATATTCGCGATGGCAACACCGTTTATATTCACCCGGGCTGCGCCGAGCCTGAACAGTTGGTGCGCGCGATGGTTCGGCGCGGCTCACAATTGCGCGACGTGAAAGTCATTCATCTGCTCACCGCCGGCAACGCGGACTATGTCAAACCGGAAATGCAAAATCATTTTCGCCACGTGGCTTTTTTTGCCGGCGCCAACGTGCGCAGCGCGATGAATGAAGGCCGCGCCGATTTCATCCCGATTTTTCTCGGCGAGATTGAAGCGTTGTTTGAGAACGGCAGCATCCCCGTGGATGTCGCGCTCATTCACGTTTCGCCGCCGGACGAGCACGGCTTTTGCAGTTTCGGCGTTGGCGTTGATGCCACCAAAAGCGCCGCCGAATACGCCAGCCTCGTCATCGCGCAGGTCAATCCGAAAATGCCGCGCAGCCTCGGCGACTCGTTCATTCACCTTAACAAGATCGATCATCTCGTCGAAGTCGAAGACGACATTCTCGAGCATCCGCAGGGTCAAATTTCCGATATTGCGAAAAAGATTGGCAGCAACATTGCGGATTTGATCGAAGACGGCTCGACGCTGCAACTCGGCATTGGTGAAATCCCCGACGCCGTTCTGAATTATCTTGGCAACAAAAAAGATTTAGGTATTCATACGGAAATGGTCAGCGACGGCGTCGTCGAGTTGATTGAAAAAGGCGTGATCAATAACGAGAAAAAAACGTTGCACCCCGGCAAAGTCATTGTCGGCTTCGTGCTCGGCACGCGCCGGCTTTATGATTTCATCAATAACAATCCGATCTTTGAATTTCACCCGAGCCGCTACACCAACGATCCGTTCATCATCAGCCGCAACGAGAAACAGGTCGCGATCAACTCCGCGCTTGAAGTCGATCTCACCGGCCAGGTTTGCGCGGATTCCATTGGCTACAATTTTTACAGCGGCATCGGCGGCCAGGTGGATTTTATTCGCGGCGCGGCGCGGAGCAAAGGCGGCAAGCCGATCATCGCGCTGCCCTCGACTGCGAAGAATGACACCCTCAGCCGCATCGTGCCGCATTTAAAAGAAGGCGCCGGCGTCGTCACTTCGCGCGGCGACGTGCATTACGTTGTGACGGAATACGGCGTCGCCTATCTGCATGGCAAAAGCATTCAAGAACGCTGCCGCGCGCTGATTAAAATCGCGCATCCGAAATTTCGCGATGAGCTGGTGAAATTCGCGCGTGAAAGAAAGTGGTTGTGAACCAAAAACCTGGTAGGTCATTCCGAAGGAATCCTGTTTAATATCAAGCACAGTGCTTGCGCGAAAAGGATTCTTCCAGAATGACAAATCGAAGGAGGAAGATCGCCATGAAAAATCATCTAAAAGTGTTAGGCGGCCTCTATCTTGCTTTCGGTCTGCTCGGCCTCGTGATGGCGGGCTTGCTGTTCGAGGTCAAAACCGGGCGTTTAATTCTCCCTGCCAAGATGAGTATTTTTTCCAGCGCCCACGGTTACGTCTCAGTCATTGCATTGATCTTTGCCCTCGAGGCTATTCCCGCCCTCGTTACCGGTCTGGCGCTGTTCAAGGGCATCTTATGGGCGCGCCTGTCCGCGCTGGCGCTCGGGTTTTTAAATTTGTTCATTATTCCGCTCGGCACGGCGCTTGGAATTTATGCGCTGTGGATTTTAATCAATGACACGGCATTAAGCGAATCCAGTTCGGAAACCGTCGACGAGAAGATGTTGCCTCGCGTTTTTCCTCCGTATCATTGAATCATTAAAAACCTCAAAGTCAGTCCGACGTTCGTCGTGCCGGAATTTGCTCAGGCAGACTTTTTTGACGGCGCGGTTGGTTTATGTTGTAAAATGAAAGCGGGATGCGTTGATTCGATTGTTGCTGGATAATCCGCTGCTCTTGTTGTTCGTCGTGGCGGCGCTCGGTTACTTTTTAGGGAAAATTAAATTTCGCGGCAGCAGCCTCGGCGTGGCCGCGGTGTTGTTTGTTGGTCTCGCGTTTGGCGCGCTGCATCCCGATCTCAAACTCCCGGAGATCGTTTACTGGCTGGGATTGGTTTTGTTCGTTTATACAATCGGTTTGAGCAGCGGGCCGGGTTTCTTTGCTTCATTTCGCCGCAAAGGCTGGCGGGATAATTTGTTTGTCTTGAGTGTGCTGATGTTGATGGTGATGTTTGCGATAATGGTGCATGCGTTGTTCCGCTTTACCCCGGCGCAAACCGCAGGCTTGTTTGCCGGCAGTCTCACCAACACGCCGGCATTGGCAAGTTTGCTGGATTACCTCAAGTCTGCGGCGCCCAACGCTGAACTGAATCACCTTCTCGCGGAACCGGTTGTCGCTTACTCGCTCACCTATCCGATGGGCGTGGTGGGGATGATTCTCACGATTTATGTGATGCAAAAAATATGGAAAACGGATTACGCCCATGAAGCCGCCAATCTGCGTGAATTTGGCGCGACGAATGTCAAATTGCAAAATCGCACGATTCGCGTGACCCAAAGTACAGCGTCACACTATTCACTGCATCATCTCATCAAGCTGCACAATTGGGACGTGATCTTTGGACGTATGAAACGCGACAACCAACTCACGTTGGCGCTCGGCGCCACGCGCCTGCAAGTCGGGGATTTGATCAGCATCGTCGGCAGCCGTGAGGAATTAGAGCGGGTGACGACTGAATTAGGCGAGGCCAGCCGTGAACAAATCGATCTCGATCGTCGCCAGTTGGATTATCGCCGCATCTTCGTTTCCAATCCTAAGTTAGCCGGCCAGCGCTTGCGCGATCTCGATCTGCCGCAGCAATTCGGCGCGGTGGTGACACGGCTGCGCCGCGGCGATATTGAATTTTTGCCGCACGGCGATACCGTGCTCGAACTCGGTGACCGCATTCGCGTGCTCACCCATCGCGATCGCATGGAAACGGTGAGCGCGTTTTTCGGCGATTCGTATCGCGCCGTGAGCGAGATTGACGTCTTGACGTTCGGCCTCGGCGTGGCGCTCGGTTTGTTAATTGGGCTGGCGCCGATTCCGCTGCCCGGTGGTGTTATCATCAAACTCGGCTTGGCCGGCGGCCCCTTAATGGTCGCGATGATTTTAGGAACATTAGGACGCACCGGCCCGTTGGTGTGGAGTCTGCCGTACAGCGCCAATTTGACGCTGCGACAAGTTGGCCTCATTCTTTTTCTCGCGGGCGTCGGTACGCGTGCAGGTTATGCTTTCGTGAATACTCTCACTGAAGGCAGCGGCATGGCGATTTTTATTGCGGGCGCGCTCATAACTTGCGCTGCCGCTTTGACGACATTAGCCGTTGGGCACCGGTTGCTCAAAATTCCGATGAGTCTATTGATCGGCATGCTCGCCGGATTGCAAACCCAACCCGCGGTTCTCGGTTTTGCGCTCGAGCAAACACGCAATGATTTGCCGAATATCGGCTACGCCACCGTTTACCCGATTGCCACGATTAGCAAAATTATTCTGGCCCAGGTATTGTTGGCGCTTTTGACATAATATCATTGAAGTCTTTTCGTCCGTTTCAAGGAGGTCGCCATGAAATATCTCACCGCAAAAGAGGTGATGAACCCCAGCATCATTTCCGTGCCGGCGGATTGGACCATCGAAGAATTGTCACAGTTTCTGATCGACAAAGCCATCACCGGCGCTCCGGTTAAAAACGAATTTGATCATTTGATCGGCGTGGTTTCATTAACCGACATTGTGCGGCATGACAGCTTGGCGGAAACCAATTTACGCGCTGACGAGCCGCACGATTATTACATGCACGGCTGGGAAGACCGTCTCGCGCCGGAGGATTTGTCATCCTTCCACGTCGAAGATCGACCGCAGGCTTTCGTGCGCGACATTATGACGCCGATGCTTTTCAAAGTTGACGAAGATACTTCTCTCAAAGAAGTTGCGGATATGATGATCGGTGGCCGTGTGCATCGTTTGTTTGTCACGCACAACCAGAAGGTCGTCGGCATTGTGACCACGATGGATATGCTGAAAGTAATTCGGGATATGTGAGCATAAAGCGCTGGCAGTCGACGAGCGGCCGCCAATATAAAACGGCGTATGAAAAAAAGTGAATTGCTTTACAAACACCGGCAAGCCATTATCGCGATACTGGCGCTGATCGCCATCGCGTCTCATTTGACGCTGCGTTTTGCGCTGCACGCCGCCGCGTCATTTCATGGCATTCCGGCGTATGAACTGCCGCTCATTATTGCTTTGGCGCTGGGCGGCGTTCCTCTGGTTTTGGAACTTTTGCTCAAGCTCTTCCGGCTGCAATTCGGTTCAGATTTGTTGGCGGGAATCTCGATTGTGACCTCAGTTTTATTGCACGAATATTTGGCCGGCACGTTGGTTGTGTTGATGCTGTCGGGTGGCGAGGCGCTGGAAGCTTATGCCGTGCGCAGCGCTTCCTCGGTTTTGCAAGCGCTGGCCAAGCGCATGCCTTCGGTGGCGCATCGCAAGCACAACGGTAATCTCAGTGAGGTGGCGTTGGAGCAAGTGGCCATCGGCGATCTGTTGATCGTCTTCCCGCATGAAACGTGTCCGGTGGATGGCACCGTCGTTGACGGGCATAGTGTGATGGACGAATCCTATCTCACTGGCGAGCCTTACATGATGTCCAAAACGCCCGGCTCGGAGGTGCTGTCGGGCGCAATCAACGGTGAGGCCGCGTTGACAATTCGCGCCGAGAAGCTGGTGGTGGATTCGCGTTATGCGAAAATCATGCAAGTGATGCGTGAATCCGAGCAGCGCCGCCCGCAGTTGCGGCGTCTCGGGGATCAATTGGGCGCTTATTACACGCCCGTGGCCGTCGCGATTGCACTCGTGGCGTGGGCGGTGAGCGGTGAAGCACTGCGCTTCTTAGCGGTGTTAGTCGTGGCGACGCCATGTCCTTTGCTCATCGCCATTCCGGTGGCGATCATCGGCTCCATCTCGCTTTCGGCGCGGCGCGGGATCATTATCAAAGATCCGGTGGTTCTCGAAAAGATTGACACGTGCCGCACGGCCATTTTTGATAAAACCGGTACGTTGACGTATGGCCAACCGAAACTCATCGAAATTCTTCCTAACGCGCATTATACTGCCAACGAGGTTTTACGGTTGGTCGCGAGTCTGGAACGTTACTCAAAACATCCGCTCGCCAGCGCGATTCTTAAAGCTGCCAACGAGGCTGGCCTCGCCTTGCAGGAGGCCGGCCAAATCAGCGAGCGTCCAGGCGAAGGATTGCGCGGTAACATTGCCGGGCGGAGCATTCAAATCACCAATCGCAACAAACTCGCCGCGCAGCATTCCGAAACCGTGCGCTTGTTGCCGCCCATTGCCGGCGGCCTGGAATGTGTGATTCTGATTGACGGACATTATGCCGCAACGTTGCGCTTCCGCGATGAACCACGGCTGGATGGCGCGTTGTTCATCAATCATCTCAAGCCCAAACACCGGTTTGATCGCATTATGCTGGTTTCCGGCGACCGGGAATCCGAAGTGCGCTATCTCGCGGAGCAGATCGGGATCAAAGAGGTTTATTTCAGCCAAATTCCGGAGCAGAAGCTGGAGCTCGTTCGCGCCGAGACGAAACGAGCGAACACTGTTTTCATGGGCGACGGCATCAACGATGCGCCAGCGTTGACGGCAGCGACGGTTGGAATTGCATTTGGGCAACACAGCGATATCACCGCCGAAGCCGCGGGCGCGGTGATTTTAGATAGTTCGCTGCAACGCGTCGATGAGTTTTTGCACATCAGCCGCCGCATGCGTACGATTGCCTTGCAGAGCGCAATCGGCGGCATGGCTTTAAGCGTAGTGGGAATGCTCTTCGCGATGGTGGGTTATCTGCCGCCAGTGGCCGGCGCGATTACGCAGGAAATCATTGATGTTTTTGCTGTGCTCAATGCGTTGCGGGTTGCCATTCCGCCGAAGACGCTGACGGATTATTAGATGCCGTCGCTGCGGCTGCGGCGAGTTGGTGCAAGCCTTGTAACTTTGGAACAAGCCCGTGCATCCAATGAATGGTTCGACGCCGTTTACTATGGCTAAAAATTAAGGTAACAATGTGCTACTGCGAGCCAGTTTATTATTTTTGAGGTGATAGATCATGGATTTTTTGAGTGTTGTGTTGATGTTGGCGATTTATTTTTTGCTGCAATTGGTCATCTTGCCGAAGTTGGGCATACGTACCTGAATGTCTGCTGCCTGTGAGGTTCCGGGTGAACCTCGAGCGCAAAAAGAGAAACACGGTGATAGTCCTAATCTTCATGAAGAGAGCAAGAAATAATATGCCGATGATGAATTATTATTTTGCGAAGCAAACAACCTACACCTTCGATGCCGCCATCGCGCGCGTTATTGCGGAGCTGAAAAAAGAAGGCTTCGGCGTTCTCACTGAAATCGATGTGAAGGAAACATTGCAGAAAAAGCTCGAAGTGGATTTCCGGCGTTACAAAATTTTAGGCGCTTGTCATCCGCCTTCTGCTTACCAAGCCTTGCAAGTGGAAGAACATATCGGGGCGATGCTGCCCTGCAATGTTGTGGTGCAGGAAAAGGACAATGGCGTCGAAGTCGCCGCGGTTGATCCGGTGGCTTCGATGGCTGGAGTGAAAAATGACAAGCTGGCCGGCCTCGCCGGCGAAGTGCGTCAAAAGCTGCAGAACGTTATCAATAATGTTTAGAATGAGTGAACTGCTGCACATGAGGTGAAATATGAACAAACAAACTTTAATTGACCGTTTGAATGAAGATCTGGCCGGCGAGCTGGGCGCGATCATTCAGTATTTAACTTACGCCGCCAAAGTTAGCGGGCCTTTCCGTCCGCAGCTCGCGCAATTCTTTTTGCAAGAAATTGCGGATGAACAATTGCACGCCCAATTTTTGGCCAATAAAATTGTGGCGCTCGGTGGTGAGCCGACCACGAAGCCGCGTCCGGTGCCGGTGGCGCACAACAATCGCGAAATGATGGAAGCGGTGCTGGCTGCGGAGCGACAAGCCACGCGCGATTACACCCAACGCGCGAAGGAAGCCGAAGAATTGGGTGAAAAAGGTTTGATGGTGCAACTCGAAGACATGGTACGTGATGAGAGCGGCCATTCGGAAGAGACCGAAAGAATGTTACGCGATTGGCCTTTATAAAACGGAGAACGTCATGACCGAAAACCTCACTTTTGCGCTCAGGCTCGAGCGCCTGCAGAATTACGAATTCAAAGCCCAATTTGATTGGGATCATCTTCCCCCGTTGCTCGTGGATGAAAGCGAGCCGTTGGGCCAGAGAAAAGGCCCGAATCCCTCGCGTTTGCTGGCGTTGGCCGTCGGCGATTGTCTCAGCGCGAGCTTGCTATTCTGTTTGAACAAAGCCAAAATGAAGGTGGGAGATATCAAAACCGACGTGCGCGGCGAGCTAACGCGAAACGACAAGGGACGGCTGCGAGTCGGAAAAATCGAGGTTCGCATCGCGGTGGAATTGGAAGATGGGCAATATGATCGCATCAATCGCTGTCTTGATCTGTTTGAAGATTATTGTGTGGTCACCGCCAGTGTGCGCAAAGGCATTCCAGTGAATGTTGTCGTTACCGATCCCGCGGGCAAAGAGTTGTATCGCGATGATGGCACCAGCGCATAAAAAGCTATCGCGTAATTTTTTAACCAGGCTTGATCACGATGACGCCCATGATGATTTCTAAAGAAACTCGTCTCGACGAGTTGAGCAAAACCTTGCCGGCCTCGGCGGATTATTTGCTGCATGGCAACAAAGACGATAGCGATACCGCGCCGAGCGTAAAAACGTTGGCTAACATAGCGGCCATTCATGGTATTTCGGATGCGCAGATTGAAACATTTGTCTTCGGCCTCAATGCCATGTTGTTGGAAAAAGATATTATACCGCTTTTATGAATGATCTCCTGTAACTTTTTGTCCGGCACTTGCATCAAATGATATGAAACCACAAGTACGCACAAAATCATTATAAGGAGATAAAAACATGACGAAGCCCATTGAAATCACCGACGCCAATTTCAAAACCGAAGTGCTGGAAGCGCAAACGCCCGTACTCGTCGATGTCTGGGCGGAATGGTGCGCGCCGTGCCGGATGATTGCGCCGGCGGTGGAAGCGGTGGCGCAACAATATGCCGGCAAAGTCAAAGTCGGCAAGATGGATGCGGACAGCAACGCCATGCCCTCGCAGTTGGGTATTCGCGGCATTCCGACGCTGCTGCTTTTTCGCGACGGCAAAGTGGTGGATCGCATCGTCGGCGCGGTGCCGCAGCAAGTGATTGCAAGCCATCTCGATAAAGCGTTGTTGAATTAAAATGCTGGAGAGTTGGATTGTTGGAGTTTTGGATTGCTGGAATTGAGGGAACCAATAATCCAAAAATCCATCACTCCAACAATCCTTTTCGAAAAGGAGACGATGATATGACAACCAACGTTGGAAGTCTTGACCGCACGATTCGCTGGCTGGTTGGCGCGGCCCTGATTCTTTTGGGCGTCTTTGGCGTGCTCAAGGGCACGTTGGCTATCGCCGGGTATGTGGTGGCCGCGATTGCTTTGTTGACCGGCACGATGCGCTATTGCCCGTTGTGGAGCGTCTTTAAAATCAACACGGCGAAAAGTCCGGCGAAAAAAACAGCGTGATTCGTAATTACAGCGCTGCCGGCAGATAAATGAAATTCCCCAAGGCTTGAGAACAAAAATCGTCTTCTCAAGCCTTTATTTTTGGGGCAAGTAAAAGATCGTTGACATTCGCGCAAAAAATTCGGAAGTTAAAAAAACGGCGTGACCTGCCTGCGACCGCGGGTTGCGCGCGCCGTGAAACGATCTTGATTCTTTTTTATGCCCACAAAGAGCGAAGCTCATCTGCTCGCGGCGGTGAAGCGCGGCGATGAACGCGCCGTGCGCAAGCTGGTTGACACGCACAGTCCGCGACTATACAATCTCGCGCTGCGCATTCTGCGCCATTCGCAAGATGCCGAAGACGCCGTGCAGGAAACGTTCATCACGGCGCTCGACAAGCTCGACCAGTTTGACGGGCGCGCGGAATTTTCCACGTGGCTCTATCGCATTGCGGTGAATGCGAGCTTGATGGCGTTGCGTAAAAAGCGCTCGCGCCATCGCCAGGAAGAGCCTATCGAAATTCCTCAATTTGAAGACATTCGCAGCCGCGAGCTGGTGGACTGGGGCGCTGATCCGGTTCACGAATTGCTCGATGCGGAAATGCGCGAAACCATGGAAGCGGCCATCGACAAGCTGCCGGCGAAATATCGGGTGGTTTTTGTGCTGCGCGATCTCGAAGGTCTTTCCATCGAAGCGACGAGTAAAATGCTGGGCCTTTCCGCGGCCAATGTCAAAGTGCGCTTGATGCGCGCGCGGCTGTTCCTGCGCGAGGCGTTGAGCCGCTATTTTCACGAAGCTCCAACTGCGAAGGTGTGACGATGAACCATCGCCGGATTTTTAAAAACGTCTGCAACTTCATCGACGGTGAGTTGGATGAGGCGACGTGCGCCGAGTTAAAAAAACACCTCGCCGCCTGCCCGCGCTGCCGCATTTACGTGGACTCCGTGCGCCAGACGATTGTGCTCTATCAGGAAAAAGACGCGCCGCAGAAAATGCCGGCGGCGTCGCGCAAACGGCTGTATGCGACCGTTGCCATGAAATTGAAGAGCGGCAAAAGCAAGGCAAAATGATGGGGCAAGATAGCTTGATAATGTTAAGTTAATATGATAGTCATTGCGAGGCGCTTTTTGCCGAAGCAATCTTTTGTTT
>CAYZFF010000111.1:0-12151 GCA_964477305.1 uncultured Cytophagia bacterium
AAATTGACAGCAACCCGGTTTGTTTGCTCCACGCTTTTTCGCCGGTGTTCTTAACAGTGTTAATGGATTCGACGCCGACCATTTTGACATCAGCGCCAGCGTTGACGCCAAGACACTTATTGATCGCGTTGCTGTCAAGCAACTTTATCTCACGATTGACTTCCAATTTGAAGGTTGAGCCAAAATAATTGGTGAGCAAAATTTCGCGACGGCACAGAACACGATCTGAACTCTGACTCACCAATTCAAACGGTTCAGTATCAATTGCAGCCGGCGTAAACCAGTGCTCCAGATCAAACTTCGCGCCTTTGGCAAAAAATACGGAAAACTGGCCGCCTTCCGGCCCAATCCAAAAACGATCTTCGCCGCCGTAGACGTTAATGTGCGGCTGAGTTTTTCCCGAGGCAATAAGCTCGCGATTCACCCAGCCAAAACTTAGGCCGCTCGCGCCAGCAGCAGTACTCGTCATGATGCGGCCCTGATAGGCTGGAATAACTGCAACTTGCCGCGCGCCGGTTTTATCAGAAAGCACAATCACGTCAACATGCTTTTTGAGAAAAGCCAGATCATCGCCAAAAGTCGGAGCACTTATTTTTTCCTGTGTCAACACGTTTTGTGTCATAAATATCAATAATGTAAAAACTAAATTTGTTAATTTAAATTTCATTTTCAACCTCCTTAATATTTCATCCGGTGCTAATGATTCAATTTCACCATCTCCCGAATCTGCAAGGCCGTCCAAATTCGAATGCCGTGCGCCGGGATTTCTATCGCGCGAACAAGCGCCGCCAGCATTTGTTGCAGCGTTACCAGCCCGAGCCGTTGCGCTGTCTCACGCGTTGCCGGCAATCGCTCAAAAAACCAGTAAATTGGCATCAGCAGGTAAGGCCACCAATGGCCGGGGCCGAGCACATACCACGGCCGCAAAATCGTTGCATTCAAACCACTCGTGCGGACGATCGCTTCGCATTCGACGCGCGTTTGCCAGTACGCTTTCATCACCGGCGCGGGATGCGCGACGCTGACATACACAAAATGTTTGATGCCCATTGCAACAGCAGCGGGAACGGCATTTTGCACTGAAGCCAAATCAATCAAACGGAATTGCCCGGCTTTCGATGGGTTCGGATGCGAGACGCCGACGAGATGCACAAACGTATCGGCGGGGATGATTTGATTCATGTAAGAATTTTTATCCAGCGCATTGCCGATAATCGGCGTGCAGCCCGGCGGCAGTTTTTGCTCCGCGCCTTTTCGCGCCAACGCTCGTATGCTGTGGCCGCGCTGCAAAAGCTCGGCAATCAATCGTACGCCCATGTAGCCGGTGCCGCCGGCAATGAAAATATTTTGTCGAGACATGAAAAGAATTTTGTCGATGCAAAAACTATAAAACGCGCGAAGATGCCAGCGATTTGCAGACTGGCAGTCTGCGTTACGGCATAACCGTAATCGGGAACTCGCGCACCCAATCCGGCCAATCGGGAATATCAACGCGCACGCGGATAGCCCAGTGCAAGGCGTTATCCGGCGCATGGAATGTGCTCGGCGCGTTCGCGGGAATTTGCAGCGGCAGAGTAAATTGCATTTTGTTATTTGCCACTGAAACCCCGTTCTGGTTTCCCGATTCGACGATCAGATTTTGAATCGTCTGCGTATGGGTCGTTTTGTGATTACCGAGGCCGCTGACCACGCGCTCTTCGCCTTTGAGGGTCGCAGTAATTTTTTGCAGGCGGGAAACTTCTTCTGCCGGTAAAAAAACGTTGCAGTCAACCGATTCGCCGGGACGCAGCCTCTCGCGGCTGATCTCCACTTCGACGGCGCCCACTTTCTGTTGCGCCAGTTTATTGCGAAACATGAAAAGAATTTGCCAAATGCCGAATCCCGCTACCATGAGACCCAGCCCCAACGCCACCGGGCGCCAGCCGCTCAAATAAATCATGGCGAGGCCGATGAGAAGACAAGGTAAAGCCAAAATTTTCGCCATCGTCGTCCGCTCTGCCAACTCACCCGCGGTTGCCGGCGTTTTGACCTCCGGGATTTCGATGCCGAGCAAAATCTCTTCGCTCGTTTCGCCGCCCACGAGCACGAACTTTTCTTCATGTTTGACGTCAACCGCGAGGGGAATATCAATTTGCGCCCGTAGTTGCCAAACCACTTTCAAATAATGTCCATCATAACTGGCCGGCCCGGAAAGCCCGACAAAACGAAACGGAAATTCCCGGGTTTCCCCGGAGTGAAATTTCGTATCCTCGGCAAAGATCATCCCTTCTTCACCGCCGCCGGCATAATTGCCGCGCCCGGCGGTTTTCCATTCGCGAATCAGCGTGAGTTTGCGGCAAGAAAAATCGTCATGCGCGGAAATTTTGACCACGCCCGCCATCGGCTCGCCGAATTTATAAATCCGGTCCGGCCGATCCAGCGAAATTTGCAAATCACATCTCGACATCGCAACTCCCTATTTTATTAAAAAAATTTAATCGACACGAGACTCCGATTTTTCATTCCATCGTCAAAATGCCGCCCACGGCAAAATCGGGGCTCTGTTTTTATAGATGTCGAATTAAGGAGAAAGATGGTCAAAATTTGGTTCGGATGCAAGACAAAAAATTCGGCGTCGCTTCCCACTTTCTTTAAGAAAATTTAACACGCGCCGGTTCAAAAAGCCGCGTTGTTCCACCATCGAACAGGCTCCAGGCATGCATACGGATTTGAAACCGTCACCGGTCGTATACGAAAAGCTGATTGGATAAATTCAATTTTTGCAAACCTGCACAGCGTCGCGCGCTGGCGCGATATTTGTTATATTTGTGCCGTTAAACAAATTTTTTGAACTCATCCTTCCGGGCAGGGCTAAATCCGCCACCGGTTTAATTTCAGTATTTGAAGAGCAGCACAACGCGTGGCGGGAGGTTCAAAATCAAGGTGCAACAAAACGGAAATTTTATGCATGGATTGCTAAAATTTTATTTGGGCTGCGTGATGTTAAGCTTGGGGTTAACCGCCTCGTTGTTGGCGCAAAGCGATTCCGTGAATACAGTGCAGAATTCTTTGCCGCCGGAACGTCTCGCCATCTTGGGTTTTTCTGAGACTTCGCTGCTGCGCAAGCCGAGTCAAAATTTAGCGCAGGCCTTGGCCAAGGTTTGCGGCCGTGATCCGCGTTTTATCGTGACTACTGAAAACACTCTGACGGTTTATCTGAAAAAACGCCGGGGGTTTTCAATTTTTATTCCGGATAGTGCGCAGGCGCTGTGCAAAAATTTAGCGTTGCAATACCTCCTCGCCGTTAGTGTCGAACCGAAGGTGGAAGCTTCAGCGCCAAATCTTTGGGTTATCACTTTGCGTTGGCTCGAGGGCAGTACCGGTCAAATCACCAAAATTCACGCTGGCGAGTATCAGGGCGATCCGAATACCGCGGAATCTTTTCCGTTAAATGAAATGCTCAATGCCTTGCTGGATGCGCCTGATATTATTGTGCCCGCGGAACATGCACTGGCAGAAATGCCGTTGGTCGTGCCAATACCGGAAATCACGGCCTCATTCAGCGATAGCACCTCGCCCAATACGCCGCCAGCAACCATAAAACGCCGGCGCAGTTGGTTTTGGTACTTCACCGGCGCAGCGTTGGTGAGCGGCGGTTCCGCGGCAATTTTATTGAAGAATCCGGCCAAGGCTGGACCGGCGGGAAAAGCTTTATTACCAGAACCGCCCGATCCGCCGAAATAAAAAAAGGCCGCTAAAACGCTAACAAAATTTGGGGTCTTGGAGGGCTGGGCGCGCAGGAGCGGAAATAAAACCAGTTCGGGAAAATAAAACTCCAACCAGGCAGGGGAGTTTACAAAATGACCTTTGTGACGAACATAAAAAGTTTTTTACGCGATTTTTCGGCAATCATCCCCTCACTGAAAACACCGTGGTTGCGGGGCCGGGCGCGCCAGCATTCCGGCATCATGCTAACCATCGCTACGGTCTCGTTGATTATTTATCCTCGCGACCTCCACAGCCAAACTTCAACGAATGTGCCATTGATTCTTGCCAGCGGCGTGCAATCTGCTCCGGCACTGGTGAGTGATGGACGCGATGGCGCGTTCGTAATTTGGCATGATAAACGCGATAATCGCACGGCAATTTATGCGCAACGGCTCAACGCGCTCGGCCAACCCCAGTGGAAGCAAGATGGTATTCTCCTCGCAGCTTCAACCAAAGATCAATTGGCATTGACGGCCAGCCCCGACGGCAAAAACGGCGTTTGGGTTTTCTGGCAGGATTTACGCAATGATACCGGTGACATTTACGGCCAGCGTCTTGACCCGAACGGCAATTTGCTCTGGAGCGCAGCCGGTACAGAAGTGAATCGCGCGGCCGGCAAGCAATCCGAGCCGCGAGCGGTGAGCGATGGCGAGGGTGGCGCGTTTATCGTCTGGCGCGATTACAAATTAGGCCATGAAGATATTGCCGTGCAACGCATCGACGGCAATGGAGAAATTCTCCTGGAATCGGCTGGTAGAACCGTGGTGCAAGGCCTCGGTAATCAAACGCTGGGTGATGTCGTACCCACCCATGACGGCGGTTTCATTGCCGTTTGGACCGACAACAGCCTTCTGCTCGGATCGCCGCGCGTCGCGGTGCAGCGTTTTAATGCGAAAGCGAATCCGCTATGGAAAGACAATAGTTTTGTGACCACGACCCGCAGCGCTCAAGATTCGCCGGTGGCCTATTTTGCCGCGACGAACAATACGGACGGCAATGTGTTTGTCATTTGGAGTGATGATCGCAATCGTAACGACGATATTTTTGCGCAAAAAATTGATGCCACTGGCGCCATCCAATGGGGCGTATCCGGCGTGACGGTTTGCAAAGCTTCCAATAGTCAAACCAACCCGCAAATCATCGGCGACAGTGGCGACGGTATTCTTGCCGTATGGGAAGATCAGCGCTCCGGCAAAATGGATATTTATGCGCAGGCCATTAATGCCGCCGGACAAATACGCTGGCAAAACGACGGCGCTATCATTGTGGCGACGAGTCAAGAGCAAACGCAACCGCAAATTATTCCCGATGGCGACGGCGGTTTGATCTGTGTTTGGAATGATGAACGCAATTCCGGCACCAACATCGTTGCACAGCGTCTGGATAAAAACGGCAAGGCTCTGTGGGAGGCCAATGGTATCTTCATCACCCCTGAAGGCGGCACCAAGGCGCATCCCGCCATTCTGACGTCGCCTAATAATCCCCGCGAAAATTTTGTGGTGTGGGAAGATAGCCGGCGCGGCAATGAAGATATTTTTGCGCAATTACTCAACAGTGACGGCACGCTGGCCAATGTCCCGCCGCTGATTACTTCCGCGCCGCCCACCGAAGCCCAAGCGGGAGCGCTTTATAATTATCAAGTCAAGGCGCAGGATTATGATTCGTCCGATCCCTTACGTCTCGACTTGGTGGCTCCATTGGGCAAGTGGCTGCAAGTTGATAGCGGCAAGTTGCAATTATTCGGCACGCCGGGGTTGAGCGACGCCGGCGAAATCGCCGTGACGATCGCGGTGAAAGATAAACCCGGCGCACAGGTGCTGCAGAGTTTTACTCTCAAGGTTGTCGTTTCCAATCGGCCGCCGCAAATCACTTCAAAACCGGACACGATTGCAACGGAGGATCTACCTTACAATTATCAAATTGTCGCGAGTGATCCGGATCCCGGCGAGACGCTGACCTATGCACTTGAAACCGATGCCGCCTGGTTGCGGCTCAATACGGGCAATAAAATTTCAGGAACCCCAACGAACGAGCAGGTCGGAAATTACGCCGTGCTCATTCGGGTGACGGATAAACTTGGTTTCGTAACCACGCAAAAATATTCTTTGTTGGTGAAAAACGTCAATGATCCGCCACTCTTCGTCAGCAAGCCCGATACCGTTGCAACCGAGGAGCAGCTTTATGCTTATCAATTCACGGCGGTCGATCCTGATCCGAATGACGCAATCACATATTCGTTGCAAGGCGACGCGCCGTGGCTGAAGCTCACCGCTGATACTAAATTGACCGGCACCCCAACGAATGAGCAGGTCGGCACTTATTCCGTAACTTTGCGCGCGACCGATAAACAAAATGTTTTAACCACTCAAAAATTCTCCCTGCGCGTGAAAAATGTGAATGACCCGCCGTTTTTTACCAGCCAACCGGATACGGTGGCGGCGGTCGATTCGTTGTATTTTTATCGTCCAACCGTGGCCGATGTTGATCGCGGCGAGATTTTGCAAATTATCAAACGCGCCGCGCCGGAGTGGTTGAATTGGAATAGCAACACTTACACCTTGCAGGGCAGGCCTCCGGCCTCACAACTGGGCAACGTGCAGTCCATCAATTTGCAAGTTCGCGATGCCGCCGGCGTTGCGGTTGATCAAAACTTTCGGTTGCGCGTGATCAGCCTCGCGCCCGCCGATGTGACGGCGCCCGCCGCGCCACAGGCGTTGCAAGTCGAGCCGGCTTCATGGAACGCAAATAAAAAATTTACGCTGCGCTGGCAAAATCCATTTGATCCGAGCCGGGTGACCGGTGCATATTACAAAATCGGGGCGGCGCCGGCACACAATCAGGATGGGGTTTTCGTCGCCAGCCCTGACGGCGTGACCCTTGAGCAACTCGAGTTGCTCGCGTCCCGCGAAGGCAAAACGCCGGTTTATCTGTGGCTCACGGACGGCCGCGGTAACGTTGATTTTCGCACGGCAGTCAATGCTTTATATCGTTACGACGCCACACCGCCAACTTCGCCGCAGAATCTTTCACCCCATTTACAGTGGAATCGCGGCGATAGTTTGCAGATAAAATGGACGCCGGCCACCGACACAATGAGCGGCATCAAACGCTATCATTTTTTCTTAGATGGCAAATTTTTCGGGTTTGTCAATGGCACCGCCAGCAATTTTCCACTCGTTTTACGATTGAGTGAAGGCGCGCACGGCTGGACATTTATGGCCGAAGATAGCGCCGGTAACCTCGGCCCGTGGATGGCTGCGTCATTCAAAGTCGATCGTACACCGCCGATTTTGCTGCACACGGCGGCGGATACCGCGTTGGCTGCAACCGAGCTGGTGTTATCGGGGCAGGCATCTGATGCACTTTCTAAAATTCGCGAAGTCGTGCTTTATTATCGGGCCGCCGGAACGTCAACCTATCGAAATAAAAATATACAACCGCTAAACCCAGCCGCTTCTTTCTCTATTCGTCTCGAGGCCGCGGCAATACCGACGCCCGGTTTGGAGTACTTTTTTGAAGCCGCAGATTCAGCCGGTAATCGCGCACGGTGGCCGTCGGATAATTTTCAATCGCTGCAAGTCAGTTCGGCAAACGTTGCAGCGCCGCTGCCTTTTGTTGCCAAGCGTTATCAGCTTTTTTCCGTGCCGTATCTGCTCTTCAACGACGCGCCGGCGCAGATACTGGAAGATGATTTGGGCAGTTATGATCCCACGCGGTGGCGGCTTTTTCGTTATCAGTCCGGCGAGGGCAATGTTGAATTCGGCAAGCCAGCTTTTGAAAACTTGGCGCCGGGCCGCGCCTTTTGGTTAATTACCACGACGCCGCAAAACTTTGATGCCGGCCCGGCGCGCTCGATTCGCACCGATACTCCGTTTGTTTTAAAACTGCAACCAGGGTGGAATCTCATCGCGACGCCGTTCGATTTTCCTACGGCGTGGGCAACGGTGCAAAAACCGGCAAGCGTGGAAAATAATTTGTGGGCCTTTGACGGC
Source organism: uncultured Cytophagia bacterium (assembly GCA_964477305.1). GTDB lineage: Bacteria > Zhuqueibacterota > Zhuqueibacteria > Zhuqueibacterales > Zhuqueibacteraceae > Zhuqueibacter. The sequence goes on from CAYZFF010000111.1 coordinate 7,740, forward strand.
ACGCAATATCTCGATCAGCAAAATAGCCTATTGCCGTGGCAGGGATATTTTCTACGAAATTTAGATTCCCAAGCCCAGACCATTCATCTCGCGCCAGCCCTGGAAAGCGGCGCGAGTAAAACGCTCACGCCCGCGGCAGCAATAAACTGGCAAATCCAATTGCGCGTTTCCGATGGAGAATTTTCCGACGCAACGAATTATCTCGGCGAAGCCCTGCAGGCCGAGGCCAATTGGGATCCCCTTGATTGGTCAGAGCCGCCAACCATCGGCGACCACGTGAGCTTGTATTTTAATCATTCTGCTTGGCCCCGTTTTGCGGGAAAATTCACGCGCGATTTTCGCCCGGCGGGCAATAAAGCGCAATCATGGCCATTCGAAGTGGTGGCCAGCCGTCCGGGATTGCCGGTGGAATTGCGTTGGACGCTGTCCGGCGATTTTCCGGCAGAAGCGGAGATAGTGTTGCAAGATATTGATGGCCATCTGCGCCGGGAAATTCGCTCCGCAGAGTTGTCCGGCGAAGCGTCCTATACTTTTCGCGCCACGGCGCAACCGCGCCATTTCATTTGGTGGGTGGGGGAAAAAGCGCAATTGGCCGAGGCCGGAGCTTTGCAAAACTTAATCCCCGCCGGGTTTGAACTGGCGCCGAGTTATCCCAATCCGCTGCGGCTTGCAGAGTTACCGCAAATTGGCGTCATTCGTTTTGGCCTGCCCAGCGCCGGCACGGTACGATTGACAATTTTCGATCTTGCGGGCCGCATCGTGCGCACTTTAGTGAACAAGGAAAATTTAAACGCTGGCTATCATGAAGCGCGCTGGAACGGCCGCGATGATCTCGGCCAGCCGGTGACCGCGGGAATTTACCTTTACCGGCTCGAAGCGGCAAATTTCAGCGCGAGCCATAAACTTATTTTATTGCGATAAAATGCCAACACGTCTCCATCCGTTGCGAAACCTGCTGGCGCGGCCGGGCAAATTTCGTCGTGGCCGCGACGGTCGGTTTGCACTCGGAGTGTTTTTCATGCTTGCCGTATTGTTTTCTCCGGCTGCGGCGCAAACTCCAAATGACTTAAAGCGCGCGCAGGAGATTTACGAGAAGGCGTTGCAGGAGAAAAAAACAACGTCACGTCTTGACTTATTACAGAAGGCCGCCAAGTTGTGTGAAACCGGCGATCACGCCACTTTATCCACGCCCGGGCGCCGGCAAATCGCGTTGATTCATTGGGCGCTCGGCCGTGAATATTTTCAGCAGACCAAATGGCCGGCGGCGGTGGTGCATTTGGAAAAGGCTGTCGCCATCGACGCGACTCTATTTTCGGCGTATGCAACGCTCGGCCTAATTTATTTTCAACAAAAAAAATACGCCGAGGCAATTGCCGCTTATAACCAAGTTTTGCCGGCACAACCTTCAGCGCAGCTTTACAATAATCTTGGCGCCGCCCAGGAAGCGCGAGGCGATTTAACCGCGGCGCTGGCGGCTTATCGGCGCGCATTAGAATTGGAGCCGAATTTAATCCCGGCGCAGAAAAACTTGTATCGCGTGCAAGAAAAGCTGGCACTCAGCAAACCAGCTCCAGCGCTTGAAACCAAAATTGCTGCCATCGATTCCGCGCAATTGGCTATATCTCGCCGTGATTCACTGGCAGCGGTTGCGCAAAAAAACAATTCAAAATTATCCAAAAACAAAACGCCGCAAGGTTTAAAATCAGCTCGCCATAAAACCGCTGAAATCATCAAACCCTCCATCGCTGAAAAGAATAAAAAAGAAGCTTCATCACACAGAGCCAAACCGGCAAGTGCTGTTGAGACAACGCCAACCGCATCGTTGCGCTTGCCGATTAAGAAAAAAGATCCACTGGCGGTTAACTCTCTTGCTCGCATTGACACCGCAGTAAAAGAACCAGTGCCGGCAAATAAAAATTTGCCCTCACCAAAACCGAGGCTTACAGCGGCAACACAAAACTCATCCGGGCATCCGGTGTTCGCTTATCTCTGCGGCGCCGGCATCTTGCTGTTCGGTTTGGTGATCTTCACCCAACGCCGCCGTCTCAGCCATATATGGCTGCAAATCAGGCCCACGCTGGCGACGCCGGAAAAAATCCTGGTGCCAGAGGAACGTTTGCTTCCTGCAATTGCCACCCCGCATCAATTCGAAGTAAAAAAAGCTGCGTCACAAACGCCGGGCACAGCATTGTCCGCTTCTGTTGCTTTTAACGAAGGGCGGGCCATCACGGCAACCGCAGAATCAAAATTAGCCCTGGAAACTGAAAATGAGGAAACGCACCAGCCTTCCTTGCAAACCCAAGCTTTCTTTGCCGAGATGATCGCCGCGGAGCCGGAATTAGAAAATTTTGAACTTGAAATCCAAGAAGAAGCCGCCGACCGCAGCATGATTCCACCCACCTCCAACGAACACTCCGACTCAGCGCTGCTGGTTGCAGCTAATGGGTTCGATCATCCCGAGGGCGCCGTTCAAGCATTGACCTCGTCGCCGATCGTGGTGTCTGCGGTCGAATTAAACAAGGAAAATGGCCACGCAATTTTATCGCCGTTGCAAACGGAAATCCTTCCCGCCGTTCAGGCAGTCCCCGCGGCCAATCATCAGTTACCCGGACTCGATTATTTGCCGCAAGAAACCAGCAAGCAATTATCGGTTATCACTTATCAGCAACCAGAAATCGATACTCGGGCAAAGCCTCATGCCGATTCTATATTGATTGAAAAACCAGCGTTAGGCCGCTATCAGATCGAGCGCGAAATCGGCAAAGGCGCGATGGGGAAAATTTATTTGGCGCGCGATCCCAAACTGGATCGCCGGGTGGTGATCAAAACGGTTTGCTTCAATTTGGCCGCCAACGAGGCAGACACCACCACGATCAAAGATCGGGTTTATCGCGAGGCCCGCGCCATTGCGAAACTAAGCCATCCGCACATCGTGGTGGTTTATGATGTGGAGGACAATCACGATCTCTCGTACATCGTGATGGAACACATCGAAGGGCGGGATTTACGGCAGGCATTAAAAACCGAACATCGTTTTGAAGCGGAGCGCGCGGTGAAAGTCATCGCGCAGGTGTGCAGCGCCCTGGATTATGCGCATCAGGCCGGCATTATTCATCGCGACATCAAGCCGTCGAACATCATGCTGTTGCCCAACGACAAAGCAAAAGTGACGGATTTTGGCATTGCGAAAATTGCAGATAATTTTTCATTGACGCTGCCGGGCCACGTGCTGGGAACGCCAAGTTATATGGCGCCGGAACAATTTGAAGAAGAAACCGCCGATAGCCGCGCTGATATTTTTTCATTGGGCGTGGTTTTATATGAGTTGCTCATCGGCGCTCGCCCTTTCGCCGGCGATTCGCTTGCCGCGCTGGCCTACAAAATCGTTCACAAAATGCACATTCCCCCGAGCTTGCAAAACGTCGAACTGCCGCTCGAGCTTGACGACATCATCGGGTGCGCGCTGGCAAAAAGTCCCGCTGAGCGTTATCAAACGGCGCAAGAATTTCGCGACGCGCTGCTGGCCGTGAAATTCGCGCCGCCAGCGTAAAAAATTCTTTCGGCAAGAAAACCCACATAGAAAAATTTCTTGTGAAATTTTTTATTTATTAAAACGGTTCGTCAACCGATCTCACCGCTTCATTTTCATATACAATTCAAAACAACCAAGTGTTGCTGAGGCGATATTGTCGCCGTGTTCCATCATAAACTTTTTGATGGTTGCAGGATCGGCGCGAATTGCCAGCAACTCGGAATATTCTTCGCCTTCCGGCGCTTGTTGGGCGAGTTGCCGGATCTCCAGCATCGTCAATGGCAGGCGCACAAAAAAGGCGAGTTCGGGTTTGCGCTGACGAAAGCTTTCCGTCAGGCCGATGCAAAGGCAATCCTCCAGCAAAGCCGAGGGCATGCCGAGTTCGCTCCGCATCTCATCTTTGATGGCGAGAAAAACATCCGGCACGCCATTGTGAAGATGTTCATCCGGATGAATATGTCCGCCGATAATATCCAAAGCTCCGGGCCCCTCGCCAACATGCATACTGCGTCGAATGATCGGCAAAAAGCCGTCGCTGGTTTCAATGACGGCGCTGACGCCCAACGCGTGTACCGGGCCGGCTTCACCGAGTTCATCAATCAATTCATTCGTGTGCGCATTACTGAACAACAAATCGCGATAGCAGGTGCGTGAAAAAAATAATTGCAACTTGCCATTCGTTGCATCAAATTTTTCGAGCCGGCAAAGCGCGCCGTTGAAGAGATATCGTTTGCCCTCAGCGATGAGTTCCTGCCAATACGCTTCGGCGCGACGCGCAAAATCGGCGGGGAAAGTATATTCCGTCGGGTGATAAGCAATCTGAATTTGTGCAGATGTCCAGCAGCCGGAGAGATATAGGCGAAAAGGTGGGGCAGTCATC
>CAYZFF010000112.1:0-12109 GCA_964477305.1 uncultured Cytophagia bacterium
CGCTGGATTTAGGCGTGTTTCATCGCAAAGCGCACGAAGTCAAAGTTAAGGAAGCATTGTGGTGGAGCGCGATGTGGATTGCGCTGGCGATGTTGTTCAATACCGGCATTTATTTTTTTCGCGGCGAGGAAGCGGCGCTGGAATTTCTCACCGGCTATTTGCTGGAAAAAGCGCTGAGCGTTGACAATATTTTTGTTTTCATCATGATCTTCGCGTACTTTCGTGTGCCCGCATTGTATCAGCACAAAGTGCTGTTCTGGGGCATTCTCGGCGCGCTCATCATGCGCGCGATTTTTATCGCCACCGGCATCACCCTGCTCCAGCACTTTCATTGGGTCATTTACATTTTCGGCGCGTTCCTGATCATCACCGGCGTCAAGCTCGCCATGCAGCAGGACAAAGAAGTGCATCCGGAAAAAAATCCGGTGCTGAAATTGTTCCGGCGTTTCATGCCGGTGACAAAAGGTTTTGAAGGCGACAGGTTTGTGGTCAAGCGCGACGGTCGCCGCTTCGCGACACCGCTGCTCGTCGTGTTGTTGATGGTCGAAACCACCGACGTGGTCTTTGCGCTTGATTCGATTCCGGCAATTCTCGCCATCACCACCGATCCGTTTATCGTTTACACTTCGAATGTATTTGCGATTTTAGGCTTGCGCGCTTTGTATTTTGCGCTGGCCGGTATCATGCAAATGTTTCATTATCTCAGTTACGGCCTTGCGGCGATTCTTGTTTTCGTCGGCGTCAAAATGATGATCATGGATTTTTATAAGCTGCCCATCGGCATTTCGCTCGGCGTGGTTGCGGGCATTTTAGCAATCGCGGTCATTGTTTCACTGGCGCGTCCGCGCCGTGTTACCGCCGCCGCACCAGTTCAGACGCAATCGCCTCATTTTTCTCAGAAAGAAGAAGCGCTGGGTTAAGGAGGCTCTTAAAAAATAACTTGGACAATTTTTAAAATTTTGTATTTTGTGGATATGCTCACAGCCAGGGCAATATCCACAATTCAGTATTGCTTCACTCACCAAGATGGGCCTACGCGCCGGTCGCTAAAAATTCAGATTCCGAGGCGAATCGATCCCTTTAAGCGACCGGCCGGTGAAGCATTATGCAACCAGCAAAGAATGTGCAAGTTATTTTTAATCGCTTCCAGAGGAGGGAACTAATCCATGACCACGATCACGTTTGAAATCCTGTTTGTTTTCGTCTTGATCATTGCGAACGGCGTCTTTGCCATGACCGAGGCCGCAGTGATTTCGTCACGCAAAGAACGGCTGCGGCAATGGGCGAATGAAGGCAATGATAAAGCGCGCACCGTTTTGGAATTGGCCAATGATCCGACGCGCTTTCTGTCCACAGTGCAGTTCGGCATCACGCTCGTTGGCGTGCTCGCCGGGGTTTATGGCGGCGCGACGATAGCGGAGCAATTAGCGGTTTACGTGGAGATGATTACGCCATTGGCGCCGTACAGCAGAGCCATTAGTTTGGGGCTGATCGTGGCGCTCATCACCTATCTCTCGTTGATCGTCGGTGAATTGGTGCCCAAGCGTTTGGCGCTTAATAATCCGGAGCGTATCGCCGCCGCGTTGATCAAACCGATGCGGTTTCTGGCCCGGGCTGCTTCGCCGGCTGTGAGTTTTTTGAGTTACTCAACCAATGCCGTGCTGCGCGTGCTCGGCATGAAGCCCTCGACGGAGCCGCCCGTCACTGAAGATGAAATTAAAATCATGATCGAGCAGGGCAAACAAGCCGGCGTGTTTGAGAAGACCGAACAGGATATGGTCGAGCGCATCTTTCGGCTCAGCGACCGTCGCGTTTACACATTGATGACCCAGCGCGCTGATATCGTTTGGTTGGAAGTCGATGACGCGCTCGAAACCGTTCAAGAGAAAGCCGCCAGTGGCCGGTCGCGTTATCCTGTCTGCGAGGGCAGCCTCGATCACATTCGCGGTATCGTCAAAATGAAAGATCTGCTGGCGCGGAGTTTGGCCGGCCAGGCGCTCGATCTTAAAAGCGCATTGCGGCAGCCGCTGTACGTGCCCGAAAGCATGCGCGCCTTCAAAGTTTTGGAGTTGTTCAAACAATCGCGCACGCACATCGCGTTGGTGCTCAATGAATACGGCAGCGTGCAAGGCTTGATCACGCTCAATGATATACTCGAAGCTATTGTCGGCGACATTCCTTCGAGCGATATGCCGAACGAGCCGATGATTGTCCGGCGCGAAGACGGCTCGTGGCTGGTGGACGGCACGTTACCGGTGGAGGATATCAAAAAACATTTTCAAATTGCCGCATTGCCCAACGAAGAATCGGGCGAGTACCAGACGCTCGGCGGTTTTGTGATGATGCACATGGAGCGTATTCCCAAACCCACCGAGCATTTTGAATGGGACGGCCTGCGCTTTGAAGTGATTGATATGGATGGCCATCGCGTCGATAAAGTGCTGGTGATGCGCATGCGGCCGCAAAGCCAAAACAAAATCAACCCAATGAATTAAGCCAACAGTGTAGCTTCAACCTATTCATCACATTTCGTTATATTGGAAAAGTTGAAGCGCCCCGCGTTTTTTTCTAATGCCACAGAATCATTTTCCTCGTGGCGTGAAATGCGCCGGCTTGTAACTTGTACCAATACACGCCGCTGGATAAATTTTGCGGCGACCAGAGCACGCGATATTCTCCCGGCGCTTGCGTCTGCCGCACCAGCGTCGCCACGGTTCTACCAAATATATCGAAGACGGTTAATTTCACTTCGGCGTTTTGCGGCAGTATGTAGCGAATGGTCGTTGCCGGGTTACCGAAGGTTCCTTGCGTGGAAAACGGATTAGGATAGTTTTGCTCCAGCTCGTATTGCATGGGGTGAAGATTGCCCGGCGTTTCAATGGCAGTTGATAACGCCGGATCGATACGCAGCAACGCCGTGCCTTGCGCCGGAAAATCCGTAATGGGGCGCCAATTGTTGAAACCGCCGGCTTGATCAATTACCACCGTGCCGAGAGTTTTTCCCGACAAGATATCCTGCACCGCGTGCGCACCGGCGCGCAAATTCGAGGCGCCAAGTGTGAGCGCGGGACTGCCGAGGTTTTGGTTTAAAAAATTGTGCAACACCACAATGACTTCGTTGTTCGTGCGGCGGGCAAAAGCCAGGAGTTCGCTGCGGTCGGCAAGTACGCTCGCATAATCACCACGGCGCAGGGCTTCATGCGTGTTGCGGGCGTTAATCAACGCGCGATACCATTGCCATAACGAGTTATTATCTGCCTGCATGTCTTTCACATTGAACGCGGGATAATTCGCGTTGAGCGCATACCACGGCCGGCCCGTGGTAAATCCCGCATTCGCGTCGCGGGTCCATTGCATCGGCCGGCGCTTGTTTTCATCCGCGCCGTTGCCGATCATTCCGACTTCCTCGCCATAATACATGAACGGAACGCCCGGCAAGGTTAAATAAACCGCGGCGGCAAGCTTCATCTTCGCGATATTTTGCCCAAACGCACCGAACACGCGATCTTGATCGTGATTGGTGAGAAAGGGCGCGTACTGCAGCGCTGGATAGCTTTGGAGAATCGTCTGCATTTGATTTCTGACGGCATTCGGCTGTCCGGCATTGACGGCCGTGATGATCGCGCCAGCCAGCGGAAATTCAAAGCAAAAATCGATTTTCGTGCCATCCGCATACGGCGCGATTTCATTGGTGCCCGACCACACCTCACCGACGACCATGGCCTCAGGCTGGACGGTTTTATAAAACTGCCGGAAGGTTTTCAGAAACTCGAACGTCGCCGGAGCATTTTCCATCACCGTTCCGGCTTCAAAGAGATGCTTGATGGCATCCAGCCGAAAGCCGTCGACTTTCATGGTCTCCAGCCAAAATTTCGCCACGTCAAACATTTCGTTTTTAACCGCGACGTTTGCATAGTTCAAATCCGGCATTTCCCGCCAAAAGAGCGCGAAGTTATAAGCCCCGTTGCGCGAATACCAAACCTGTTGGCCCCACGGCCCACGATAGCCGGGATCGAAAAAGCTCCAGGTATACCAGTCACGATAAGGCGAGGTGGTTGACGACGCGGAACTGACGAACCACGGATGCTGGCTGGACGAATGGTTCATCACAAAATCGATGACGACTTTGATGCCGCGAGCATGCGCACTATCGATTAGCGCGTGAAAATCCGCCAGCGTGCCGTAATCGCGCTCGATGCTGCGATAATCAGTCACATCGTAACCATGATAGCTCGGCGACTCGGAGATCGGCATCAGCCAAAGGCCGGTTACGCCAAGATCGGTGTTGGTGGCGGGATTTCCATCGTTCAGATAATCTATTTTTTGAATCAGCCCTTTGAGATCGCCGATGCCATCGCCATTGCTATCGTAAAAACTCCGTACGAAAATCTCGTAAAAGACGGCGTCGTTCCACCAATAGGTTTTTTGTTGCGCATAAGATGTGCTTGAGAGAAAACCGGCGGCAATGGCTGCGACGAGCCAGAAAGATTTGTAGCGGAATGAGGTTTTGATTTTAGGCTCCTTGAAATTGGTTTGTTTGCACATGCAGGAACACTAAAAAGCGTGCTTTCACTTTTCAGAAAGGAAGATAAAACAAAAAATCCCACAGAGAGAGTTTAACTTACCTGGTGGGATTTTTAATTCACGGCAGGATGCTTTTATTTCTTACGGCGAAATTTTTTATCACCGCGGTTTCATCCACAAAATATTTGCATACCAAATGGCCGTTCACAAAAACCAGTGGGATGCGCGTGCCGTATGCGGCCAGCAGTTTTGCGTCGGCCGCGATATTCACTTCGCGCAAAGTAAAGCGGTGGCGGCGTTGCAGCTTGCGCAAAATCGCCTTGGCGTCGTCGCACAAATGACAATCGGGCTTGCTGTAAATTTCCACTACGGCGCCGCTCGTTATCGGCCAGAAGCGGGCTTTAAGCCTACTGATCAGATTTGCTGGCATCGGTTGGCGGTCCGTTGCGTTTGGTGAGAAAGGCTTCAAACGTCATCGTCTTATGATGGCCGTCATTAAGAAATTCCAATACCGGCAAAAATTTGTCCGCGGGAATATAGCCCGGCACCAGCGTCAGCACCTCGCCGCTGGCGTCGATGAACGCGGTGGCCGGATAACTGTTGACGCCGAACGCGGCGGCTAATTCGCGGTAGGTGTAATCCTGCTCGCGAAAGCGCGTCTTTTCGCTGGACTCGGCGTTCACTTTAACCAACACCAGCTTTTCTTTGGCATATTTGACAATGCTCGCGTGGCCGTAGGTGTCTTTGTCCATCACCTTGCACCAGCCGCACCACGTCGTATAAAAATCCACCACCACCATTTTCTTTTCTTTTTTGGCGGTGGCAAGGCCTTGCTCAAACGCGAGCCAGGTCACTTCCTCTTTCTTGGGTTTCGGATCGTCGGCGCGCAAACCTGCAACCGGCGCGAGAAATAATGCCGCCGATAAAATGCCGGCGAAAAGGCGAAATTTTATTTTCATGAGAGCCTCAAATAGAGTTTACGTTCTGGGCAGAAATCAACAACTGCGATAGCATCTAAAAAATAAGAGACGAGCAATCAGCATTACGTTTTACCCTCACCGCTGCACCACCAGCTTGCCAATTTCCTCCGCGCGTAACGCTTCACCGCCGAGGTTTTGAGTGGCGATGATTTTATACAGATAAACGCCGTTGGCCAACAGGTCGCCGTCCTCATCGCGGCCATCCCAGTCGATTTGATTGAAGCCGCGGCCGCCGGCGCTTTCCAATGTACGAATCAACCGGCCCGCCAGCGTAAAAATTTTCACCCGCACTTCGGTGTCGGCAAAATTCAATTCAAAAGTAAATGAGGTGCGGTTGCGAAATGGATTCGGATAATTTAACACGTCGGACAACACCAATTGATTTTTAGGCCGCACCACAAACTCCACCGTGGCCGAGTTGGAGTTGTTCAGATTATCCCAGGCTTTGATTTCTACTGTGTGCCGGCCTTCCGCGAGCGAACCAAGCGGGTACAGCGCCGTACCGCGCGTGTAGCTACCGGAGTCGTAATTAAACAAGTCCGTAATATCGATTTTTTCATCGGCGCGCCCATCCAGCGCCAGCGTGAGTTTGTGGCCGATTTCGCCGGTGATGTTGATGCCGGAAAGGCTGTCGCTGACCGCGGCGCGCAACACCGGCTGATCGCCAACCACGTCACCGGAATTGAAATTTTCGACTCCTTCAAAACCAATGCGAATGGTGGGGCCGATGCGGTCCGCAATATTTCCGGCAGTGCCGCCGACGCGCAACTGCTGGCGATAACCGTTGCCATCAAATTTATTATCCTTATCCCAGAAATACAAATTGATTCGACCGGAGACGCCGCCGTAGGTAATATCTTTCGGCACAAAAAACTGCACGGTGAAATTGCCGTTCTGCACCGGCGCTTCGCCGCGAAACAGCGAATTGCCCGGCAGGCCGTAATTCAGCGAAAACTGCCCTGGTGATAAATAGCTAACGTCGCGCTGCGCATCCAGCGTTTCCACCCGCACCGTGCCGGTAAAATCCGGCCAATCCTGGCCGTTGTCCCGTTTCACTTTGCCGCTCACCGTCATCACCGTCAGTGCTTTGATGGTGTCCGGTTGCACCGAGGTGAGACTCGCGGTGTAGCGCGGAATGCCGATGCGCAACGACGGATCGCCGAGCACGTGAAATTTTTCATCATTCTGCGTCGCGCCGGTTTGCAAGCGCGCCAGCACCATCGCCATGCCGATGCGCGCGGAAATGTGATTGGCATTTTCAAAAAAGAAACGATAGTATTGCTGATTCAATGTGGCGTTTTGGCTGGCATAAACATCGCGCGCGGTGGCCAACACGGCAATCGCCCCGCGGCTCGGTGTAAGCACCAATTGCTCGGCGAAACTCTGCTTGTCGGGAATATCGTATTTTCCGAACGTGCACGTTGCCGCAATCCACAATGCCTGTTTCTCGCCGTTTTGAATGCGGTCCAAATCCGTGGAGAGATTCAGCGCGCGTTCGTGCGCCCAAACTTCCGAGTTGCCGTGGCCGGCGTAATTCACCAACAGCGCGCCGTTATTGACGAGCCGCAACAAAGCATCGGTCGCCGTTGGCTTGCGAATACCGGAAATGGAAGCGCTCTGCACCGCGGCAAATTCGGTCAAATAAAGTTTTTTGACGTCTAAATATTGCGGTGTATAAAAAACTGACGCCAACGTTTCGGTGTCGAGAATGTGCACCGTTTCAATCGACGACGGTATGGCGCCCTGGCCGAATTCATCGTCCGCGACCATTACGGCGGTGTTGCGCCACGAACCGAAGGTCGGCTTGGTTTCGTATTGAATGAGTTTGTCAACATACGCCTGCACCTCGGCCAGGCTGCGGGCCGGAATGCGGCCGATGGCCAGGTCCATCACTTCATCGTTGCCGGCAACATACGTGAACCAACTATCCGTCACCCGGCTGGCGATTTCATCCAACTCGGTGGTATGAAAAGTGGGAATCCAATTTTTGTCGGTTTTGTTGATATAATTTTTCGGATCATAATCACCGTCGCCAACCAGCAACACGAAAAGCGGCCGGCGGCGCCAGTTGTCGTAAGCGTATTTGATAAAATCGCGCACCGCCGTGGGATCATACAAACCGCCGGAAAACTCATCGAACACATCTTGAATTTTTACGGTGACGCTGCGCAGACTGTCGCTTAAATTAGCGGGGCGCAGCCGCAATTCGGCCAACTCGGTGAGCGGCGGTTTGCTTTTGCCCGGGCTGGCGGCGAGAAAATCCTCGTGCGTGATGATGATCATGTCGGCGGCGTGGTTCGGCGAACGCCAGGTGGAAACTTCATCGCGGACGATCGTTTGGGCGCTAATACTCTTGAATGCCGAAGGCAACGCGGCCAGGTAACGGCGCGGCACGCGAACCGTGCCGGCAATATCAGCAAAGGTAATTTGCGTACCGTTGACACGCCAATTTTGCGCGGGCAGCCGGGTTACATTGCTAAAATTCGACACATCAAAAAGCCAAAGTGAGTTCGCGTCGGCATTATCCACCGTATAAGCAAATGGCCCGTTGCCGGCGCGGCCGTTGAAAATCAGCGCGCCTTCGTTCAATCGCGTCCGGCGATCATAAGCCACTTCAAAGTAGTCGATATACAATTGCGCCGCATCGCTGCCACTTTGATAGGTGAGCAGAATTTCATTGTCGCCGTTGGCCAGGCCGCCCAATTTGTCAACTTGATAAAAGTCCGGGCGGTTGTTGCCGGGAATTTGCAGATTCGCCAGTTCCTGCTTATCGTATTCCACTTTTAAATTATGCGTGTTGAAGCCGCCGGCAAACGTCGCATAAAAAGCAAAGCGCGTCGAGGCCGTGCCTTCGGAAACCGGATCGGTTAATTTAAAGCGATAACGCCGCGAGCGATTCACCTCGCTGCTGGTAAACAGCCAGCCGTACCAACTTTGATCGGATTCATACAACGGATTCAATTCTTCTTCGACAAACAAATAATCTTTGAAATCAACCGCGGGAATCAAATTCGCCACCGGCAGCGTGGCGCGTTCTGGCATGCGCACGCCGTTAGGCCCGTTAAAATTCAGCCAGTAATAATTGTCGAAGCCGAAGCGATTCAGATAATGGCGCGCCTGGCCGCTGGTGGAATCAAAAGCAAAACCGTCGACGCCGCGACCGTAAAAGAGAATGAAATCGTCGCTATCCAATCGACCATCGCCGCCGTCGGACACGTAAATTGCATTCTCCACCAAACCCTGCGGCCGCGACCGTGTTACCTCGCGCGGTAATTCCCGGCCGCCGTTGTTGTAAAGATGAATGGTATTGGAATTGATGTTAGTGATCCCGGCGCTGGCCAGTGTTCTGCCGTCGAGTTTATAAATGCCCTCCTGGCGAACGGGAAATTTATACAACGGCCCGTCGATTTGCGGGTTCGTCGTTTTCAACAATGGAGAAGGGGCGGGCAAACGAAACGTTTTGGCCTGTTCGTAATTGACCAGCAGATTTTGATACAACTCTTCTTCGCGCAGCGAAACCGGGGCGTTGGTTGCAAGGGCTGGCGCTGCTGCCGGCAAGCCGCCAATGAAACGCACGACGATTTGCATTTCGCGATAAATCCGGAGTTGCTTGCGCCCCGGATGATATTGCACGGGAAAGACTTCGACGCGCACGATGGTTTGCTGGCGAAATTGCGCCGGCGCGTCCATTTTGAAGAGATCACCGGGATAAAACGTTGCACGCTCATAAATTTGAACGTCGGGCACGTAACGCAACCGCGTTAAATCATCGGCCTTTTCCTTAATTGGAACCGGCGGAATATTGACGCCGGAAAACTCTTCGCTGGCCCCGGGAATGACGCTAACTTCCGCGCGGGCGCCGGGCGGCACCCCAAACACAAACACGCGTGCCGCCAATTCCGGCGCCCCGGCGATGTTGAGCGTAACGGCATTGGCAAAATCCGGACGAGCGGCGGCTTCGCCATTCACCAGCAATGGGCGCAATTGGAAATCCGCCAAACGGTACACCAGCGTGGTTTGTTGCGCGTTGCTTTGGGTTAATTGTACATCGCGGTCAGCGGCAGTGAGAGTCGTGTGCCGCAATAAAACACCAGCCAATAGCACAACACTAAAAATGGTCGGCTTGAAAGAATTAAAGTGCATAAATTTTATTTTTTTATTATCCCAAGATGATTTGTCGTTGATTAGATAACCGCCCGAGACCTCGGGGTTATCTTTGTATCACTAACTTGTCAATTTCCTCGGCATGTAAAGAGGCGTCACTGGGCGTTGCGGCAATGATCTTGTACAGATAAACCCCGTTCGCCAGTTCATCACCGTCCTCATCCCGGCCGTCCCACTCCATCATATTGAAGCCGCGTTGCGCGTCGAATTTCTCCAGCGTGCGCAGCAAACGGCCGGAGAGCGTAAATACTTTAATACGAATTTCCGCCGCCAAATTCAACCCAAAAGTGAACGTCGTGCGCCGGTGGAAAGGATTTGGGTAATTTAAGACTTCGCTCAAAATCAGACGATCCTGCGGCTGAATCGTGAAGTCAATTGTTGCGGTATTAGAGTTGTTGAGATTATCCCACGCTTTGATCTCCACTGTGTGATGGCCCTCAGCGAGATTAGCGAGCGGATATTGGATCGTGCCGCGCGTATAGCTGCCGGCGTCATAATTAAACAAATCCGTGAGATCGATTTTATCGTCATGGCGCCCGTCGAGACTGAGCGTAATTTTGTGGCCGATCTCACCGGTGAGGTTCACGCCGGAGAGACTGTCGTGAATCACCGCGCGTAAAACTGGATTGGGGCCAACAATGCCGCCGGAATGAAAATCTTCTACATTGGTAAAACTGATCGTGAGCCGCGGGCCGGTACGATCAACGAGGTTACTGGCTGTGCCGCCAACCGGCAATTGGCGGCGATAACCGTTGCCGTCATTTTTATCATTCCAAAAATAAACATTGACGCGGCCGGTTTGACCGCCATAAGTAATATCTTTGGGCACGAAAAACTGCGCGGTAAAAGCGCCGTTTTTCACCGGCACTTCACCGCGAAAAAGCGAGTTGCCTGGCAGCGCATAATTAATCGAAAATTGCCCCGGTGACTGATAGCTAACCTCGCGTTGCGCATCGAAAGCCTCGAGACGCGCGGCGCCGTCGAAGTTTGGCCAATCCACGCCGTCGCGTTGAATTTTGCCCTGCACCGTCATCACCGCCAGCGCTTTGATCGTGTCCGGTTGCAACGCCGTAATCGTGGCGGAATAACGCGGAATCGCGAGACGCAGCGACGGATCGCCCAACACGTGAAACTTTTCGTCATTCTCGATCGCGCCGGTTTGCGCGCGCGCCCACATCATCGCGGCGCCGATGCGTGCGGCGATATTGTTTTTATTTTCAAACAGCGCGTTGTAATACGCCTGATTTAAATACGCATTGAGATTGCCGTAGACATCGCGCGAAGTGGCCAGCGCCGCGATGGCGCCGCGCCGCGGCGCGAGCACCAATTGCTCGGCAAAGCTTTGGCGATCCACCATGTCGTATTTGCCGAACGTGCAAGTGGCGGCCACCCATAACGCTTGTTTGTCGCCGTTTTGAATACGCTCAAAATCCGAGGACAGATTCAACACCCGTTCGTGCGCCCACACGTCGGGATTGCCGTGGCCGGCATAATTGACCAACACCGCGCCGTTGTTGACGAGTCGCAGCAGCGTCTCGGTGGCCGTCGGTTTGCGAATGCCGGAAATCGACGCGCTCTGCACCGCAGCGAACTCCGTCAAATATATTTTTTTGATATCCAAAAATGGCGGCGTGTTGAAATTGATCAACGTCTCCGTATCCGCAATATGGTAGGTCTCGCCAAACGATGGCAAGGCGCCTTGGGCATATTCGTCGTCGGCCACCATCACGGCCGTGTTGCGCCAGGCGCCAAACGCCGGTTGGGTTTCATAACGCGTCACCTTCTCGACGTAGGCTTCAACATCGGCCAGGCTGCGCGCCGGAACGCGCCCGATGGCCATGTCCATCGTTTCATCATCGCCGGCAATATAAGTAAACTTGCTGTCGGTGACACGATTGCGAACATCAAATTCACCGGTATTGAATTCTTCGGTATGATAAGTCGGGATCCAATTTTTTCCGGTTTTATTGATGACATTCTTCGGATCATAATCGCCGTCGCCGACGAGCATGACATAAAGCGGCCGCCGCGGCCAATTTTCGTAAGCATATTTGAGAAAATCGCGAATCGCCACCGGATCATATAACCCACCAGCAAACTCGTCGAAAATATCTTGAATTTTGACAACTTCGACTTTAAGCGTGTCGTTGATATTCGCATTTTGCCGCAAGCTCACGAAGCGCGCCAGCGGGCCTTCATCTTTGCCGGTCACGGGATTAAGACTGAGAAAATCTTCGTGCGTGATGACCACCATGTCGGCGCCGTGATTCGGCGAACGCCAGTTGGAGCGTTCGTCCTTTTTAATCGTACTCGCTTCAATACTTTTGAAGGCGGCGGGCAAGGCAGCGATATAGCGGCGCGGGGATTTGGAGGAAACGCCAACGTCGGCAAATGTTATTTGGGAATTGTTCACTTGCCAATTTTGCGAAGTTAAACGGACG
>CAYZFF010000113.1:0-4830 GCA_964477305.1 uncultured Cytophagia bacterium
GCGCCACCAGCCGCACTTCTTCCGGCGAAGCCATTACGCCCAATTGCGGCAAGTTAAGTTCCCCTCGCTCTTTTTCTTTTTGCGATGAATTGCGATGCGCAATCCACGCGGCGTGAATGCCGCTAATGATGTGATTCGCAATAACGCCGGCGGCCATCAATTCGGCGCGGGCGTAGGCTTTGTCGCTGCGTTTGCGCATGTTAAAAAACTTTTGCCGATTGGCCTCGGTATCCCAGCGCCAAAAGTTGGTGACCGGATCGTACAGCCCTTCCAGATCGCGGCGGCGCAAGCGCGCCTGGTTGTATTCCTCGACGCTGATAAAATTTCCCATCTCCACAAAAAATTGATCGTCTTTGCCGGAGGTTTGCGCGCCGGCATGACTCGCCGAGAAAAGCTTGTAATCATTTTTCTGCCAGCCGCCATAAACTTCCAGCGCCGTAAAGCCGCTCCAGAGCAAAATTTCGGCGACAAAAAAATTACGCGCGGCGGTTTTGGCGCCACCCCGGCGTTGCCCCCACCCGGGAATGAGCATGGAGCGCATGAAGGCGCCGCCAATCGTTGGCGCGTTATCCACGGCAATCTGCGGCCGCGCCGGCGGTGTTGAGTCCTGCAACGCAACGCGAGAAAAAGAGGGTGCCGCGTTCGAAGAAAAATTATTCTGCGCCGAAGCGGAGACAGACCAGGCAATGGTAAGAAAGAATAAATAAGGTCGAATGTTCATAGGTAAGCTAATTTTAACTTTCATCGGTGAATTCTATCAAACACTGTTCTCTGCGGAACGCTTATAAATTTTGCAGCGGCAATATTGAATAATCCGCAACCAGCGCTACCAACTCATCCGCACGCTCAATGCCGGGAGCAGTTCGTCACGGTGCCTTTGCATTTCTAAACCCATGGTGGCTTGTGCCTGCGCGCGATTGAAACGATACGTTGAATACGCCGCGTCAAACATGCTGAGCACATGATTGATCAAAATCGTTGAAGCGCCGTAGGTGGCGATTTTAAATTGATCGTTAGCTTTTTTACGCATGATGGTATAGGACTCGCGGTTTGCCGAATCTTTCTGGTTCGCTTTGCGGCTGCTGCTGTCATCCCACCCGGCATTGAACTGGCTGTATTTGCCGATGTTTTCATAATACGTTTGGTTTTTTGTGTCCGGCAGAAAATGGCTGAAATGGGCGCGTTCATATTCTATTAACCCTTGCCGATCATTGACATCGATCGTCAAGCCATAACGCTCTTTCGCGTCATCCGCCAGCGACCGCCAATATTCCTCTTCGCTCCAATGCACGTCGGCGTAGCGCTCAAAGATGTCTTCCTGCTCGTTGCCGCGTTGCGAATAAATCGCATTGATGGCGATGGCGCCGGCTTCGATGCCGACAAAAGCGAGGCCCTTTAACCAGGATTTGTTATAAAATTGGCCGGTGCCGGGAACCACCGCGGAAAAGAGCATGGCCTTGCCGGCCGAGCGTTGCACGGGTTTCGCCGGCGTCGTGTTGAGTGAATCCGTGAAGCGCCACGCCGGATATTCTGCTAATGTGAGTGGGGGCGCCTGGTCATGCTGCAAAGCGGTGCGGGAAAAGTTTGGCGCTTGCGCCCACATTGCCGGGGCCGAAAAAATGAGCGCCAAAACGGCCGGGGATAATTTAAATTTCATGGGTTCGCTCGATAATAATATCATTCCGAATGAATCTTTTGGCTTTTAAAGCCTGTGCCGGAGTCTAAAAGATCTCTGCGGAATGACAGTAATGTTAGGATCGGCGATTAAATAACTTTCCTATTTCTCACAGATGTCATTCCCGCACGCTTTCAGCGGGAATCCAGTTTTTAAACCCTGTGGATGCCCGATTAAAGCATCCGGGCATGGCATTAGTTGGGTAAGTTATCTAATCGGCATTCCTTCGTTCGACGAAGCAAAAAATATCATTCGTCCAAAAACCCGAATGACAGGCCGAAATAATACCGCCATTCCTGGCCATACGTCACGCCGCGATTTTTAAATTGATCGAAACCGTACGCGGCGTTGAAAAAAATCTGCGTGGGGAAAACATAGAATGACGACAGATTCATGCGCATTTGCAAATTGATGCTGTCATGCAGTTTCTTGCGCATGCCGGCGGTTTTGAGAAACGCGCCGCCGTAATCGTACGACACGCCGAGATAAATCTTGTCGAAATACAGGTGCAGCAGCGACAAATCGAGGTGCCGGAACAACGGCACGCGCAAGGTCGCGCGGCCATGCGTCAGATAGCGGCCTTCCATGCTGTAATAAGGATAGCCGCGCACGCCGGGCAAGCCGCCGGCATGAAAGTGGAAAAAACTGTCGACGCTGTCGGCTTCTGCTGCGGTAAAGAAACCACCCCGGCCATACAGCGTTAAGCCAGCGCGGCCGGGCAAGCCGAAATGTTCGGTCCACTCGCCTTCAAACCGATGCAAATTGTAAGGCTTGTAAATTTCAACTAAAGTGCCGTAGCTCGAGAGCTTGATGCCGTCGACAAAGTCGTTGTATTCTCGATCGTAGCGCAAATGAATCTCGCGGCCGGCGCGAGGATTAATTTCTCCATCGACGGCGCGCTGGGGCTGCCGGAAAAAGTGCTCGAACGAAATGGTTTTGCCGATATAATAAGTTGTCCCCTGGCTCCCTTTAATGCCGCCCACCCGGAAGCTCGCCTTGGCGTCATACCGGTTAAAAATAAAACTCAACTTGGAGTGTTGATGGGAATTGTGGCTGGCGCGAACGCCGACCTCGGTATACAAAAGATTGTATCGGTAATCGAAGCGGCCCTGGTCAACCCCGAATATCGTGGGGTCGTAAATCGTCGTGTGAAAAACTTGATTGTAAACTTCGAGAAATAAGTTGGGGCCGAATTTATTGTAGTCCAAGAGCAGAAAAGCGTCATAATCTTTCCGGCGATTCATGGCGGCGCCGCCGATAAAATTGATTTTATCGAGCATGTCACCGGAATAAAAATAACCGCCGAGTTTCGTCGTGCCGTAATCAAAGGCCAGACGCGGCAGGAACGACACCGCCGTATAATGGCCGCTGTAAGGTTTGGTTGGATAATCGGGAAGCTTGCTGTCATCGTAAGCCGTGTGTTTGATGCGGCTGACATCGAGATTCGCGAGCGCGCCGTTGCCATTGGCCGCGGCGAGTTTTACGGCTTCGTCTTTATAGGTGAGATAACGCGTCTGTTCAGCCGGCAGCGGTTGCGGATTTTTAAGATGTGCAATCTTATAGCCTTCAGACACAAACGTGCTGAACACCAACTCGCCGGTGGAGCTGACCGAAGGCATAAACGCGCCACCGACGACGTTCGTCACTGGGGTGTTTTGCTTGGTTGCAAGCGCAAGCTCATAAATATTGAAAATTCCGCTTTCATCCCAACTAAAGTAAATTTTTTTGCCGTCGGGGCTGAACACGGCGTCGCGACGATCCGTGGCATGATCGCCGTTGTTCGCGGCATCGGCGAAAACCGGCGTAATCTCTTTCGTGGTTAGATCAAAAAAGTAAAGTTCGCGGCCGCGCTGCAATGAATGTGAAAATAAAATTTTGTCACCCTCCGGCGCCCATTGCGGCGTAAAAACCTGCTCCTGATTTTTGTAAGTTGTGAGCATTTTAAGCTGCTGTGTCGCGAGATCGTACACCGCGAGATTTTGCGTGCCGTCACCGTTCACCACGCAGACAATGGACTTGCCGTCCGGCGACCAACTTGGGCTGTGCGTGCGCGCCGCTTTCGTCAACCGTTTTTCCTTGCGTGATTTCAAATCGTACAGAAAAAGATCGTAAAACACCGAGTGGCCGGGATTGCTCTCGGATCGTCGCGCATAAACCATTTGCTTGCCGTCGGGCGACCACGCATACGAATAATGCACGCCGCCTTTAATCGTTTTGGTTCTGCCGTTCGTTTGATCGCGGACGACCAGCACGGTTTGGCCGAGATAATCTGAGCCTTCATTGGTGATAAACGCAACCGCCTTGCCGTCCGGCGACCACCGCGGGAAAAAATTCGCCGAGCCTTTCGGTTGCAATAGCTCGCCTTCGACTTTGTGCGCTTGAATGTCGCGCAACTGCGCCGCGTATTTTTCTTCGAGATGCTTTTTCCATTCGCGATATAACTCGGAGCCGCTTTTGCCGGTGGCTTTGTCAATGGCGCTGTCGAACGAAAAGCGCAACAGGCTGCGCATGTTATGGGAAATTTTTTTCAGCGCCTCGAGGCCGTAATGCTCGGCGATATATCCGGAAAACGAATAGCCCTGATTGTAAACGCGCTCGCTGCCGATGCTGTTTTTGCCGAACGAATTCATTTCGGAATAGGTGAGCATCTTGCCCTCGACCACCGCGGTGCGCAGCATCATGTCGCGGTGTGAGTCCCACAGATCATATTGCAGCCCCGGCAGTTGATATTGCGCTACGCCTTCGGCAAACCACGGCGGCACGGTAGTGAACGGAATCGGATACGAAATGATGCGATTGGGATAGCCGAGCAAAACGTCGTCGCGCTTCTCCTTTTCGTAGCCGAGGTCTTGCACATACAGCGCGGGAATGTGGCGCGTCACTTTGCGCGAGGCGCCGAGCGAAATCATATGGGTAAATTCATGGGTGATCACATTGCGCAGCCAGTTGTGCGTGCCGCGCAATTCGAAATCCAAAGCGCTCGCCCAAATCTCCACTTTGTTGTCGAGATAATACGCCGCGCCGTTGGCGAAATCGTCGTAATCTTTAATGACAAAATGAATTTTGCCATCCGGCACATAACCGTACAGCGCGGTGATCGGCGTGAAAACATCTTCGGCAATTTTCGCGGTGAGTTTCGCCGTCTGCTCGGCGCC
>CAYZFF010000113.1:4930-7034 GCA_964477305.1 uncultured Cytophagia bacterium
TTTCCGATCGCAAACCAATCGATCTTCCGCGTCACATACATCACAATCGCCAGGATGATGAACAGGCCGAGACTGCCGAGCAGCAGGGCGTAATCTTGCAGTTGCAAAATAATATAAAGGAAACCATACAAAATGATCAAGACGCCGGCGATGACTGCGGTGGCAAGGTTGTTTGACAAAACGCTTTTGGTGTACGCCGTGACGAGCGCGATAATCGCGAGGCTCGACAGCAAATACGCCGAGTTAAATTTAATGTGCTCGGAAAATGACAGCAGCAATGTATAAAAGAGAATCAGCGCCAGCCCAATCAAAATATATTGAATCGGGTGAATAACTTTTTTGTTCAACACTTCGGTGAGAAAGAACGTCAAAAACGTCAGCGCGATGAACATAATGGCATACTTGGCCGTGCGCATGGTTTTTTGATACTCGTCAATCGGCAGCAGTAATTTTACGCCAAAGTTTGATTCCACAATTCGATGCTGGCTGCCGAGCCATTGCTGCGGGTAGTTGCGGTTGAGGTGCAACACTTTCCACGCGGCGTTGAATTGATCGGATTGCACTTGCCGCTCGACTGGCAGAAACTCGCCGATAAAACTCGGGTTGCTCCATTTCGAGGCCACTTTCACGCTGGTTTCTTTGCCAACCGGCACGAAGCTGATCTCGCCGCTGCCGTTCAAATCGAGGTCGATGGAAAAATCATAACGCTCACTCGAATTATTCAGCTTGGGCTTGGCGCTGATGCCGATTTCCAAAACCTCTTTCGACTCGACGCCCGGGTTGGCCGTCCATTCGGCGTCGTTTAGTTTGATTTTCACGGCCGCGCGAATGCCTTTCAAATCGCTGAGGCCCAGCGCGAGAATCGCGTCTTTCCACAAAACATCTTCGGCGACGATACTGAACTGGTTGAAATCGAGCGGCGCAAAATGGCCGTGAATCCGCAATTTGGCATTGTACAAAATCACTTCATAAATGCCGCGATAGCGCAGCTCCGGAAACAGCTCGGCATTGATCGCAAGCTGCTCCGGCAAAAAATGCGCATACTCGATGACAGCCACCAATTTGTCTTTTTCATCTTTGACGAGCTTTTTGTACGGCACCGTCAAAATCGGTCCCGCAATAATTTGCGGCCGGCCCCATTTGTCGCTGACTTCAAACACCGCGTTGTCGCGGCGTTGTTCACGTTCGCTGATCAAGCCTTGAATCAACGCGGCGGGAATGAGCAGCACGAGACTCAATGCGCCAATGATGATCAAGCGCAATCCGACGGAGTTTTTTAGCTTGTCGCTGGGCATGTTTGTAGTGGGCGCCTTCAGGCGCAGAAAGCTTAAAAACTAAAAATCTTTTTAATGACAAAGCGTGAACGCCTAAAGGCGTAGCTACGAGCGAGTTACTTCACCACGGCAATTTTAATAATCGCCACTGAAGTTCCGGCTTGCCCTTTGGCTTCGACGCGGGCAAGATAGATGCCGCTTTGCACGTTTTGCAGAGGCCATTGAACTTCGTTATCGACTTGCCCTAATCCGGGGCCGGCAAGCTCGGTAATGAGATCGCCGGCGCTGTCATAAATTGAAATTTTTACTTCCGCATCATCCGCCAAACGATAACGAATGGTCGTGAAATTTCCTTCGGTCGGATTGGGGTAATTATAAACCGATTGCCGCGGCATGAGTGTTGGGAAATCGATAACCCTAATCGGGTCTTTGACCAGGTTTAAACTCGTCTGTGCGGCGTCGTGGTGATACATCGGCCAGTCGGCTTGATTGCCGCTCGACGGCAAACGCCAGACATGCACAAAGCCGTTGCCCGAAACACCAACAAGTTCAAGCTTGCTATCGCCATCCATATCTGCGGTGGCGAGGCTGCCGAGCCCGGCTCCACTCATCGCCAGCGGAAAACCGGCAACGAGTTTGCCCTCGCGTTGATACGCATAAACATTGCCGTCAACACCGGGCACCAGCACATCCTGCGTGCCGTCGCCGTCGGCATCGGCAATGATCGGCGTGATCGCATACGGCGTTTTCGCATTTGCCGCGACGTTGATCGCCAACGGAAAATTTTCCGTCTGCGCGCCGTTGAAATTGTACGCCAGCAGGCGATGGTT
>CAYZFF010000113.1:7134-11952 GCA_964477305.1 uncultured Cytophagia bacterium
GCAATATTCGCGCGGCACGGCGCGCCGAGATCGAATTGCCACAACAAATCGGCGCGGCCATCGAGATTGGCGTCGCTGGCTCGCCACGCGCGGAGCCTGCCGTCTTTGCCCGCGGCGAGAACGTCGGCGCGTTGATCGCCGTTCAAATCCACCAGCACCGGTGGCGCAAAAAGCGAGTCGGGCAAAATCGCAAACGTAGCTTTCGGAACGCTTTCGGATAATCCGTTCGGTTGCGTAATTGTTGCGACGTCAAGATTGTCGATGACTTTGCGGCCATCGAGCTGCCACGCAAAAATTTCTCCGGCGGAAGTGGCAACGACGATATCAAGCTTGCCGTCGCCGGTGAGATCGGCCAACAACGGCGGAAGCGTATTCGCTTTCGCGCCGGCGTATTGCGGGAAATTTGGCACATAAAACGTATTGCGCACGGAGAACGTCATCACCGGCTGAATTTCGGAAAAGTTCGTGATGACGATGCCGGTTTGCGCGCCGGAGTTCGAGGCGGTGTTCGGCGTTGTGGTTGGGCCAAATTCGACGGGTTTGTCTTTGCGTAAAAACTGCGTGATGACCGGATTGCTCTTCCACCAGGCGTCTTCGGCAATGCCGTTTTCGGCGCCGGAGCCGGGATCGAGAAATCCGTAGATCCGGCCGATGTCCTGCGCGCCGTCGGCTTCTTCGAGATCGATGCCACGCCGATCGCGATCCGCATTAACGCGGTTGCTGGCGTAATTTCGGCGAATCACGTCTTCGTCGATATGCCAGATCAATATTCCATTTGCCGCCAGAACCCGATTATTCTCATCGATCGCATACGGCAAGCCAAAATCATACTCATCCACTTGCGTAATGACGCCGATGGATTGGCCGGCGATAAAACCGGTTTCTTTAAACTCAACCCGCACGCCGTTGCCGTCGCGGCCGATGGCGATGCGATTGCCATCGACATCCCGTTGGCGATTCTCCAGCAGAAAATATTCGCTGTCGGTAATGGGAATTTTATAAATTTTGTTGGGATTGGCATGCAGCGCCGCGGCGATCTCCAGATTTTCGCCCTGCGTCACCACCACCGGCTTTTCCCAGCCGAGAAAAACTTTCGACCACGCTTCCGGTTGCGCCGGCAGCAAGCCCTGAAAATTGTTGCTGCCCTGATCCATCAAACCAAAATAGCCGACGCCGGGCGTGCCGTTGTCGGTGTTAAAAAGATTGGGCAGGCCGATTTGATGGCCGAACATCAATGCCGTGGTGCCGAGCAAGCCGAATTCAATAAAGCCAGCGCCGGGAATATCGCGGCTTTGCGTTTCCGGCAAAATGATGCCGTCGGAAATAAAAAAACTGCCGTTGCGCACGGCGATGCCCTGGTAACTCGCGCTGCCGTTGCCGAGATTTTGGCGCAAATCGTCAATCGTCAAGAAAGCGCTGGCAATATCGTTCGGGGTGTTGTCGATATCCGAAGCAAAATCTTCGCCGACCCCGGCGTGAAAGAGCATGAAGCTGTCGAATCTGGAAAAATCAATGCCGCCCGCCGCGTCCGCTTTTTTGAAACCATCCTGCAACAGCTCGGACAAACGTTTGTCGTTGTTGGGATCATTACGGCCGGGCGCGTAATAATTCATCGGCTGGTCGAGATGATAAGCCTCGTCGCTTGCCGTGGGAAAAACTTGATAACGCAAAACCAGTTTGCCGCGCGAGACACTGGCATAATAATTTTTCAGCGCGAGCAGTTGCGCTTCAAAATACGCCCGGTTGTGCGGCGGCGCGTCGATAATTACATTGGCATTTTGCGGCGTAAATAAAAAACGCCCGTCGCCCGTGGTTTGCGAAAGGGTGTCGCGTCTAAAATCGACGCGAATGGCGAGAATATCCAGCGTATCGGTGGCAGTCATGCCCTCCGGCAAAGCGAGACGTGATTGGAGTTGCACGCGCGCGCCGGGTGAGGAATGCCGATACTGCGCTTTGAGAGAATGGCGATCAGATTTTTGCGGCGCCACGGCAAAAACCGCCGCGGCTATTTGCAGGCAGGTGAAAAAGACAGGCAACGAAACTCGAGCAGTTCTGCGTGGCATACATGCAATCATCAGCGAAGGCGTGAAATCCATTTCATGATTAATAAAAACGGGAGTGACAAAAATTTAGAGTCGGGGAGTATCGACGCGGTCCAACACTCCACGACTCCAGAAATCCATCACTCCAATCGATCGGGACGATAACGGCGGTCGCGCGCAAAAATTAAATACCGAAGGTCAGCGAGAAACGCATGGTGTCGCTGAGCGGATGGCCTTCGCCGGCGGAGATGTAGCCGAAGTCGAGGCGATAGAGCGAATACTTCAAACCGGCGCCGGCGGAAATGTATTTGACTTTGCCGATTTCATCATAATGATAACCGGCGCGCAGCGCCAGCAGGTTGTTGTACCAATATTCGGCGCCGACATTGGCGATGATGTGGCGAATTTCCTGCTTGAAATTTTCGTCCGTCCACGCCGTGAAGAGCGCTTTGTAAACGGCATCGGCCTTCTTGCCTTTTTTCGGAATGCCCACGAGCAAGCGGTCAAACTCGGTGGTGATCATCAAACTGTTGAATTCCTGTTTGAGCAGGTAATAGCTGAAGCCGAGACGCAGATTGGTGGGCAGGGGGTCGGCTTGCGCCGCGTCGATATAGGTGATCTTCGGGCCGAGGTTGGTCAGATTAAGGCCGAAGCTCATGCGGTCGAGGAGAAAATTTTTGTGCAGGTAACCAAGATCGACCGCGAACGCCGTGGCCCGACCGTCGCCTTTTTGCGAAGTGTTGCTCACTTGCGGGGCGAGGTTGCTGTAAATAAATTTCAGCGTGACGCCGGCGGCGGCATTCGCCGAAAGCTTGCTGCCGAAACTGCCGGCCAGCGCCAATTCGTAGCTGCTGAACGTGCCGAGAATGGTCGGATCCAACTCGCCGGTGATCGATTGTTCGCCGAGGTTGATGAACGTCACCGACAAACCGGCGGTGCCAACCGGGCCGAGATCCTTGCGGATGGTGGCATAATCGAAATACAAATCGGAGGCCAGTTGCGGCAGCCAGTTGGAATGCATCAAAGAAATTTCCGTGCCTTGTTGGAACGCCAATCCAGCCGGATTCCAGTAGGTCGCGGTGGCATCGTCCGCGATACTCACGAACGATTCGCCCATGCCGGCCGCGCGCGCGCCGGGGGCGATCAACAGAAACAACACGCCGCTGCTGCCCGGGCCTTGCGCCAGCGCCGCGGTCATTGGAAACGCCAGCGCCAGCACCACGAGGGAACACATCAGTTTTTTCATATGCGAATCTCCACTTAAAATTATTTTTGCCCTAAAACAAAAAAACCGAAAACGCGGGCGTCAATTCTGGCATGGCCCTCGGAGCCGTTTTGAACAACAGCGCGACTCCTCGTTTCGGTTTAGAAAATGTTTGCCAAAATACCCGCTATAGGGATTTTTGCCCTGTCCCGCAAGACGGGACAAGACTGAATTAAAATAATACAGAATAACAAAAACCCGATAGCGAAGATAAAATAGGCAAACTCCTAATATATGATATTGCTTTGAAAGTACTGATAAGATAAAAATTTACCGCGAGATTGTCAAGCGATTTTTTCCGGCCGGCAAGAGAGTTAAATTGCGGCGGTTGTGCATTGTTCGCTTGCAAAACCAAATAAATATACTGCCGCCCGCCGCCGGTTGCGGATTTTTTTATTCAAAGTGCTTAAAATTTTTGCCGCCGGTGACATTTTGCCAACGACAGCAATTGTGCAAGAGTTCCTTTATTTACCTACGAATTAAAGGCACGGCTGGATTTGGGATTGGAGCCATAATTTGTAATACCTCGACGGCGGGTGGACTGACCGGTCAGCTTTCTCCACCAATAAATGAAAGATTAACGCAATTTCATACCTACGCTTGCTTTGCCGGATATTTTTCTTATATTAAATGAGGCGCGATTGAACGCCCAAACCGGAGAGGAGATTCGTTTGCAATTTTCGACACTGGCGCGTTTTGTTAAAATCGAACACACGCTGTTTTCCCTGCCGTTGATTTATAGCGGCGCGTTGCTTGCCGCGCGCGGCTGGATCCCACTGCGGCTGGCGCTGCTCATGCTGGTTGCCGCCACCGGCGCCCGCACCGTGGCGCTGGCGCTGAATCGTATCATTGATCGCGAAATTGACAAGCGCAATCCGCGCACCGCGATTCGTGAATTGCCTGCCGGCCGCATGAAACTTCCCGAAGCTATTGCCGTTTTGCTCACCGGCCTCGTGGTCTATTTTGGCAGCGCCGAATTGATCGGCCGTTTTTGCTTGATTTGGTCGCCGCTGCCGCTTGCCGTGTTTGTTTTCTATCCTTATATGAAACGCTTCACCCCGTTGGCGCATTTCGGCGTTGGACTCGGCCTCGCCATGGCCCCGCTCGCCGGTTGGGTCGCCGTGACGCAATCGCTGCAAAATATCATTCCCGGATTTGTGCTCGGTTTTTTTGCGATGTTGTGGGTCACGGGCTTCGATATCATTTACGCCACCCTCGACGAAGAATTTGACCGCCGCGAAAATTTATACTCCCTGCCGTCCCGTTTGGGTAAAGCGCAAGCGCTGCGCGTTTCCGGTTATTTGCACGCGCTGGCTTTCATCGTACTCGTTTACATTTTTGCAATTTACATTCAATCGTGGCTTGCCGCGCCGTTTCTTGTTCTGGCAGGTTTTTTACTTTATCTCGAACACGCCAAAGCTTCGGATGTGGAACTGGCATTTTTTAAAATTAATATCGTTTTGGGTTTTGTGATTTTAGCGATGGTGGCGGTGGGCGTTCATTTTGCATAAA
>CAYZFF010000114.1:0-11734 GCA_964477305.1 uncultured Cytophagia bacterium
AGCATTAAGCCTGGCCCTTCAATTTTTGCAGAACCGGCACAATGGCTCGGGTCATCAAGCGCGATATAACGCCGCAGTTCTTCGTCGGTCAAATCGACGCGCAATTGTGCCGTACCGCTCACGATGAATTCCTGAGACTTTTGCAACCCGGTGTGAAACAGGAAAAGCCCCATGAAAAATTCATGCGTGCGACCGCGCAGTTTTTTTAGTTCTGCCCACGCGCGTTCCGGCGTGCCCGGCTTGGTGAGAATGTGCTGCTCAAAACTCACCACTTGGTCGGAGCCAATGAGAATCGCATTCGAAAAATCCGCCGCCACACTCATGGCCTTGCCGCGCGCTAAAGTCAACGCTAATTTCTCCGGGTTTTCACGGAGATCGTGAACTTCTTCAAAGCGCGGCGCCACGGCACGGAATTTTAATCCCGCCCGCTGCATAAGCTCCTGGCGGTAAGGCGAGGTGGAGACCAGAATAAGACTGGGTATGCTTGCGCTCAAATGCCACCGGCCCTTTTTCTTGGTAAAAAATTTTGCCGGGCTCGAGCCATAAAGTTTGCGAACCTCGGGATCAACCATGTTCAAAAAAAACTGCCTGATTTCAACCGGATTCGCGCGCGCGACGGGTTTGGTCGATAAACACGGCGACAATGATAATTCCGCCGATCGCGACCTGCTGCCAGAACGCGGAAATATCGAGCAGGTTGCAACCATTGCGGAGCACGCCCATAATTAACGCGCCAATCAGCGCGCCGCCGACGGTGCCCTCGCCGCCGGAAAGGCTCGCGCCGCCAATGACACAAGCGGCGATCACGTCCAACTCGTAACCCGTGCCGGCCGTCGGCTGGCCGCTGTTCAAGCGCGAAGCGAGAATCAAACCCGCCAGGCCGGAGAGCGCGCCGCAAAAAACGTACAAAATCTGCTTCGAACGATTGACGGCAACGCCGGCCAGCCGCGCGGCTTCGGCATTACCGCCAATGGCAAACGCATGCCGCCCCAAACGCGTGTGCTCCAGCGCAAAATGTGTAAGCCCGCCGACCACCAACGTAATCATCACCGGCAACGGCAGCACCTGCAAAAAGCGGCCACCGCCGAGCGTGGCAAAACTTTCCGGCAAACCAAAAATCGGCACGCCGCCGGTGATGATCAAAGCCAGACCGCGGGCGATGCCCATCATCCCGAGGGTGGCAATGAACGGCGGCAATTTGCCGCGCGTGATGAAAAAACCGTTCAGCGCGCCGCAAGTGATTCCGGTTAACAACGCAGCCAGCAACGCGAGGCCAAAAGGCTGGCCCTCGTGCAACAACATGCAAGCAACAACACCGGAGAGACCCAGCACCGACCCGGCGGACAAATCAATGCCTCCGGCAATGATGATCGGGACCTGGCCGAGCGCCATAATCGCGACGACCGACATTTGCAAGCCAATCGCCAGGAGATTTTCGAGAGTAAAAAAATACGGCGAAAGCCACGCCAAAAGCGCAGCCAAAAGAAACAGGCTTAAAAGCGGAGCAAGACGTCGCAACATGCAGGTTTAAACTTTTGATCCGTAACGCCGTCATCAATCATTTCACTGATTAAACTCCTGGGGCGCGGCGTGGTTCATTTCGGCTGCAGCTTTTTGATTTCTTCAATTTCATATTCAGCCGTTTGTTGCCAGGAGCGTTCTTTGGCCGCGGCGAGAAAATAATTGACGGCCTCGTTATAACGGCGGAGCGCTTTGAGCGCGCGACCGGCCTCGAAATTGGCTGGCGCGTAATTGGCCTGGGCTTGTAAAGCGGCCTGGGCGGCTTGCAATGCAGCGGCTGGTTGGTTTTTGGCGTTATAAATTTCCGCGCGCAGCGTCAAGCTGAGGTGCAGGTTTTCCTTGAGGGCGATGGCATTCGCAACCACCTCGAGCGCTTCGTCATAGCGGCCAAGCTTGTTTAACGTTTGGCCGTGCATGTAGCCGGCGAGAAAATATTTCGGATTAATTTGCTGCGCGCGCTGAAAGGCCTTGACGGCCTCCAAGGTTTGGCTTTTATTATCATAGGCGAGACCAAGCGCGTAGTAAGCTTGGTAAGAATCGGGTTGTTGCGCAATCGCTTTTTTGAGAACCTCGAGCGCCTGGTCGTATTGCTCCAGATCGCTATGAAGTTTCCCTAACGCCAAATAAGCCTCGGCAAAAACGGGATCATGCCGGATCGCCGTTTGATAAGCTTGCACCGCTTCGGCATAGCGCCGCAAATTTTTGAGGGCGAGTCCTTTGCCGTAATAGGCCTTCGCCCAAACCGAATCCAGTGCCGCGGCTTTTTCATAGGCCGCGAGGGCTTCGATATAGCGGCCAAGCTTGATAAAATTGTTACCGTCATTAAACGCGCGCTTTTTTGCATTGTTGATTTGTGCTGGGGAAGTTTGCCAGCCGTGGAGCGCCGTCGGAAGGAAAATAAGAACGCCCCAGAGACTAATAGCGATGATAAAAATAACGTTGGAGTTTTTGTGGAGACGCTTCATTTCACTTGGGGAAAATTGTCCCACCGTCTCGGGGTTTGGAGCACGACAAGCAAGGTTGCCTGTCGTACTCCAAAAGTGCGGAAGGCGGGACTTGAACCCGCATGGCTTGCGCCGCCACCCCCTCAAGATGGTGTGTCTGCCAGTTCCACCACTTCCGCAGTCTTTTTGCAAAGCGCTAAACGCAACGAACATGGCGATAAATGATTTTCAGTTTACCGCTATGCGCGATGCGTTTTGCTCATCGGGTTTCTGCTACTTCTTCGGTTGTTCGGTCGCCGGCGCGGGGGTTTGTTGCGGTGGTGCCGCCGGCTGGGTTGCCGGAGCCGAGGGCAAAATCGCTGCCGGCGAGGAGCCGCGCGATTGCCGTTCTTGTTCGACGAGGCCTTGTGATTCACCGCCGCTGCGTGAGCTCATAATGCTCAAAATCAACGCGAGAATCATAAACGCCGTGGCCAGGCCGGAGGTCAATTTGCTGAGGAACGTAGCTGTGCCGCGGCTGCCGAGCATGGTGCCCATGCCACCGCCGCCGCCAAAAGCACCGGCTAGGCCGCCGCCCTTGCTCGCCTGCAATAAAATCGCAATGATTTGCAGCGCACAAACGAAGACAAAAAGAGTTACCACTAAACCGTACATAAAAACCTCAATTTAATTTTTATCGACTTCTTCCGCGGCTTTGATGATCGCCGCGAAACTTTCTGCTTGCAAACTGGCGCCGCCGACCAACGCGCCATCAACGTCGGCCTGGCGCAATAATTCCGCCGCGTTGTTCGGCTTGACGCTGCCGCCATATTGAATGCGACAGGCCGCCGCCAACTCGCGGTTGTACAAATTTTCCAGCAACCGGCGGATGAACGCATGAACTTCTTGCGCTTGTTCCGGAGTGGCATTCAAACCGGTGCCAATGGCCCATACTGGTTCGTAAGCAATAACAACTTTTGTAAAATCCGCCGCCGCAATTTGCGCAAACGCGCCGCGGATTTGCGCTTCGACCACTTTTTCCGTCGTGCCGGCCTGCCGTTGTGCCAGCGTTTCGCCGACGCACACAATCGGCAAAAGTCCGGCAGCCAACGCGCGCTGCAGACGGCGATTTACCGTCGCGTCGGTTTCGCCGAAATATTGCCGGCGTTCGGAGTGGCCGATGATCACATATTCGCAACCGGCGCTGAGCAGCATCTTCGCCGAAACTTCGCCGGTAAACGCGCCTTCTTCTTCCCAATACAAATTTTGCGCGCCGAGTTTGATAGCCGTGCCTTTGAGCAATTCGGCGGTGGAAACCAGATTCGTAAACGGCGGGCAAACCGCCATGTCAACCTGATGGATATTCACCACTTTGACTTTCAGCGCCTTAACCAATGTTGTGGCTTCGGCCACCGAAGTGAACATCTTCCAGTTACCGGCAATAAACAACCGGCGCAGCACTTGGCTCATATCGATCCGCTCATAATAATATAAATTTTAAATTGTATTTTTGCAATTTAAAATTCGCTTACAACGACCGTCCAATCAGATGCAACAAATCAATCACGCGTTTTGAGAAGCCCCATTCGTTATCGTACCACGACAGCACTTTGACCATGGTGCCATCAATGACATTCGTCGATTCCAGATCGACAATGGAAGAATTGGGGTTCATGCGAAAATCAATTGACACCAGCGGCTCGGCGGTGTAAGACAGCACGCCTTTCATCTTACCGTCCGCCGCCGCTTTAATGGCATTGTTGACTTCGGCGATCGTGGTTTTCTTCTCGACCTCAAATACTACGTCGACGAGCGAAACATTGGGAGTCGGCACGCGCACGGAAATGCCATCCAACTTGCCTTTCAATTCCGGAATCACTTCCCCGATAGCTTTGGCGGCGCCGGTCGAAGTCGGAATCATCGATTGGCCAGCAGCGCGGGCGCGGCGCAAATCTTTGTGCGGCAGGTCGAGAATCTTTTGGTCGTTGGTGTAGGAGTGAATCGTCGTCATCAGCCCGCGTTTGAGGCCAAAGTTGTCGCGAATCACTTTCGCCACCGGCGCCAGACAGTTCGTCGTGCAGGACGCATTGGAAATCACGCTGTGCTTGGTCCCGTCATAGGTACTGTCATTCACGCCAAGCACAATGGTGACATCATGGCCTTTGGCCGGCGCGGAAATGATGACTTTCTTCGCGCCACCGGCAGTGATATGCTTCACCGCTTTTTCCTTGTCGGTGAAAAGGCCGGTCGATTCGATCACAACGTCGACGCCAAGATCTTTCCAGGGCAATTCCGCCGGATCTTTTTTGGCAAGCACTTTAACCGTTTTACCATTCACCGAGATCGCATTTTCCAGCGGTTTCACCTCGGCGTCGAGAATGCCAAGAATCGAATCATATTTGAGCAAATGCGCGAGGGTGGCAGCATCCGTGATATCATTGACGGCGACGATCTCAATTTCTTTATCAGCCAGCGCCGCGCGAAAAATATTGCGCCCGATCCGGCCGAATCCATTAATGCCAACTTTGATTGCCATGTGATTTTCCTTTTCCTTAAGTGAGGTGAAGTCGGACTTGGGCAACTGGTTTTTCTAAACTTTAAAAAGTTTTCGCGCCCAAGTCCGACTTCGCTCAATATTATCCAAAAAAAACTTTTGCGGTTTCGTAAACTCGCGGATCAACTGGTCGCGTTCCACGAATGGCCTCGGAGACCGGAACTTCGACTATCTCAGTTCCGTGCAGCGCGGCCATGTAGCTGAACTTCCCGGCATGCACCATATCAACCGCGTGAATGCCGAAGCGCGTCGCTAACACGCGATCATAAGCCGTGGGCGAGCCGCCACGTTGAATAGAGCCCAGCACCACAACACGCGTTTCCATTCCGGTGCGCTGCTCAATTTCGCTGGCCACCACCTCGCCGATACCGCCGAGAATCGGATGGCCAAATTCATCGACTTTGCCTTGTTTGCTCACCGGCACATCCATGCCTTGTGGTTTTGCGCCTGCCGAAACCACAACGATGCTGAAATTCTTTCCATGCCGGTGACGCAACATCAATTGCGTCGCCATTTCCTCGAACGCAAACGAGACTTCCGGAATGAGAATGAAATCCGCGCCGCCGGCAATACCAGCGGCAGTAGCAATCGCGCCGTTGTAACGGCCCATCACTTCGACCACAATGACCCGGTGATGCGATTCCGCCGTGGTGTGCAAACGATCTATGGCATCCGTGGCAATCGAGACCGCGGTATCATGACCAAAGGCTTGATCCGTGCCTTGTAAATCGTTATCTAACGTTTTTGGAATACCGACAAATTTCAACCCTTTTTCGGCCAATTTATTGGCGATGCCGAGCGTATCGTCGCCACCGATCACCGCGAGCGCGTCAAATTCGTATTTAGCGACGTTGTCTAAAATTTTTTTCATGCCGTCGTCTTGGCGCAATGGATTGCGCCGCGACGTTCCGAGAATCGTTCCGCCTTTCGGCAAAATACCGGAAATCGAATACAAGCTCAACGGCTCGACGTCGGATTCGACGAGACCTTCCCAGCCGTTTTTGATGCCTAAGACGTGATCGTCATATTCCGTGATGGCGCGCCGCACCACCGCACGAATCGCCGCATTCAAACCCGGGCAATCGCCGCCCCCGGTAATGATACCGATTCTCATGAATGCCGTTCTCCAAATTCATCAGTTTTGCTGCCGCCTCACAACATGGTAAATTTTAATGAACTAAATAAAATTTAAAGATAGTAAATTCCCCTCGCAAAGTCAAGTATTTCTTATATGTCAATTTAGCATGAAAAGCCAGACTGGCAAAATTTCAAAAAACCCGTGTAGAAATATTTAACCTAAAGTCTTGATAATTAGAATGAATCAACTTCGGATCGAGTGGCATAATCATTGCAATTTCAAATAGTTCGATTTAAGCAGGATCATTTTGACAATTATAAGAGTTTTTATACATGCGTGTTAAAGATTACTACAATATCTTAGGTGTAGCCGAAAAAGCCAGTGCCGAGGAGATCAAAAAGGCATACCGGCAAATGGCGAAAAAATGCCATCCGGATGCCAACCCCGGCGATAAGGCAGCGGAAGAGCGCTTTAAAGAAATCAACGAAGCTTATGACGTGCTGGGTGATCAGCAGAAGCGCAACAAATACGATCAACTCCGTCTGTACGGGCAGTCAGCAAAGGGCAGTGAGTGGTTCCAATTCGATCCTGACGTTTTACGGCAGCACGGTTGGAGTCCCGGTGGCTTTCAATCGCCAAACGGCAATACTTTTGGCCAGGGTTTTGCATTCTCCGATATTTTGCGCGATTTGTTTGGCTTTGATGGAATGATGAACGATCAAGCCCCGGCTTACGGGCCGCGTGATTTGACCGGTGAAATTACAATTACATTTATGGAGGCAATCACCGGAACCGAGCGCACCATTTCGGTTAAACAGCGCAAAATTTGCCCAACATGTTCGGGGTTGGGCCGCGAGCGCAACGGTATTTGCCACCACTGCCACGGCTCCGGCAACATAACCAGCCGGAAAAAAATTCGCGTGCGTATTGCTCCCGGCGTCGACAACGGCCACAAAATGCGCGTCCCCGGCATGGGCACCAGCAGCGGTTATGGCGGCATCGGTGATCTCGTTATCACCGTGCATGTTGAACACGACCAATCTTTCCGGCGACAAGGCAAAGATATTTATTTTGATTTAAATTTAAACGAGCGCGATCTGGAGGGCGGCGCGCGCGTGCATGTCCCGACAGTGGACGGCAAAAAAGTTGAAGTTAATATTCCCTCCGGCACCAAGCGCGGCACTTTGCTGCGTTTAAAAAATCTCGGCGTCCGCGTCGATGGGCAACAAGGCGACCAGTATGTGCGTATTGTATAAACAAAGAATTCTATCATTATGCATATATCGGAGTGTTAGGTAGTCTGCCTGAAAAATGGCAGCGGAACTGCTATCAAAAATCTCCTTGAAACAGGAAGGTTGATCATGATCTTGAAACGCAAAGTCTGGATACTCACCGCGGTGACCTTATTGGCCGGCGTCATCTTGGGGTTGGGGATTGCTTCCAATTTCAATTGGACCAATTCCGGCATTGCCCGCGAAACGCCACTGACCACTGTCAACGTCGAAGCGGAAAAACCGGCATTAAAAGATCATCTCGACCTCATCAACACCGGCAAAGCCTTTGTGGACGTGGCGAAACAAGTCATGCCAACCGTCGTCAGCGTGTCGAGCACCAAAGTGGTGCGCGGCCGCGGTCCGTTCTCAGAATTTTTTCATGAAGATTGGTTCGGCCGGCAGTTTCGCCGCCCGCAGCGCGAACAACGACAGGAAGGCTTAGGCTCCGGCGTCATTATCAGCCCCGACGGTTATATTCTCACCAACAATCATGTTGTGAAAGAGGCCGAAGACATTGCGGTGTTGATGGATCGCAAAGAGTATAAAGCGAAAGTTATTGGTTTCGATCCCAAAACCGATTTGGCGGTGATTAAAATTGATGAGAAAAATTTGCCGGTGGTAAAGTTGGGCAATTCCGATCAACTCGAAGTTGGCGAATGGGTGTTGGCGATCGGTAATCCATTCTCGTTGCAATTGCAGCATTCGGTGACCGCCGGCATTGTGAGCGGTAAAGGCCGCAATCAAGTCGGCATTGGCGATATTGATTACGAAGATTTTATTCAAACGGATGCGGCGATCAATCCCGGCAATAGCGGCGGGGCGTTGGTGAATTTGCGCGGCGAATTGGTCGGCATTAACACCGCCATCGTTGCCAACAGTTGGAGCGGCGGCAATCTCGGCATCGGCTTTGCAATTCCCATCAACCTGGCGCGGCAGATTATGGAACAGCTCATTGTGAGCGGCAAAGTCGTGCGCGGCTGGATGGGAGTTTATATTCAAACGCCGAATGAAAGCATGGCGAAAGAGCTGAATTTGCCTTCCATCGCCGGCGCGCTGGTGAGCGATGTGAGCGCCAACTCGCCCGCGGCTAAAGCGGGAATCAAAGACGGCGACTTTATCGTTGAATTGGACGGCAAAAAAATTTCCGATAGCAATCAACTGATGCACTTGATTGCCACTTACAAACCCGGCGCCCGTCTGGGCGTCAAATTGTTTCGCGACGGCCGCGAGAAAACGCTCTCCGTTACGCTTGGCGAACGTCCCGATGAGGATGAGGCGCCCCGTTTGACTTCAGCCAACGATCAGATCAATCGCCTGGGAATTGACGTGAGCAATTTAACCGCGGAACTCGCGAAAGAATTTGACATTAATACGACTTCCGGCGTTATTGTCACCGAAGTCGCAGAAGGCAGTGTCGCCGAAGAAGACGGCGTGCAGGTTGGCGATCTTATTCTCGAGGTTAATCGTGAACCTGTGCGCAGCGTTCGTGAGTTTAACCGTATGCTCGCGGGCAGCAAACCCGGCGATACGGTGTTGTTGCGGCTGTTGCGCGGCGAGAATAAATTCTTTGTTGCATTAAAAGTAGAAAATGATTAAATTGCCATGCTTTGCGCGAAGAGCATCGTGCAGAAGGGCGTAGCGCAGAGCGTAACACAATTCACCGACTGGCGCCATGCGCTTTGCGCTATGCCCTCTGCGCTTTACTTTTGAGGAAACCCGTTCCATGGATCAGAAAAAACTGCAATATTTTAAGAAAAAAATAATGGAAGAGCGCGATCGCATCATCGCTTCGTTGACCCATCACGAGGTGGAAATCGAAAGCGCCACCTCCTCCCGCAGCGCCGAGTTTGAAGAGGCCTCGCGACTCGACAAAGATCGCGAATACCTCTCCGGTCTATTGACGATGGATACCGAGGAGCTTGCCGATATTAACGAATCGCTCAAACGTATTGATGAAGGCACTTACGGTCAATGCGTGGATTGCGGCAACGACATCCCCGAACCGCGCTTGGAAGCCATGCCCAGCAGCCTGCGTTGCCTGGATTGCCAGAAACAAAATGAAGATCGGCTGGATGTCACCGAAGAACCGCCTCCCATCTCGCAGCTCTAATAAAATGTTCGCCCACAGAAAGATAACCGTGTCATTGGCACGCTGAATATTTGCTTCTGTGGGCGATTTTTTATGACGATGCCGCTGCACTCAGAGCAAAATATTTTAAAAAAGAATCGTGCGTAAACCCATCATATATTTTAGTCATAGCATTATCCTGCAATTCTGACATACTCTGCAAAAACGTCTTTATCCTGCCAACTTGTTCAATTTTCATCTTCCCGATTTAATTCTTTTATAAACAACAAATAATCTTTTGGCCAAAGCGTTATGTCTAATGGCACGTCATTTGTATTTCGTATAAATGCTTATAAAGCAAATTACTATCTGTTGAACTCAGCAATATAACACGCCCGATTTCAAAAATGACGGCGATTTCCCGAGGATTTGTTGATGCCCTCCGGGATTCATTTTAAAAATAAGAAAGTTGGAGAGATTTATCATGGGTAAAATTATCGGCATTGATCTTGGAACCACGAACTCATGTGTCGCCGTCATGGAAGGCGGCGAGCCGGTGGTGATTGCCAATTCGGAAGGCATGCGCACCACGCCCTCGGTTGTCGCATTTACCAAAACCGGCGAGCGTTTGGTCGGTCAAGTTGCCAAACGCCAGGCCATTACTAACCCGAAGAACACGATTTATTCGATTAAACGCTTCATGGGCCGCCGGATGGGCGAAGTCACTCGCGAACGCAGCACGGTTCCGTACGAAGTCATTGCCGCCAAAAATGATCTTGCCGTGGTCCGCTCCGGCGATAAAGAATATACCCCACAAGAAATCTCCGCCATGGTCTTTCAAAAAATGAAACAGACCGCGGAAGATTATCTCGGTGAAAAAGTCACTGATGCGGTGATTACGGTCCCCGCCTATTTCAATGACAGCCAACGGCAAGCCACGAAAGAGGCCGGAGAAATTGCCGGTCTCAAAGTGCGGCGTATTATCAACGAACCGACCGCGGCCTCGCTCGCGTATGGTCTCGACAAAAAGAAAGACGAAAAAATTGCGGTGTTCGACCTCGGCGGCGGCACGTTTGACATCAGTATTCTGGAAATCGGCGACGGCGTGTTTGAAGTAAAAGCCACCAACGGCGACACCCATCTCGGCGGCGATGATTTCGATCAACGCATTATGGACTGGCTGGTCGCGGAATTCAAGCGCCAAGAAGGCGTCGATCTTTCCAAAGACGCGATGGCCGTGCAACGCTTGAAAGAAGCGGCGGAAAAAGCCAAATGCGAATTGTCAACGGTGATGCAAACCGACATCAACTTGCCGTTCATCACCGCCACCGACAGCGGCCCAAAACATTTGCAAATGACCCTAACGCGGGCGAAGTTCGAGCAGCTCTGCGACGATTTATTCGAGCGCACTGTGGCGCCCTGTGAAGCCGCGATGCGGGACGCCGGCATGAGCCCTAACGACATTGATGAAGTGGTGCTCGTCGGTGGTTCGACCCGCATGCCGCGCGTGCAGGAAATCGCGCGCAAACTGTTCGGCAAAGAACCGCACAAAGGCGTGAACCCCGATGAAGTCGTGGCGGTTGGCGCGGCCATTCAAGGCGGTGTGCTCGGCGGCGATGTGAAAGACGTGCTGCTGTTGGACGTCACGCCGTTGTCGCTTGGTATCGAAACCCTCGGCGGCGTCACCACCCGCTTGATCGAGCGCAACACCACGATTCCGTGCAAAAAATCCGAAATTTTCTCGACCGCGGCCGATAGCCAGACCCAGGTTGAAATCCACGTTTTGCAAGGCGAGCGCGATATGGCCATTGACAACCGCACGCTCGGCCGCTTCATTCTCGATGGCATTCCGCCGGCCCCGCGCGGTGTGCCGCAGGTGGAAGTAACTTTTGATATCGACGCGAACGGCATTCTCAACGTTTCGGCAAAGGATAAAGCTTCGAACAAGCAGCAATCGATTCGCATCGAAGCCTCGACTGGTTTGAGCAAAGAAGAAATTGCCAAGATGGAACGCGACGCGCGTGACCATGCCGCGGAAGATAAAAAGAAACGCGAAGGCGTCGAAGCGCGCAACCAGGCCGATCAGTTGGTCTATCAAACCGAGAAGAACATCAAAGACATGGCCGAGAAGCTGGAGGCGGATGAAAAGAGCCGGCTCGAAGCCGCGGTCAAGCGCATTAAAGACGTGATGGGCACCGATCGCGTCGACGAGATTCGCGCGTCGTGCGAAGCGTTGAATAAAGAATGGAATGCCATTTCTGCGAAGATGTACGAGCGCGCTTCCGCCGACGGCAAAAGCGCCTCCGGCCAACCGAC
>CAYZFF010000115.1:0-7959 GCA_964477305.1 uncultured Cytophagia bacterium
ACCGAAGTCGTAAAGCCTGCGGTGAGCGAAGCCGAACCGTTGATCTCAATTGATACTTTCAAGCAAATCAATCTCCGCGTCGCGGAAGTTTTGGCCGCCGAGAAAGTTCCCAAAGCGGATAAGCTGCTCAAATTGAAAATTCGAGTCGGTGCCGAAGAACGCCAACTCGTGGCGGGCATTGCCTTGCATTATCAGCCGGAAGAACTCGTCGGCAAAAAAGTTGTCATCGTGGCGAATTTGGAGCCGGCCA
This sequence comes from uncultured Cytophagia bacterium, assembly GCA_964477305.1. Taxonomy (GTDB): domain Bacteria; phylum Zhuqueibacterota; class Zhuqueibacteria; order Zhuqueibacterales; family Zhuqueibacteraceae; genus Zhuqueibacter. The sequence continues at coordinate 251 of CAYZFF010000115.1, forward strand.
AAATCCGCGGCCTCGAATCGCAGGGGATGATTCTTGCCGCCTCGACGGAGGACGGCAAGCTTTCTATCGTGTCGCCGGAACGTGAGATTGCCAGTGGCGCGAAGGTGAAATAAAGCTTATTGCTGGTTTCTATAAAAACAACCAGCGACGAGCAACCAGCAGCCATTATGCTCATCGACACCCACGCCCATTTGCAAATTTCGCATTTCGACGCCGACCGCGCCGAAGTGATTCAGCGCGCTTTCGACGCCGGCGTGGAAAAAATCATCGTCGTTTCAACCGATGCTGCTTCGAGCCGCCAGAGCCTTGAGTTGGCGGAAAAATTTTCTGGACTTTATGCCGCCGTCGGTATTCATCCCACCGATTGCGCGGCGGCGACAGAGAATGATTTTGTGCTGATTGCCGAGTTAGCCCAACATCCCAAAGCTGTGGCCATCGGCGAAATTGGGATGGACTTTTATTGGAAGCCTTATTCGCAAGAAACACAGCAACGCGCCTTTGTCTCGCAGTTGCATCTCGCGCATGAATTGAATAAGCCCGTCATTATTCATAATCGCGAGGCCGGTGCGGCGATTCTGCAAATTCTCCGCGCTGCCGGTATTGCCTCGCTTTCCGGGGTGTTCCATTGCTTTTCGGAAGACGCCGATTATGCGCAGCAGGTGTTGGCGCTCGGCTGCCATATTTCTTTCACCGGCAATCTGACCTATAAAAAATCAACGCTACCCGAGGTGGCGGCGCGGATTCCGCTCGAACGGATTTTATTGGAAACCGATGCGCCGTTCATGACGCCGGTGCCGCATCGCGGCAAACGTAATGAGCCGGGTTATGTGATGCACATTGCAGAAAAGTTGGCGGAGATCAAAAAGCTTTCCCGCGCGGAAGTGGCCCAGCAAACAACCGTGAATGCCGTGAGACTATTTAAGTTGAGTGCATAGAGCAAAGCGAATGATTACGATGCACTTTGCCATGCCAGAGGCCTATGCACTTACCTCCTGACTTTTCTCCTAAAAAATCGCTCGGGCAAAATTTTCTGATTGATGAAAATATTGCCCGTAAAATCGTCCAGTTGGTGGATCCACAACCAGATGATATCATCGTCGAGATTGGCCCGGGCTTCGGGGTATTGACCAAGTGGCTCATTCCACGAGGTTGCCGCTATATAGGAATAGAAATCGACGAACGGCTGGTGCCGCTTCTGCAAAAAGAATACGGCTCCTCACCGCGTGCCGAGATTCTCCACGCGGATTTTCGGAAGGTCGATTTGCCGGCGTTGGCGCCAGAGGCAAAAATGCGTCTCGTCGGGAATATCCCGTACCACATCACCAGCAGTATTGTGTTCGCAGCGTTTGCGCATAGCCACGCGCTGCGCGACATGACGCTCACTGTACAGAAAGAAGTCGCCGAGCGCATCGTGGCGGACGCGGAAACCGGCGGCAAAGATTACGGCATTCTTTCGGTGATCAGCCAAACATTTGCCCGCACGGAAATTCTTTTTACTCTATCGAAGCATGTGTTCCGGCCGAAGCCGGACGTCGAATCGGCGGCCGTGCGCTGGACGTTTCAACCGCCGCCGGAAAATTTGCTGGACGTGGATTTTTATGTGCGCATGGTGAAAGCGGTTTTTGGTCAACGCCGCAAAACACTGCGCCGGAGTTTGACCTCATTTTTAGAAAAAGAAATTAGGGCCGACCTACCAGTCGATTTACAACGCCGGCCGGAAACCCTTGCAATTCGCGAACTGATTCAACTGGCTAATGCCTTGATTTTGGCAAAGGCCGAATAAACGAGGAATCGGATTACGAGAAAAATCTTGTTGATTTAAATGTGGATCGCCATAATTTCCCGTTATTTTGATAACGCCGTCAAAATATCGAAACGCCTTCTCCTGAAGGGCGACTACGAACGTTATGCCTCTTGTTAAAACCGAAGGTCTCGTCATTCGATCCATGCCCATGGGCGAAACCAGCAAGCTCGTGACTTTTTTCACTCGCGAACTGGGCATTTTGAAAGTCGTGGCAAAGGGCGCGCGCTCCAGCAAAAGCCGCATTGGCGCCGCACTGGAGTTGTTGGCCGTTTCCCGCATTGTGTATTATGAAAAAGAAAATCGCGAACTGCAATTTTTAAGTCAGGCCGACCTCGTTGAGTTTTTTGCCAATTTGCCGGCGGATTTGGAAAAATGGGGTTACGCCAATGCCTGCGCAGAATTGGTTTATCGCGCCCCAACCAGCGCCGAAGCAACGGCCAAGCTTTATCCCATTCTGCTCAACACGTTGCGCGCGCTGAACGAAAAAACCGCCGAAGCGCGCCCATGTTTTTGGGGTTTCCAAATGAAACTGTTTGGCGTTCTCGGTCTCGCGCCAAATTTGCGCAAATGTTTGAATTGTAGTGCGATCAGCCCGTCTGTACCAACCGATAAAAATGCCCGTGTTTATCATTTCGAGATCTCCCGTGGCGGGTTTTTTTGCAACAATTGTTCACCCGGCCGCAGCCCACACGAGTTCTCTGCGGCAACACTGCTCCAGTTGCATGATTTGCAAACCCTCCCCGCCGAAAAATTTTCCCATGCGCAATTTGCGCCGGCGACGTACCGTGAAATTGAAAATTTTTTCCGCGCTTATTTTGCTTTTCATTTGGAAGAGATCGGCAAACTAACCGCTTTGAAATTTGTGCGTGCAATTGCCGGATAGGGAACCCCGCCGGACCAATGGTTCAGCCCCGAAGCGAAGAGAACGCTTGCTTTTTGCTAAAAACTCTATAAATTTTAGATAATCGGCTCGAATGGCGAGGTTACTAACCGATTGCATGTTTGTGGCAGCAGACTCGCAGGTTTTGATCCCCAATCAATTTGCTTGCAATTATTTTATTCATTTCGCTTTACGTTTTACTTGACAGGAGTTCTCATGGCAGCAATCGAAAAATTGATGGATAAACTCGTGTCGCTGTGCAAGCGGCGCGGCTTCATTTTCCCCTCGAGCGAAATTTACGGCGGCTTGAACAGTTGCTATGATTACGGTCCGCTCGGCGTTGAGCTGAAGCGCAATATCAAAGATTACTGGTGGAAAGCGATGGTGCAAACGCGCGACGACATTGAAGGTCTCGACGCCTCGATTCTCATGCACCCGCGCGTGTGGGAGGCCAGCGGCCACGTGGCAAATTTCACCGATCCGATGGTGGATTGCAAAGAATGCAAAGCGCGTTTTCGCGCTGATCAAATCGAAGGCGCGATGTGCGGCTCGCCGGGCTACAAAGGCCGCAAAGCGAGCAAATGCTCTGACGAAGGCAAATTCACTGAAGCGCGGCTGTTCAACCTCATGTTCAAAACCCACATGGGCCCGGTGGAAGAAGCGGCCAACGTCGTTTATATGCGCCCCGAAACCGCGCAGGGAATTTACGTGAACGTGTACAACGTCATGCAGGCGTCGCGCCAGCGTATTCCGTTCGGCATCGCGCAAATCGGCAAAGCCTTTCGCAATGAAATCACGCCGGGCAATTTTACGTTTCGCACGCGCGAGTTCGAGCAAATGGAAATGCAATTTTTTGTGAAGCCGGGCACGGATATGGAGTGGTTTGAATATTGGAAGGCGCAGCGCATTGCGTGGTACGACGGGCTGGGCGTGCGCAAAAGCAAGTTACAATTTCACCAACACGGCCCGACCGAGTTGGCGCATTATGCCGCCGCCGCGTTCGACATCGAATATGAGTTTCCCTTCGGCTGGAAAGAGCTGGAAGGTATTCACAATCGCACCGATTTTGATCTCAAGCGCCATGCCGAATACAGCGGCAAAGATTTGAGCTATTTTGACGACGCGACGAGAGAAAAATATGTTCCTTATATCGTCGAAACCTCGGCGGGCTGTGACCGCACGGTGTTGACGACGTTGATCGATGCGTATGATGAAGACGTGATCGAAGGCGAAGCGCGGACGGTGTTGCATCTCGCGCCGGTGATTGCGCCGATTAAAGCCGGTGTGTTTCCGCTGGTGAAAAAAGAAGGCATGCCCGAAGTCGCCGAGAAAATTTATCGCGAACTGAAAAAACATTTCCCGGTTTTTTATGACGATGGCGGCGCCATTGGCCGGCGCTATCGCCGCATGGATGAAGCCGGAACGCCGTTCGGCATTACCATCGATGGCCAAACACTGCAAGACCAAACCGTCACCGTGCGCGAGCGTGATTCGCTGGTGCAAACCCGCGTGGCGAGTGATAAACTGTTGCCGTTTATTCAAGAGAAAATGGCGGCGTATAAGCGGGTGGAGTGAGGGCAATGGACTCGCTGATTTTGAGCGCAGAAGAAGTAAAGCGTTTACTTGATCTCGACGACATGCTTGAGGCGCTTGCAGATGGGTTCAAGGCACTCACGGCGGGACACGTTTGCGCGCCGCCAAGAAACGAAGTAAGAATTCCCGCCGGATTTTTACTTGGCATGCCCGCTCATTTGCCCGGCGATAATATCGCCGTCAAACTTGTGTCGGTATTTCATGGAAACCACCAATTCGGCATTCCGGGGCATCAGGCTCTTATTTGCTTGTTTGACCCCGAAACGGGTTCAACTCGCGCCATCATGGATGGCACTTACGTCACGGCGGCCAGAACGGCCGGCGGTGCGGCGCTGTCGACGCGATTGTTAGCGCGTGAAAACGCCAGCACGCTCGCGATTATTGGCGCAGGTATTCAGGGCGAGTCGCATCTCAAGGTATTGCCGCGAGTGCGCCATTTCAAAGAAATACGCGTTGCCTCTCTGCATCTCTCGGATGCGCAGCGCGTTGCGACGCTTGACTCCCGTGCTGTTGCCGTTGCCTCTTTTGAGGAAGCTGTGCGCGGGGCGGATGTGGTGTGCTTGTGTACGACGTCGAGCCGACCCGTCATTCATTCAGAGTGGCTGGAAAAAGGCGCGCACGTGACTTCTGTTGGTTATATGCCGCCCGGCGGTGAATTGGCACGCGGGATTATTGAGAAAGGCCGCCTGTTTGTGGAAACCCGGCTGGCGTTTGAACCAACGCCTATTGGGTGTGATGAGTTAAAGGGCCTCGACCCGAAGATCGGCACAGAGTTGGGAGAAGTATTGCTCGATCTTCGCCCCGGCCGTCAATCGGCCCATGAGCTTACTGTGTACAAGTCAATGGGGCACGCTGTGGAAGATGCAGTCACCGCAAATCTGGTTTATAAGCGTGCGAAAACGGAAGGCGCGGGGATGGTTGTGCATATTTAGTTTGAGTATATTGCTAACTCTTTTCGCGCCAGTTGGGAAGCGGCGGAAATTCAGCGCGAGCATTCCCTCATTGCCGCCGGAGCAATTCGAAGCGACAGTTCACTGGAATGCTCCTGTTTGATTGTAATAAAAACTTTTATTACAATTTATTCCTATTGATCGACTTTTTCACGGAGGAAGGATCATGAATTCAACCAAAGTCAAAATGCGCCAGGTGGTTGATTGGCGCGCGGCTGTTTGGGCCGGGGTCATCAGCGGTATTGTTTTTCTGCTCATTAATATGCTGCTCACGAAATTTTATGTTGGCAGTCCCTGGGTGATTGTGCGGCTGGCGGCGTCCATTCTCATGGGAACGCAAGTGTTGCAGCCGCCGGCAAATTTTGACGCCACGATTTTCGGGGCGGCGCTGTTTGTCCACGTCCCGCTTTCTATTGCTTTCGCGAGTGTTATCGCCGTTATTCTTCATCGCTGGGGCCTGCTGGTCGGCATTATTGGCGGCGCCATCTTCGGCCTCGCCCTTTATGCCATCAATTTCTATACCTTCAGTTATTTCTTTCCGTGGTTCTTCCCCATGCGCAGTTGGATTATGGCTGTGAGCCACCTCGTCTTCGGCGCCTGTGCCGGGGGCATTTATGAAAGTTTGGAAGTCGAAAAATTTGTGCCCGCAGAGGCATAGCGCCAAGAACAAAGCGTGTGGCAACTAACGCCATGCGCCATACAATTTTATTTTTATCAAGGGAGCTGATATGTACGGACAAAATTTGCCGCGTATGCAATTTGGCCGGCAGGGTTATGGACAACCCAACTACGCGGCGCGGCGTGGTTGCGGTGGTGCGCGTTTGCTGATCGGCTTGGCAATGGCGGCTTTCGCGCTCATTTCGTATTTTGGATCCAGCGTTTATAATCCGGTGACCGGGGAAAAACAGCACGTGAGCCTTTCGGAGGAACAAGAAGTCGCGCTCGGCTTGCAATCCGCGCCCGAGATGGCGCAGCAGCACGGCGGCTTGCATCCCGATGAACAACTACAAGCAGCAGTGGATGCGATCGGCCGGAAGCTCGTGGAGAATACGGCGGCTGCGCAAACGCGCTATCCGTTTGACTTTCATCTGCTGGCTGATCCGGAAACCGTTAATGCTTTTGCATTGCCGGGCGGACAAGTTTTTATCACCTACGCTTTGTATAGCCGCCTCGAAAGTGAAGGACAACTCGCCGGCGTGTTGGGGCATGAAGTCGGACACGTGGTGGGACGCCACAGCGCGGAACACATTGCCAAGCAACAGCTTACCCAAGGCCTCACCGGCGCGGTGGTGTTATCGACATACGATCCTAACGATCCGGGCAGCCAGCGCACCGCACAAATCGCGATGGTCGTCGGTCAGTTGGTCAACATGAAGTTTGGCCGCGAAGATGAGTTGGAATCCGATCAGCTCGGTGTGCGTTTCATGAGCGAAGCCGGTTACGATCCGCGGGCGTTGATCGGCGTGATGCGCATTCTGGAAGCAGCCAGCGGTGGCGCGCGGCCGCCGGAATTTTTCAGCACGCATCCCCATTCCGACACGCGGATTGCGGAAATCGAAGAGGCAATTCAACGGCAATTTCCCGGCGGCGTGCCGGAAGGGCTACGACCGTGAAACGTGTAACGGCCTAATATCGAATGATTTGATGCCGTTCCCAATATTGCCGTTATTAACCACGTGTCGAGGAGAAGAACGTTACACGAAAAAGATACTCGGCTTTTATTTAAAATAAGGAAATCTTCATGCTGATCAAACATGAAAAGGACTGTCCGGAAATCATTGCGAATGACGGCTGCCGTTTGCGGGAATTGTTGCATCCCGATCGTGACCGCGCCGATATTTCATACTCGTTTGCCATCGCGTATGTCGATCCCGGCAAATCGACGTACGCGCATTATTTGAAGCAAACGGAAGTTTATTTTATCATGCAAGGCATCGGGCGCATGCACATTGAAGACGAGGCGCAGGAAGTGAACGAGGACGACGTAGTCGTTATTCCTAAAGAGAAAAAACAGTGGATCGAAAACATCGGCCAAAACGTGCTCGTGTTCGCGGCGATTGTCAGCCCGCCGTGGCACGCTGAAGATGATGTGAGGGCGTAACCCAGACGGCCCGTCTGAGTTTTAAAATATAACGAAAGATCGCCGATTTAACCGCCATGTTAGATGAAGCCGAATTTGAAGCGCGCTATCGACGTGACTCCATTCCAACTCGTTTAGGAAACTTAGCGTCAAGTGTTAAACGGCCGGGATATTTGATTTTCTCAAATAAATCGCAGGCAGTTGTCTTTATGCTCTTTCGTGAATGCCGGCTTTTCATCGAATGGACTGCACCGGATGCCGAATTTGAGACACAAGCAGTGCTTGCGAGCTTGCGGCTTGAATTAAAAAACTGACAGAAAGATTTTCAAAATACAAATGGCGACGACGATTGGCGAGCCGAAATCAACGCCGCCTGCGAGCAGTGGTCAAATCGTATTCTTG
>CAYZFF010000115.1:8059-11485 GCA_964477305.1 uncultured Cytophagia bacterium
GTTAAAATTAAGGAGAAAGGTGATGGTTTCAAATCGCGTGGCAAGAAAATTTTTGGTTATTATTTTTGCATTGCTGGCTTTTACAGTTTATGCCCAGCAACAAACAATCACTCCCGAAACGGTGGTGTCGCTCAAGATTATTTCTGCAGCTACGATTGATCCTGCCGGCAAAAATATTGCCTATCTGTTGACATCTCCGCGTGGCGCCGATGATGAGGCTGGCAGCCGTTACAGCGAGTTGTTTGTGATTCCGACAAGCGGCGGCACGGCGCGACAATTTACGTTTAGACCCAACAATGTTACTTCCCTGCAATGGTCGTCGGACGGTAAATGGATTTATTTCACCTCGCGCCGCAAGGAGTTTGACGAACAGAATGAAGTGTATCGCATTCCCGTCGATGGCGGCGAAGCGCAACTCATTTCCAAAAGCAGTAACGGTGTGCGGCAGTTCAAACTTTCGCCGGATGGTAAATGGCTCGCGTACACGATGACTGACGCCGCTTCTGCCGCAGAAAAAATCGATACGAAAAAAGGCAGTGACGTACAAACCGTCGATAAAAACTTCAAGCAACATCGGTTGTACGTGCAAGCCGTTGAAGGCAACGAAGGCAAAGCATTGACCGGCGACATGTCGGTGTGGGAATTTGAATGGTCGCCGGACGGCAGCCAAATCGTTTTTCAAGCCAGCGCGACGCCGAGAACCGATGATTCTTTCATGTTCAAGAAAATTTACACGGCTGTCGCCACCGGTCAAACGCCGCCGAAAGTTTTAACCGAGACCAAAGGCAAGCTCGGCAACATGGCATGGTCGCCGGACGGCAAACAAATCGCCTTTCTCGCCGGCGTTGACGAGAGCGATCCGACTAATGGCAGCATTTTTCTTGTATCGGCTATGGGTGGGCCCGCGAAAAATCTTGCGGAAAATTACGAAGGCACTGTCACGCACGTCAGTTGGCTGGACGCGGCAACGCTGATTTTCTCTGCCACCGAACGCAGCCACACGGCATTAAACACGATGCCAGCCACCGGTGGCGCGCTCAAGCGCATTTTTGATTCCGGTTACGGGTTGTCGAATTTTTCTACTTCGGGAGATGGCAAAACGCTCGCGCTGGCCGCGAATACGTACAAACATCCGGGTGAAGTTTTTGTCTATCCGCTGTTGACGAAAAAAATGACGCGTTTGACGAACAGCAATCCGGAATTGGAAAGCGTTCGTTTTTCCGGCAACAAAGAAATCTCATGGAAGGCGAAAGATGGCCTTGAAATCACCGGACTGCTGATGTTGCCGCTCGATTATCAACCGGGCAAAAAATATCCGTGTATCGTGCAAGTACATGGCGGGCCGGAAAGCGCCGATCTCGACGGCTGGGCCACCAGCTATGTGCGGTGGAGTGAGTTGGCGGCAGCACGTGGTTATGTTGTGTTCAGCCCGAATTATCGCGGCAGCACCGGGCGCGGCGTGGCTTATGCGAAGGCCGATCACCAAGATCTTGGCGGCAAAGAGTTTGACGACGTGATTGACGGCATCGATTTTCTCGCGCAACAAGGCTATGTCGATCTCGATCGCGTTGGCATCGGCGGCTTTTCTTACGGCGGTTATTTCTCCGCGTGGGCCGCGACGAAGCACAGCGAGCGCTTCAAAGCCGCCTCAATGGGCGCGGGCATTGCGAATTGGGTGTCCTTCACCGGCACTTCGGATATTCCGCAGGAAAACTCAATGGTGCACTGGAATCTCGACGTGTACAAAAATATGGACAAAGCGTGGAGCCGTTCGCCCATGGCCTTCGTTGAAAAATCGCAAACCGCACTGCTGATTTCCCACGGCGACAAAGACGACCGCGTGCCGATCAGCCAGGGCTGGGAAATTTACACCGCGCTGAAATTGCTCGGCAAAAACGTTGAGTTCGACATTTACCCGCGCGAAGCGCACGGCTGGGCGGAGCGCAATCATCAGTTGCTGTCGATCAAGCGCAATTTGGAATGGTTTGAGCGACATGTCAAAAATGCAGCGGTAAGTTCGGCGCCCAAATTGCCGTGAAGTATTTTTGAATAAAAAAAGCCGAAGAGAGATGGCCTTCTCTTCGGCTTTTTTATTTATACCCAAAAGCTTTAACGCCTGAAGGCGTTACTACGAACGTATTCTCACGTCCCCATTTCCCACGACGACAAATACTTCTTCTGCTCCGCGGTCAGCTCGTCAATCGTGATGCCCATGGATTTCAGCTTCAACGTGGCGATCCAATTTTCGATATCGGTTGGGACGTTGTAAACTTTCGCCGTCAGTTTTTTGGCGTTTTTAATCACATATTCGGTGGCCAGCGCCTGCGTCGCAAAACTCATGTCCATCACCGAAGCGGGGTGGCCCTCGGCGGCGGCGAGGTTGATCAGGCGGCCTTCTCCGAGCACATATAACCGGCGGCCGTCGGGTTGCACAAATTCATCCACCAGAGTGCGAATTTCTTTGTTGACCGTTTTGGACATCGCAGCCAATTCGTCGAGATTGATTTCTACATTAAAGTGGCCGGAGTTGGCGATGATGGCGCCGTCTTTCATCAACGCGAAATGCTCTTTCCGCAGCACGTGAATATCGCCGGTCAGCGTCACGAAAATATCGCCGATTTTGGCGGCTTCGGCCATCGGCATCACGCGGTAGCCGTCCAGCGCCGCTTCAATCGCACGAATGGGGTCGACTTCAGTCACAATCACTTGTGAGGCCATGCCGCGCGCGCGCATGGCTACGCCTTTGCCGCACCAGCCGTAGCCGGCGACGACAAAATTTTTACCGGCCAACAAAATTCCCGTCGCGCGCAAAATGCCGTCAATCGTGGATTGGCCCGTGCCGTAGCGATTGTCAAACAAATGTTTTGTGGTCGCATCGTTCACGGAAATCACCGGAAATTTCAACGCGCCGTCTTTCTCCATTGCCCGCAGGCGAATGACACCGGTCGTGGTCTCTTCCATACTTCCCAGAATCGTTGGGATGAGATCGTGATATTCTTTGTGAATGATCGACACCAGATCGGCGCCATCGTCCATCGTCACTTGCGGCTTGTGCGCAATCGCGGCGTGCAAGTGTTTGTAATACGTGTCGTGATCTTCGCCTTTGATGGCAAACGTCGGGATGCCATACTCCTTCACCAGCGCCGCAGTCACATCGTCCTGCGTCGACAGCGGATTGGAGGCGCAAGCCACCACGTCCGCGCCGCCGGCTTTCAGCGTGCGCAGCAAATTGGCGGTTTCTGTGGTAATATGCAAACACGCCGACAGGCGATAACCGGCCAGCGGTTTTTCTTTTTCAAAACGCTCACGCACTTGGCGCAGAACCGGCATTTCATTTTCGGCCCAACGAATGCGTTTCATGCCCTGCGGCGCGAGGCCGATGTCTTTAATGTGATGATTCAATGTATTTCTCCTTGATATTTTTTG
>CAYZFF010000116.1:0-2618 GCA_964477305.1 uncultured Cytophagia bacterium
AATTTGACGCGAAGGAAAGCCGCGTCGAAGAATATCTCGGCCGGCAAAGTCTTTATCTTAAGAGCGGATTGGCACTGGTCAAAGATTCAAAATTTCTCAACGGTGTGATCGAGTTCGACATCGCCTTCTCGCCGGATCGCGCCTTTGTTGGCGGCGTTTGGCGCGTTCAAGATCAGGCGAACTATGAGGAGTTTTATTTTCGCCCGCACCAATCCGGCAATCCGGACGCGAATCAATACACGCCGATTTTTAACGGCAATGCCGGGTGGCAACTTTATTATGGCGAAGATTTCTCTGCACCCGTGCGCTATCGCTTCAACGAATGGATGCGTGTCAAGATCGTTGTTGCCGGCACGCAGGCCGAGGTTTATATTGTGGACATGGAAACACCCGCGCTGTTTATTCCGGAGCTGAAGCGCGCGCCTGCGGCCGGTCAAGTTGGTTTGAGCGCGGGGAATTTTGCGCCGGCGCATTATTCCAACTTTTCTTTCACCGCGTTGGAAGCGCCGGCACTCAGGGGAAAAGCCAAACCACAGAAACCGGCGCCAAACGGTTTGATCACGGCGTGGTCGGTTTCGAGCGGTTTTTCTGAAAAAAATTTGCAAGGCAAATTTCAACTGCGTGAATCCGACAAAGCCGGATTGACGTGGAAGAAATTGGAATGTGAGGCCACCGGCATCGCCAATCTCTCGCGCCTGCTCGAGCTTGGCGAACAGAGCAATACCACCTTCGTCAAAATCACGATCACTTCGGAGCGTGAGCAGATCAAAGAAATGGCATTGGGTTTTAGCGATATCGTCCGTGTTTATCTCAACGACCAACTCTTGTATGCCGGCAATGATCGCTATGCCTCGCGCGATTACCGTTTCCTCGGCACCGTCGGCCTGTGGGATGCGGTTTATCTGCCGCTCAAACAAGGCCGCAACGAGTTGTGGATCGCGGTTTCGGAAAATTTTGGCGGCTGGGGCATTCAAGCGGCCATCGAAGATCGGAGCGGGATTCAGATTCAGTAATTTATTCCACGGGCTGTGACTGATTGCTGTTCAAACAAGTTCCCGCCAATTGCGATTTTCGTGCAAGTGAACACCCGCGTGTCGCGCGCCACAAGCAAGTCGCTGACTCGGTTTATTTATGATTTCGCGATGGTTTTTAACGAACCAGTGAATCAATAAAACACAATAGAATTCTTTGGAGATTCAATTATGCTACTTCGCAAAGCTGGTCTTATCACGCTGTTTTTATTTTTCGCGTTATCAGTTAAAAATGCACTCGCTCAAAACCAGCCTTCGCCACTGGCTCCGACCGGATGGGGCGTCGTGTATGATGTTCCTGCCACCAAACAGGTGACGCTGCGCGCCGATGTGCCGTATTTGCGGGATGAGCGCGGTACGTTGACGCTCGATATTTATTCGCCGCCCAAAATTAAAGCCGGCGAGAAACGGCCGGCGGTGGTTTTTCTCAATGCCATCGGCGACCGGCCAAACGATTCACTCAAGCGCTGGGCGATTTATCAAACCTGGCCGCGTCTCGTTGCTGCACATGGTTTGGTCGGCGTGTCGATGGAAGCGGACGCAACGAGAATTCCGGAATGCTTGGCAGCCGTGTTTGACTTTCTCACCAAACAGGGCGCGGCGCACGGCATTGATGGCACACGCGTCGGCGTGTATGCCGCCTCGGCCAATGTCACGCGCGCCGCGGAATATTTGATGAGTGACAACGCGGCGGCGGGAATTCGCGCGGCAGCGTTGTATTACGGCCGTGCGCCCGAAGGCAAGTTGCGTGCAGATTTGCCGGTGCTGTTCGTCGTGGCGGAAAGTGACGCACCAGGAATGGTGCCGCAACTCACTTCACTCTGGCAGCGTGTGATCGAAACCAATGCGCCGTGGACGCTCGCTTTTGCAAGCCGTTTGCCACATGGCTTCGATGCTTTTAGCGACAATGATGACGCGCGACGCATTATTCAACAAACTCTCGCGTTTTGGAAATCGCATCTTGAGCCGGTGCCGCAACCGGCGTGGTCGCCCTCGCCGGCGCGCGAAATCGTGGCAGCGAGTTACTGGGGCCGGCCGCAAGCATCGGCGGATCTGCTGGCAAAATGGGTTGCCGAACATCCCAACGACACTGAGGCGTATTTGCAATATGGCCGCGCGCTGCAGCAATTGCGGCGTTTCGACGAAGCGCTGGCTGCTTTGGAGCGCGCGACGGCGCTCGGCTCCACTGATCCGCGCATATTTGCCGGCATTGGTCAAGTTCATGCTTCGCAGCAACGTTGGGAGGAAGCGGAAAAATTTCTCGAGCGCGCGCTGGCGGGTGGCATGCAAAATAGCAACATTTATGGCCAACTTGCCTATGCGCAATTGCACACCAATCGCAACGAAGAGGCAGTTAAAAATTATGAGAAGGCTTTCGAGATGGGAATTCCGCCCGGCGCAAATACGCGCGGCTTGGCGTTATACAATCTGGCCTGCGCTTATGCGCGCGTCGGCCAAAAAGAGAAAGCATTGGAAGCAATCTCGCGTTCGATTGAGGAAGGCTTTGCCAAACGTGAGCATTTGGAGACGGACACGGATTTCGCGCCCATTCGCACCGAAGGGCGCTTCCAAGAACTGATGGCAAAA
>CAYZFF010000116.1:2718-11413 GCA_964477305.1 uncultured Cytophagia bacterium
GATGGCAAAAGCGAAGAATTGAGTTGATCTTTTATCCTGATTTTTAATACATTGCCAGTTTCCTTGCCGCTTCTTCAATCTGCCTCTGGCTGACCAGAAAGAACTCCTTCAGCGGCGGGTGTAGGACACCAACGCATCAAGATATTCGAACGCTTCTGCGGAGATGATCGAGGCGATGGATTGTCCGACGCTGCTGATAAGTTAAAGCAGAAGATGTTTATAATCCCGTGCCCCATGAATGAGGTGATGAATTTCTACAACCTTTTCTTTGACTTTGTAAAACACAAGATACTTGCCGACAATCAGCATACGATAGCTCCGTTTACGCAACTCGTCATCATCGGGCACTTTACCGGCAAATGGCGAAAGTTCAAGCCTGCTGATGGCTTGCTCAAAACGATCAATCATTCTATCCGCCGCCCGTGGATTATCTTCACGAATGTAGTCGGCGATGCTGTATAAATCATCTTCAGCAGTCGTGAGGTAACGGATTTTGAATCGCGGCTTACTCATTGGGTCTTTTTCTTAAGCCTTGCTCTGGCCCGCCGCATCATTTCTTTATGTGAAATTCCTTTATCGCCGGCTTCGGCAAGTTTTTCCGCCTCATCGAGTTTGGCATAAAGCCGCATCATGGCCTGCATTTTTTCGAAATAGTCCTGACTCATCACCACAAGGCGGCCGTGGCCATTTTTCGTGAGAAAAATAGGTTGTTCCTCTTTTAAGCAGAATTTTAAAATTTCGTCGGTGTGCGTTTGCAAATCTGCAATTGGACGAATCGTCGGCATGAAACACTCCTGTTCTAATTGTGATATTGAACAATTTATCAGATTTTTTTATAAAATGCAAGCCGTGATTAATACTGGAAAAGCTTCTTCGCCGCTTCTTCAATCTGCTTTTGACTCACCAGAAAAAAATCCTCCAGCGGCGGGCTGTACGGCACCGGCGTATCGAGCGCCCCAAGCACGCGCACGGGCGCATCGAGATATGCGAACGCTTCCTCGGCAATGATCGACGCAATTGACTGGCCGATGCTGCCGGTTTTAGAATCTTCCTGCACAATTAGAACTCTTCCGGTGGCGCGCGCGCAATCAAGAATCGCAATTTTGTCGAGCGGCAGTAGAGTGCGCAGATCGAGCACTTGACAGGAAATGCCGTCCTGCTCTTGCAACTTTTGTGCAGCCGCGAGACAGCGATGGACATACGCGCCGTACGTGATCATGGTTAAATCACTGCCCTCGCGTTTGAGATGCGCCGTTCCAATCGGCGTGAGAAAATCATTAGCCGTTTCCGGCAACTGTTGTTTGATCGCGGCGAGACGATACAGCGCAATATGTTCTAAAAATAAAACTGGATTATCGTCGCGAATCGCGGCTTTTAATAATCCTTTCGCTTCGCGCGGCGTCGAGGGGCAAACGATTTTCAAGCCCGGCGTGCGATAAAACCACGGCTCGGTGTTTTGCGAATGATAAGGCCCGGCGTTGCGCAAGCCGCCCCACGGCAGACGAATCGTCAACGGCACAGGCTGTCCCCAGCGATAGTAAATTTTTGCCGCATTGTTCACCAGTTGATTGAAGCCGCTCGCGATAAAATCATTGAATTGAATCTCGGCAATCGGACGCTTGCCCACCAGCGCCGCGCCGGTGGCACACGCGATGATCGCGCCTTCGGCCAGCGGCGTGTTGAGCATGCGCTCGCCAAATTCCTCCAACATGGATTTGAGAATGACAAAAGCATTGCCGTAATTTCCGCCGATATCTTCGCCGAGCATAAACGTGTTCGGATCACGCCGCATTTCTTCCACCAGCGCTTCGACAATTGCCTGCCAAAAGGTTTTGCCATTGACATCGAATTCGACGCCGGGCGCCTCATTGGGTTGCCAGATTTTGGGCGCAGGAAAAATAAATTTTTGATTTTCTAAAAGTTCATGCTGTTTTTGCCATGGGCCGCCGGTCACCACCGGATGCCCGGCGAGTTCCGGCTTGGGCCACGGCGCCGCAATCACCTGTTGAGCGGCCAGCTCAATTTCGGCTTCAACTGCGGCGACCATCTTTTTCCAGCCGTCGTCATCAAGAATATGCGCTTCGATTAATTTCTGCCGGTAAATTTTGATCGGATCCTTCTGAAACCAATAGGCATATTTTTTTGCATCAAGATAGCCGTCGGCAGTTTTTTCCGGCTGGACATATTCTAAAAATTGATCCGGCTCTTTGCCGAAATAGAGCATGTCATCATGATGCGCGTGGCCGCACATTCGCATTGCGATCATTTCAATCAGCACCGGCCCATCGCCAGCGCGACACGCCTCGGCAGCCTCAGTGACGGCCGCGAAAACTTCTTCGGGATCGGTGCCGTCAATCGTAATCGCCCGCATGCCATAACCCACCGCCTTTTGCGCGAAATTGAAAGCGGCACATTGTTCCTGCACCGGCGTCGAGAGCGCGGTTTGATTGTTCTGCACGATAAACACAATCGGCATTTTCTGCACGGCGGCGAAATTGACGACTTCATGCCATTCGCCCGAGGAGGTACCGCCTTCGCCGAGACAACTGATCATCACTTGCGCCGTGCCTTTCAACGCAAAGCCGATGCCGCAGGCCGAACCGGTGCTGAGTGTAATCGGCGCCGCAGGAGGGAGGATGCCACAAGCGAAATCGCCGAGGTGCAAATCTTTTCCATCCGTCGGCTTGCCGATTTTACCCATCTGCGCCGTCATCACGTCAAACGGCTGTTGCCCCATGGCCAGCGCGAGCCCGAGATCGCGAATCATCGGCGCGACATAATCACCGGAATATTTTTCGCCTTGAATGAAAGCCGCGCCTCGCTTTAGCCGCAGCGCTGCTGCATAAATCGCCTCCTGTCCCATCGAGCGGAAACCCTTGCCCTGAAACGTCGCGCCGTCCGGCGTTTTGACTTCGCCGCCCATGAAAAATTTTTTCAAGCGCGCGTCGAGATAACGCGTGCGCAACATGCCATGCAGCGCTTCGCGTTTTTCCATCGTGGTTAACGAACATTTAATTTTTACGCGCCTAAAAGCGGCATGCAGATCGGCGCACAAACGTTCGGTAAAATGCTTTGCCACTTGTGTCAAGCTGGCCTGTGGATAAGCTTCCTGGGCGCGATATTCCGGCGGCAACCGCAGCGCCGTGCTCCAGACGGTTTCAATGTAACGCTGTTCGAGTTGCTCCAATTCAGCAGGTGTTATGTTATCGCGAGCGTCCGCCATAAACTCGGCAATGATCGTCTCGAATTGATTTAACAGCGGTTCTAAAACGAAAGGGTGGAATTGCGCCAGCGCCGCCAGCAAACTACGGCGCAACTCGGCTAACGGAATGGGCAGGGGATTCTGCGGAGCCGGCTTCGTGTTCATTGCGAGTCATTTTTAGATGAGCAAAATGGAAATGATTTTAAAATCAGCCGCCAGCGCCCGGCAACCGGTTGCCAGCGGTCAGACCCACTATACAAAATTTTAGGCAAAGTTGCAAACGGCTTCTCCCGCAAAATTCTCTTGGACGCGCGCTCTTCTTTATTTATATTTAAAGCAGCGGAATCGCGTCAAACCTTAGCGGGTTTGAGTAAACAGTAAATTGGAAATTCAATTCTCTCACGGAGGAAGGCATGAATCGTGAAATTCACTCGTGGTGGAGTCCGAGTTTGAACAAGCATATGGAAGTTGCGGTGTACGGACACTATGGTTTTGCGTTGTTGATGTTTCCCACCGCGGCGGCAGATTATCTCGAATACGAAAGATTTCAAGTCATTGATACGCTGGCGCCGTTTATTGATGCCGGCAAAATTAAAGTGTTTTCGATCAACAGCATCAATATGGAAAGCTGGCTGAATAACAACATGCATCCGGCGCATCGGGCTCTCCGGCATCAGCAATTCAACGAGTATGTGGCCAATGAAGTTGCGCCGTTCATTCAGCATCATTGCAACGGCCGGGTGATGACGATCACCACCGGCGCGAGCCTCGGCGCGTTTCATGCCGCCAACACGTTGTTCCGCCGCCCCGATCTTTTCGACGGTACGATTGCGATGAGCGGCACCTACGACGTGAAAATGTACTGCGACGGTTATTACGACGATAATTGTTATTTCAACAGCCCGGTCGATTATTTGCCGAACATGAATGATGAGCACTTTTTGCCGATGTTGCGCGCCAAGCAACACATTTATATTTTGACCGGACAAGGTTCCTACGAAGCCCCGCAGCATTCGCAGGGGCTTTCCAGCATTCTCGCCGCGAAAGGCATTCCGCACGAATTGGATTTGTGGGGCCACGATATGCCGCATGATTGGCCGACGTGGCGCAAAATGTTGCCGCATTATATCGGCGCGAAGTTTTAAACGGTTTGGCGGTTCAACCGTTGAGCTGTTAAACCGTTGAACCGACTAACGCTTTTCTTCATGACTTCTTTATTTAAAACGGTCGGCCAGAGCACGCTCGGACATTTTGAGAACATTGGGCGTTTTGGGCTGCTCCTGGCCGCCATGCTGCGATCGTTGCGTGATGCGCGCATTTTTTTGCGCCGCATTCCGGAACAAATGTATCTTATTGGCAACAGTTCGCTGCCGATTGTGTTGATCACAGCGACGTTCAGCGGGATGGTCACCTCCGTGCAAGCCGCGTATCAAATCACCGGCTATGTGCCGCTGTACGTGGTTGGTAGCGCCGTTGGGGAGTCGATGATTTTAGAGCTGGGTCCGGTGGTGACGGCATTGGTGTTGGCTGGCCGCGTCGGCGCCAGTATTGCGGCAGAACTCGGCACGATGCGCGTGACTGAGCAGATCGACGCGCTGGAATCGCTGGCCATCAATCCGGTTGCTTTTCTCGTCATTCCCCGCGTCGTGGCCGGATTGATTATGGTGCCGGTGCTCACGATCTTCGCTGATTTTGTCGGTATCATCGGCGGCTGGCTGATTTCAGTGGCCACGATGGATATAACCACCACCGAATTTTTTAAAGGCTTTCGTATGTGGTTTAAAATTTGGGATGCAGTGTACGGCATTATCAAAAGTGGTTTCTTTGGCGTCAGCATCACGTTGATCGGATGTTATGAAGGGTTTCACACGAGCGGCGGCGCCGAGGGCGTCGGCCATGCCACCACCCGCGCCGTCGTTACTGCTTGTCTGATCATTTTAATGTTGGATTACGTGCTTGCCGCCTTGTTGTTATAAAACGCTTGGTTGGATTTATGGAATGTGGGATTAACGGAATATTGAATTCCATTGATCCAACGATCCACTGGTCCATCAATACGGTATTTTGTTGAGAGGAATGTATGAGTTATGAGGCCCGCGTCGGAGCGGTGATTGTTCTGGCAGTGGTGATTTTCTTTTTCGGCGTGTTGTATTTGCGGGAATACACGTTTGCGAAAAAAGAATATGAAATCACGGCAAAGTTTGAAACCGTCGTTGGTTTGGAGTTGCAGGATCCGGTGATTATTTCCGGTTACAAGATCGGCCAGGTAAAAGAGATGCAACTCGTCGGCGACAGCGTTGAAGTGCGACTCTTTTTGGATTCACGGTATCAGTTGGCGCGAGACTCCAAAGCCATCTTGCGCAATTTAACTTTACTCGGTGACAAGGCCATTGAGGTGGTGAAGGGAAAATCAAAAGAAATGTTGCAAGCCGGCGAAAAGATTCCCGGCCAATTGGAAACGGACTTTTTTGATCTCGCCGAAGCCGCGGCGCCGATAGGCGAGGATATCACCGTGCTGCTGAAACGCTTTCGTTCAACTTTTGATGAAAACACCGAAGCCAGTTTGAAAGGCAGTTTGCGCCACCTGAACACGATTTCCGGCGCCGTGGCGGAAGGCGTAACGCAAAACCTCGGCGAGGTGGAGTTGACGTTGAAGAGTTTAAAAACCGCTGCGAAGAATTTTGAGCAATTGACCGCGCCGGAAGGCAAAAGCTTGCACGACGTGATCGCCAATCTGGATTCCAGCGCCACCAGTTTAAAAGCCGCCACGATGCGGCTGAGCAATGCCGCCAACTCGATGGAGAAGATGCTTGGCAAAGTGGAAAAGGGTGAAGGCTCACTTGGCCGGCTTATTCAGGACGACACGCTCTATCGCAATCTCGAAAAATTCACTCAAGATTTGGATTTGCTCATTCTGGATGTAAAGCAGCATCCGCAAAAATATATTAAGATCGAAGTGTTTTAGCGAATAGTTGCCTGGCAAATTCTAAATTTGCCAGGATCAACCTTCATTTAATCGTTATCGCGGCAATAGCCTCAACGTCGGGTTTCACCTCGGCATGCAACGCAACTTGTCCGCGCTCGGAGCGCACCGTGCGCGAAAAAAGCGAGAGCTTGGCATCAAACAAAAATTTGATAAGCAATTTTGTCCAGGACTTGTGCCAGACCAGCGTGTCATAATATTCTCGCGCCGTCGCCCGCACTTTGGGCAGATGATTCCACGGCACCGAAGGGAAATCATGATGCTCGTTATGATGGCCGACGTTAAAAGCCACTTTGTTGAGCGCGCCGTAATAGCTATAGGTTTCTTGTTCATCGTCCACCATGTAGTGCCGCTGAATCCAGCGCGCGCCGAGCGGATGCAAACCCACGGAAAAGAAAAGAGAAAAGAGTAAAAAGCAAAACGCTTTGACGCCGAACAACGCCAAGATCGCAATATCGAAACTGAATTGCACGAACCAATTGAACAAAATCCAACGATCAATAAAGTCGATTTCCTTCAGGCGGAGCGGCCGCAGCGCTTGAAAGATGGGAAAAAGGAAAAGCCACATGGCCTTGCCAACCACGGAGTTGCCGACGAGCCGCGCTTCCCATTCATGCGCAATATCGGCATCCAACTCATACACCCCTTGAAAAGCGTGATGTTTGAGATGATAACGGTGAAATGAAATGGCGGAAGGAACGACAATGGGCAGGTTGGCGAAAATACTGGTCAGATAATTGGCGACCCGGCGTTTAAAAATTAAATTGTGCGTGCATTCATGAATGAGCACGAACAGCGCATGGTTCGCAATCGCGCCGACGGTATAAGCCACCAGGACGACCAGCCACCACGGTTGCTGGCGCAGCCCGTAGGCCGCGAGAATTTGCAGTGCGACAATTCCCGCGGTGTATAAAAATGTCAGCGGATTTTTTCCAACATATTGGCGAATTTCCGGATGTTTGCGGAGAATTTCCTTGGTACGCTCTTTGTGCGGTTCCGGTTTGACTGAAAAGACAAAGCCGGCGGGTATGGTAGTCTGATTTGGCATGAATCCTCATGGTTATGTTTAAGGGTCTTTAAAATTAAATGTGCAATATAACGTGCATGATTGAATTTGTCAAGCAGATTTGCTTGACCCTGACAAGGTGTTTCCTGCATGATAGGTTAAGCGGCCAGCAATGACTTCGGCATTATCGTTGACTTTGCGAAGAAAATTCTGTAGATATTCATTCGCCCAAATGAAACTTTAAAATAAACAGGAGTACAAATGCAAATTGGCATCGTCGGCCTGCCGTTCGCAGGTAAAACGACAATTTTTTCTACTTTACTCAAACACAAAAGCACTGACGCCGGATATCATAAACAAGAAGCGGAGCGCGGCGTCGTCAAAGTTCCCGATGCCCGGCTGGATCGGCTGACGGCGCTGTTCAATCCCAAACGGCAAGTCAATGCCACAATTGAATATGTTAAAGTGCCCGGTTTTGAAGGCGATGGCAAAGAGCCGAAGGGTTTGCCGGCGCAATTCATCGGCAATTTGAAAACCGTAGACGCCATTGTGTTGGTGGTGCGTGATTTTGAAAATGAAATCTCGCCGCATCCGTTTGGCCGCATCGATCCGGCGCAGGACATCGAGTTCATCAACAGCGAATTTTGGCTCAGCGATCTGGCGCTGGTGGAGTCGCGCATCGAACGCTTGGAAAAAGGCGCCAAAGCCAAAGACGCGCAAAATCTCAAAGACCTCGCGCTCATGAAACGCTGCAAAACCCAGCTTGATCAGGAAAAACCGCTGCGCGAGATGGAACTAACCGCAGAAGAAGAACGCGCACTGAAAGGGTATCAATTTCTCACGCTCAAACCGCTGTTGTATGTCATCAATATTTCCGAGGACAAAATTCCGCGCGCCGCAGAAATTGAACAGGCCCTGTCGCGCTTCCTCACGCCGAATTGTGGACTAACCTCGTTGAGCGCTGAAATCGAGCGCGAGATTTCCGAGTTGAGCGCTGAAGACGCCGCGGTGTTCATGGCCGATCTCGGCATCAAAGAACCGGCGCTGCACAAGCTGATTCGCACCTCATACGAGTTAATGGGATTAATTTCATTTTTAACCGCCGGCGAAGACGAGTGCCGCTCGTGGACCATTCGCAATGGCCTCAACGCGCAACAGGCCGCCGGCGTAATTCATTCCGATCTGGAAAAGGGCTTTATCCGGGCGGAAACCGTGCATTTTGAAGATTTGATCAAGCTCGGCAGTTTCAACGCCTGCAAAGAGAAAGGCCTGCTGCGTTTGGAAGGGAAGGAGTATATTGTTAAAGACGGGGATATTCTAAATATTCGGTTTAACATATAAAATGTGAAACGTAAAGACGTAAAACGTAATTTAATATCTACGTCTTACGCTTACCAAGAGGAGCCACGAGTCATGGCCGGATTACCTCCCAAAACAATTCTTTGCATCGCCAGTTACGAAAAAGGGCAAGAGTTTATTCGCGAGAGCAAGCGGCAGGGTTGCA
>CAYZFF010000117.1:0-11325 GCA_964477305.1 uncultured Cytophagia bacterium
AATGTTTATACGGTCATGATTGCCGGCCCTACCGTATCGGTCGGCGAAGAAATCTATTACAGCGACCTGGCGGAGAACACGACATTGAGCGATGAAGAAGTGGCACGGCGTTACGCTTTGTTCGCCGGTGAAAAAGGTTTTGATCCGGCGCCGTATATTCAAAAGATGAGCAAGCCCGGACTCTGGATTCTAGGCGGAAAAGACCGCAGTATCCCTGCACAACATTGCCGCACAATTTTGCAAAATGTTATTCAAGCGCAAAACAAACCTTTCATGCTGCAATGGTTTCCGGATGCCGATCACGGCATGATCAATCGCAATACGGGACAGCCAGAAGATTTTTTGAGCGTTATCGAAGAGTGGTTCAAACGCCATCAGATTATTTCGTGATTTGGGTTGTTGAGCTCGACGTTTGATTCGGCCGTTAAAACTAATCCAGAAGGAATGCGATGATGAAGCCGATTCTTAAAATTGCACTGGGGTTTGTCTTTTTGCACTGGGGCTGTTCGCATCCAACCGCGGCCAACATTAAACCCGCGCCGCAACCAAAGGTATTGCCCATAGAAGATTTCACCGGCGTGATTGCGTTTGTACACGTGAATGTCGTACCGATGAATGACGAGCGCACGCTGCCGGATCATACTGTGATTGTCCGCGATGGAAAAATCGCGATGATCGGGCCGTCAACGCAAATTGCCATTCCGGACGGCGCTTATCGCATCGACGGCGCGGGAAAATATCTCATGCCGGGTTTGGCCGATATGCACACCCATATCAATTACGCCGAAGATTTGCTGCCGTATGTCGCCAATGGGGTGACAACGGTTTTGAATATGGGCAGTCCTTCGACGATCTTACAGTTCCGTGAACAAGTCAAACGCGGCGAGTTATTCGGCCCGACGATTTTCGCGAGCGCTTTTGTGGATGGCGAAGGCAATCGTGGTTGGATCGTGCGTACACCGGCAGAAGCGCAAACGGATGTGCGTGACATCAAGAGTCGCGGCTGGGATTTTATCAAAGTTTATAACAGCATCAGCGCCGAGGTGTTTGCCGCGTTGATGCATGAAGCGAAACAACAAGGGATTGCCGTGATCGGCCACGGTGTGCGCGCGCCGGGTTTGCAAGGCATTTTGCAATCCGGCCAGGCCATGATCGCGCATGCCGAAGAATACCTTTACACATATTTTAATAATTCGTTGGAGGAGTCAAAAATTTCGTCTGCAGCCGCGATCACCCAAAACGCGGGCGCATTGGTGACGGCGAATCTTTCGACGTACGCAACGATCAATTTGCAATGGGGCAATCAAACTGTGTCGTTCCGGCAAACCGTGCTGGCGCGACCGGAAATAAAATATTTGCATCCGACTTGGTTGAATGGTTGGCGTAATTCTAATCGTTATGCCGGGCGCGCTGGTAATCTTGATCGCCAACTGGCGTTTCTGCAAAAGTTGACCAAGGCCTTACATGACGCCAATGTGCCACTTTTGCTCGGCACGGATTCACCGTCACCCGACATTATCGGCATGTTCCCCGGTTTTACCATTCATGAAGATTTGCAGGCTTATGTGAAGGCCGGATTGACGCCCTATCAAGCGCTCCAAGCCGGAACAAAAAATGCGGGCGATTTTATCAGCCGTTTTGTTGCGAATGCCGAAGCCTTTGGAACGATTGAAATCGGCAAACGCGCGGACATGATTCTGGTGACGGCCAATCCATTGGCCGATGTCGCTAATGTTTCGCAACGTGCCGGCGTCATGGTGCGAGGACGTTGGTTGTCGGAAGGGAAGCTGCGGGAACTGTTGGATGAGTTGGCAAAGTTATTGGGCAATGATTGAACATAAAAACAACAAAACAGTCCTTCTTATGTTTTCAAAAAGTTTTGTCAATATTTGCCAACAACAAACCGTCACGTTTGAACGTAAAACGCATGCAGTATCGCGCTATTCAACCGCATCCTCGACTTGCAAAATACCTCGAGTGCTTCTGGACGCTGGAAGGTTCGTCCCAGCCTACCTCAAGTTCACCTGAAGCCATTATGCCGGACGGCTGCATCGAGTTGATTTTTAATCTCGCCGATCCCTTCAAACGTTATCACAGCAACAATAAAATTGAGATGCAGCCGGCAACGCTTCTTGCCGGACAGATGCAGCGTTTCGCCATGATCGCGCCGACCGGTCGGGTCAAGCTGTTCGGCATTCGTTTTCATCCCGGTGGCGCTTATCCTTTTTTGCAGCTTCCTCTCAACGAGCTCACGGATCAAATTACCAATTTTGAAAACATTGCGAATCGGCTCGGTCGCGAGCTGATGGAAAAGATTCAAACGGCGCGTTCGTTGCGCGAACGGTTAAGAATTATTGAAACCGTTTTTCTCGCGCGACTCGATTCGCGTTATGAAACCGCACGAACCGTTCGCGCCGCCGTGGCTTTGATGATTCAAAAAGACGGGATGATTCCGATTGAGCGGTTACAGCAAGCGGCCGGCGTCAGCGCGCGCCAACTCGAACGCCAGTTTCAAACGCAGGTCGGCCTCACCCCCAAATTTTTCTCCCGGCTGTTGCGTTTTCAAAAGGTTTTCAAAGCGGTGATACAAAACCACAACCTCGGCTGGAGTTTTATTGCGTCCGAATGCGGCTATTACGACCAAGCTCATTTCATTCACGATTTTAAAACTTTTTCCGGACAAAATCCGGTGGCCTATTTTCGCGAGGATCATCAAATGGCGGAGCACTTTACGCGAAAAAATCGAATGGTAATATCTCATTGATCGGCCCCTAGAAATTAAGAATTCGAATACGGCGCAAAAGAATAAGCAATCGACCCGTCAGGGAGTATATCGCATGTCGGATTTTTACAATACAATTGTATAATGTTTTGTATATTTAATGATCAAACCCTGGCAACACTTTAAATCAAACTCGGAGGTTGATCATGCTTGCAAAACATCATTTAGTTATTGGCGCGGTTTTATTATTTTGTGGAATTACGCTCGCGCAGGAAAAGAAAACTACGATTGACGACTTGGCGTGGTTGGCGGGAGGTTGGGACGGCAGCGGTGGCGGGCGCGAATATCTGGAACAATGGATGAAGCCCTCGGGGCAAACGATGCTCGGCATGAGTCGTACGGTGAAGAATGGCAAGACCGTGGAATATGAATTTGTGCAGATTCGTGAGCAGGAGGGTGATCTATTTTATATCGCGAAACCCTCGGGCCAGGCGGAAGCTTCTTTCAAGCTCATCAAATATAGCAATCAAGAGGCCGTGTTTGAAAATCCGCAACATGACTTTCCGCAACGGATTATTTATCGGCTTGAAAAAGACGGTTCACTGGCCGCGGCAATTGAGGGGACGAGCAAAGGCAAATTAAAACACATTGATTTTCCGATGAAACGCGTGAAATGTGATTGAGTGCGAAGCGTGAGGTCCAACTGGCGTGCCGTGGTTTTGGTAAATGAGAAAACCGTTGGGCGCCGGTCGGACGTCATATTTTAAGGAGCAACCATGAGTGAATTAACCCGTCGCAAATTTCTCCAACAAACCGGCTGCGGTCTCGCGGCCACTGGGGTTGCTGGTTGGATGCTCCGCGCAGATGCCTTGCCGACGCCAACGAGCCCGGATGCCAGCGAAGCAGAAAAAGTTCTGATTGAAATGGGACCGCCACCGGCAGCGGTGGTTTCGGCGCGTGGTGATTTGACCGTGACCAAAACCAATCCGCTCGGGCCGTTTTATCGAAGCGGCGCGCCGTTTCGCGCCAAAGTTTGTCCGCCGTTCGAGCCGGGAAATGTGCTTATCGTTTCCGGCCGGCTTTGGGGCTTCGATACAAAGCGACCGCTGTCCGGCGTGGTGCTCGATGTTTGGCAGGTTGATATCAACGGGAATTATTCCGCCGGCAACGGTGATTTCAAAAACCGCGCGCGTCTGCTCACAGCCGAAGATGGACATTATGAATTTGAGACGATACATCCGGTGGCCTATCAGCCGAATCCGAACATGTGGCGTTCAGCTCATATTCATTTCATTGCGCAGGCACCGAATTACAAGCGCCTCGTCAGCGAAATGTTTTTTCATGGTGACCCGCGGCAAGAAGCGGATCCGATGTTTCATGCCTCACTCGCCGTTCCCGTGGAGCGCCGTGAAGTCAACGGCAAAATGGTAGAGTTTGCAGTGTTCGACATTGTGCTGGAAGCAGAAAATGGGGTGAAGAAATCGGGTTGATGCTCTTGCAGTGGTGATTTATTTCAGGCGCTCAATATAACTGTTTTGCTGTCTCTGAAAGTCAATTTTCTTGACAGTTTTTAAAACTTATTTCCCAACACGCGCGAGCTACAAAAAGATTGATCGCTCACGGATTTAGAACAGCTCACGGAATTTTTTTCTGTGGGCTGTTCTATTTTGGTGGGCCACAATTTTTTATGTTAATTGGCATCTGGAAAAATTTTTAAAATTTGATGCAACCTTTAATGGGGTTTTGGTCACTCATCTATAGTTATGCAAATCATCACCGAGTATCTGGCGCAATTGAAGGATCGCCGTCTCGTAAGCAATTTTCTGGCCCGTCGCGACGAATCTTCGTTTCGTGTGCTGTATCAGCGGCATACCCCGACGCTTTATCAACTGGCGTTGCGGCTGGCCGGCTGGAACGTGCATGAAGCGGAGGAGATCGTGCAGGACACGTGGCTGCGTGCCGTTGAAGCCCTCGCCGAATTTCGCTGGGAATCCAGCATCCGGACGTGGTTATCGGGCATTCTGATCAATCGCGCCCGTGAATTCTATCGCACGCGCAAAAAAGAACAGCATACGATCATCGCTGATGAGTTGGCAGCAGAAGTTGGCGCGACAGAAGATTTTGAACGCATTGACCTCGAACAGGCAATTGCCGCTTTGCCCAACGGCTACCGCCAGGTTTTGGTGCTTCACGATATTGAGGGCTACACGCATGAAGAAATTGGACGGTTGTTGGAAATCGAGGGCGGCACTTCCAAAAGCCAGCTTTCGCACGCGCGCCGGGCAGTGCGTGATTCGTTGCATGCGCACGCCGCCGGCAATACTATGCGGAGACCATAAATGAATTTCAATAAAAATGATGACGACTTGAGCGCAGCAGAGCATGAAAAATTCGTGGCGCTGGCACGCCAACGCCAGCCCTCGCCGGGGCTGGAAAGCAGAATTATCAGCGCACTGAAATCCAAAGGGTTTATACGTATGACGCCGTCACGGCAAATTTTTTCAATGCCGCGTTTGGCCGGCGCTTTTGCCGCCATCGTGTTGGTGGCGTTCGGTTTCAGTTTGGGAAAGTGGCAGAGCCGCGTCTCCCGATCTGATCCGGGCTTGGAGACTTTCATCATGCTGCTGCATGAATCTGGAAGCGTAGATGAGCACGAAGCCGATAAAGTGATTGAATATGGCAAGTGGGCGCAGACAATCGCGCAAACCAATCGCTTACGCGCCGGCGCCAAACTACGTTATGACGGACGCCTGTTGCGTCGCGTCAATGAGCAACTCGAAGCGCGACCGTTCGCCCCCCGCGAGGACAGCAACCATCTCGGCGGCTATTTTTTGATCCAGGCGCAGGATTATGATGAAGCCGTGAAAATTGCCAGCAGTTGTCCACATCTGAAATATGGCGGGATAGTGGAGTTGCGACAAATTGA
Organism: uncultured Cytophagia bacterium; assembly: GCA_964477305.1. Lineage (GTDB taxonomy): Bacteria > Zhuqueibacterota > Zhuqueibacteria > Zhuqueibacterales > Zhuqueibacteraceae > Zhuqueibacter. The sequence continues at coordinate 5,649 of CAYZFF010000117.1, forward strand.
TAAAACGTAAAGCTCCGAAATTCCAGGTTTAATGTCTGAAGTCAAACTTAAAAGGGCAAACTATGTTAACAGTGAAAATTCAATTGCGTAAAAGGTTAGTGAAGAAAATTTTTATCTTTAGCCAGGTTGCGATGCTGTGTTTCGCTTTACCTCGAATGGTTTCGGCGCAATCGAACGAGGCGTCGCCGAATTTTACACCATACGTTTGGGCTATCGAGCACGGCGTCTCGGACCTGCAACGTGCTAGTGAGTTTTACACCGAGGCGCTCGGATTTGAAGTTGAAGAAAACAGTTGCTGTGTACCGGCGAAAATTTTGCGCAACGGTGGGTTTCGTTTATTGTTGAGCCGGAGCGCGGCCAAAGCTGCAATAACAGACGCCGCTTACACACACTTAAACATGCGGATTGGAGATTTAGCCGCAGCCGTTGCGGCCGTCCGCCACAGCGGCGGTATCGTTGAAAATGCGGCACCGCAGGATTTTGCGCTGGGAAAATTCGTAACGGTTTATGACCCATTCGGCAATTCGATTAATTTATTAGACATTGCAAACGACAATAAAACTGCAGAGAGCAAACCGGCCGTTTTCAATATTGGTGTGGTTGGCGAGAGCCTGGAAAGGGAAGAAGCCTTTTTTACCACACTCGGTTTTCAAATTTACAGCCGTGAATATTTGCCGGATTTGCCGCTGCAACGACATGGCGCCGTGGCCCTGGTGCTGCACGGAGGCGCCAAAACACCGGCAAAATCAGGGCGGCGAAACGGCACGATTATTTTGGGTACGACGGATTTGGCCGCCGCGGCAACAACTTTAAAAGCACGCGGCGTGAAAATCACTTCGTTTGGCAAAAGTCGTTTTGTCGCCTTCAACGATCCTTCCGGTAACCCACTGAAGTTGATGCAACTGGAGGCCGCAATGTTGACGGCAGTCAATGGCACCAATGGAAACGCTAAGAATAATACCGCTGAATTAGCCCAAAACGGTTTTGAACTTTTCAAAAAACTCGACGGCCGATGGATTGGCCGCAGCACCAAAGGGTGGACTGAGGATATTACGTTCAAAACCATTGCGAAAGGTTCGGTAGTGGTGGAAAATTCTTTTGATGCCCACCCCAACGAAACGATGATGACCATGTTTCACCTCGACGGTTCGCGGTTGCTGCTCACGCATTATTGCGTCGCCGGCAGCCAGCCGCGACTGGCTGCGACGGCTTTCGATGACAATGGCCGCGACATTACGTTCACTTTTCTCGACGCGACGAATCTCCCGTCGCGTGACAAAGGGCACATGGATAAGGCCGTCTTTCGATTCAAAGATGAAAATAGTTTTAGCTCGCAGTGGACGTGGTATCAGGAGGGCAAAGAAAGCTGGATGGAGGAAATTCAATACGAACGGAAACCGTAAAGTTTTACAAATCTACAGCGTTGGGGTTTGCATAAATAAATTGTCATTTCGAGTGCAGCGAGAATTTTTTTGCCAGAAAGCTTCCTCGCACCTGCGTTGCTCGGAATGACAATTTAAATGTAGATTTTATTTTTCTCGCCGCCCTCGACAGAAATTTTTGTCCGCAGAAAAGAAATCCCACGGAAATATTTTTATTTCTATGGGATTCCTAATTCTGTGGCAAAGATTTTTTTGATATCAGCTGGCTGGGATAGAAATAAAAAAGGCCCGAGTCATAAGACCCTGGGCCTCTTGGCTGTGAGGGGGAGCCACAATCCTTATGTCGCCGACCTACCTGTCAGCATCCTAAACCTTCTCTTGCTCATTTCTATTACAACTCACATGCCAATCCTCAGCTTAAAGCCGTTGTAGCGCTGGTTAAATAAATTTTACGCGACAAGGCTTTATGCCTATTGAGATTGCCGCAAAAGTCCGAAATCCGAGGTCGCCAGGACAATTGGGTTTCACGATCTTGACGAACGGGCAAAGTACAAATTCGAAATACGAATTGCAATTACGAAAATGGGAACTGCTTGATGATCGTGCTGAAGGAAGAATTTTGAAATCACGCATTCGCCAAGTAGTGAGGGTATGTTTTTATCTTAGGGTAAGCCTCATTTTCATCGCGTGGCTGCGAGCGTGGAGCGCTATTGACGATTGGATTAATTTTAGGGTAGCGACCATGAAGAAATCGATTTTGCGTTCGACCGCGCGTGCCGTTCTTTACGTTTTCCTCCTCATTGCTTTTAATACCGGGCTTGCACAAGTTCACACCATGCCCGTGATGAAACTGGAGCCGGCCGAACTAACTTTTGGCCGCGCCAGTCTCAATAAAACCGGCGATGTGATCCTCACCATTTCCAATACCGGCGCGAGCAATTTGAATATTTCGAATATGTTGCTCAGCAATCCGAATTTCAAATTTATCGGTGGCAGCGTGCATGTGATTCCGCCGCAAAATTACAAATTATTCACCGTCCGGTTTACGCCGTTAGCGCTCGGCGCGCAGATCGACACACTACGCATTTTCAGTAATGACTCAACCAGTAAGATCACCAAAATTCCGGTGAGCGGCACCGGCACTTCCAGTGCGTTGCCGGAAATTTCGGTGTTGCCCGCGGAATTGAAATTCGATTCCGTGCAAGTCAAGTCCTCGAAAGCTTTGACTGTCCGCGTCTCCAATCGTGGTGCGGCGAGTTTGAACGTTAATAACGTGGCGTCAAATCACAATCGCTTCCAAGTTATCTCAGCCAAAAGTTTTGTTTTATTGCCGAACGATAGCAGCGACATTATCATCAACTTTAATCCCCTGCAGGAAGGTTTGCAAAGCGGCATCATCACAATTAAATCCAACGATGCCAACGAGAATCTGCTTGATCTCAAAGTCAGTGGCATTGGCAAACCGCTTCCCGCTCCGGTGTTGACGAAGATTTTTCCACTCAGCGGTAAGCGCCTGCAAAGTTTGGATATCAGCGTTAAAGGAAAAAATTTCTTCGCCGGGCTCACCAGTGTGAATGCAGGACCCAATATCACCGTCAATAAAATCACCGTGCACCGTGCGGACAGCTTAACGGCAAGCCTCACTATTGCGGCGAATGCGGCAACTGGCTCGCGCGATTTTTTTGTTATCAATAATGGACCGGGCGGCGGTATTTCGGGAAAACAGACTTTCACAGTAGAAAACCCCGCCCCGACTCTGGCCCAACTCAACCCCGCCGCCGCCAATCGTTTGCAAAAAATCAACGTCGGATTTAATGGCGCCAATTTTTTCAATGGAGTAACCACGGCGAATGTGGGCGCGGGCATTTTGGTGAATAATCTCAACGTACAACGCAGCGATAGCCTCACGGTGACCATGACGATTACGCCGGAAGCGGCTCTCGGTGCCCGTTCGATCTCATTGAACAACGCTGCACCCGGCGGCGGCAATTCCACGGCGCAATTTTTCACCATCAATAACCCCGCGCCAATGCTAACCGACATTGCACCGGCCAAGGGTGGACGCGGCCAGTCATTCAAAGTGACGTTGAAAGGCGCAAATTTTCTCGCGGGCGTGACAAAAGTCAATGTGGGCCAAGGAATTCAAGTCGACTCGATCACCGTCGTGAGCGCGACAAGCTTGACGGCGAGCCTGACGATTTCTTCGACAGCGGCGAACGGCATGCGCGATTTTTTTGTGGTGAACCCCGGCCCCGGCGGCGGAACTTCCAATCCACAAATTTTCACCATCAGCAATCCTTCACCAGTGTTGACGAAAATTTCACCGAACAATGGCGGCCTCTTGCAAACACTCGAGGTTGAATTTAAAGGGGCAAATTTTATCAGCGGGGTGAGCAGTGTGAACGTCGGGCCGGATATTACGGTGAATCGCGTCGTGGTACACCGTTCCGATAGCTTGACCGCGAGCCTCACCATCGGCGCCGAAGCGCTGATCGGGTCGAGGAATTTTTTTATTACGAATAGTGAACCGGGCGGCGGTAAATCACTGAATCAAACTTTTATCGTCGGCAAACCCGCGCCGGTATTGACCAGCTTGACCCCGGTGTCCGGTTATCGTTTCCAAACATTAGAGGTCGGGGTTAAAGGGGCGAATTTTGTTGACGATTTGAGCAGTGTAAATTTCGGGCCGAATATTCTCGTCAATAAAGTTGTTGTGCAGCGCACCGATAGTTTGACGGCGAATATTACGATTAGCGTCAATGCCATTGTCGGGCCGCGCAATGTAACGGTGAGCAATGGCAATGGACTGGTTTCCGAGAGCCGCATATTTACGGTGGTCAACCCCACGCCAAGTTTGGAAAAATTAAGTCCCGCCGAAGGCACACGCTCGGAAAAAGTTATCGTCGGGTTGAAAGGCGCGTTTTTCATCGGCGGGGTTAGTAGCTTAGAAACCGGGCCGAACATCAAGGTGAATAATTTGGTGGTGCACAGCCCGGACAGTATCACGGCTGGTTTGCTCCTTGAGGAAGCGGCGGATGCCGGTCCGCGAAATTTTAAAGTAATCAATAACGGCGGCTTTGCATCGAATCCTCAAACCTTTATCGTGCGCAATCCTTTGCCGGTGTTGACGCGCATTTCACCGGTGAGCGGCGCCCCGTTGCAAACGCTGCGGGTCGGCTTCACCGGAGATAATTTTTTTGCGGGCGCGACGACGGTACATGTCGGCGCCGGAATCACCGTGAATAATGTTGTCGTGCATCGCCGCGATAGTTTAACCGCAACGATTACGATTGCGGCGAACGCAATGCCCGGGCTGCATCAATTTTCCGTGACCAATGCAAATCCCGGCGGCGGGGTTTCGGCGGGCGCCATTTTTACGGTGATGCCAACGCCGATTTTAACGCGTATCAACCCGGTGAGCGGCAGGCGGCTGCAAACGCTGGACGTCGGTTTTAAAGGACAAAATTTTCACAGCAGTTTGAGTGAGGTGGTCGTCGGACCGAACATGATCGTCAATCGCGTCACGGTGCATCGGCCCGACAGTTTAACGGCGAATCTCACCATCAGCCCGACCGCGGATTTGGGCGCGCGCAATTTTGCGGTGAGCAACGGCGAAGGCGCAATTTCGGATCAGCGAATTTTCACGATTAATAATCCGGGCCCGATTTTGCAAAAACTGGAACCGGCCTTTGCATTTCGCAAGCAGCGCGTCGATATCGTTTTTACCGGCGCGAATTTTATCAACAAAAGCACGGTGGTGAATGTGGGGCCGGGGATTGTGATCAATTCCATTATCGTGCCGAATGCGACGAGCTTGATTGCCAACCTCACCATCACGCCGGACGCGGAGCGCGGGCCGCGCAATTTTTCGTTGACGAATCTTGCGCCCGGCGGCGGCAAATCCGCCGAGCAATTGTTTCTCGTCACCAATAACGATCCGAGCCAGCCGCGTCTGCTCACGCCGGCAAATAACGAAACGGTGCAGTTGAATAAACAAAAACCGCTGAAATTTCTCTGGAGCCGCTCGTTTGATAATGATAAAGAAGATACGGTGAAGTACATGATCAATCTCAAAGGTCCCGAACTTGATCTCACCTTCCCGGCTGTACGCGACACCAGTACGTTATTGAATATCATTTCGCGGCTGAAAGTGAATTCCATTTACACCTGGCACTTGAAAGTTTCCGACGGGGTCGTCACCGTGACTTGGCCGGCGCGCGCGACGTTCCGCACCTCGAGCACAATCACTTCGGTGCAAGACGACAATAATCTATTGCCGGGGGAATTTCATCTCG